>JAPPGP010000209.1:0-84048 GCA_028821395.1 Defluviicoccus sp.
TGTCGTAGAGCAGCTTCCAGTTGCCCTTGAACTTGAGCCGGTTGGCCTCGCACAGCGCGACCTTGCCGCCGGGGTGGCGGTCGAGCCATTCGTCGAGCGGGCCGGCGACGCCGCCGAGATAGTCGATCAGCGCCGGCGCATCGAGGTTGAGCGTGCCGAAGACGAAGCCGCGATAGCTCTCGACCCGCGGGACCTGGGCGAGGTTGAACTTCTCGTCCGCGAAATTGTCCGCGTAGCCGTCCGGCCAGGGCACGCCGTTGAGCTTGCCCGAGTTCAGGAAGGTCCAGCCGTGATAGCCGCACTGGAAGGATTTCGCCGAGCCGCGCGCCTCGCGGCAGACGGTGGAGCCGCGATGGGTGCATCGGTTGTAGAGCGCGCGCAGCACGCCCTGGGAATCGCGCACCAGGATGATCGGCCGGCGCCCGAGCTTGGTGGCGACGAAATCGTCGGGTTGCGGGATCTGGCTCTCATGGCCGAGATAGACCCAGACCGCGCCGAAGATCCTGGTCATCTCGTCCGCGAAGATCCGGGGATCGGTGTAGAGCACGCGGTGCACCCGGTCCTCGAACACCAGCCGGTCGTAATCATAGGCCGCGCCGTCGATCGATGGCTGCTCGGTCATCGCCTCTCCCCCCGCAAGCGGGCGTTCAGAAGAAGTCAAAATACTCGTTCTGTTCCCACTCGGTCACCTGGTTGATCTCGCGGTGGCCGCCCCGGTCGATGCCGTATTGCCGGAACCGGCCTAGCTCGGCGCGCTTCAGCGCCAGGAAGTAGTCGACGAACGGATCGCCGAACTCGCGGCGGAACAGGGCGGAGGCGTCGAGGAACCCGAGCGCGGCGTCGAGGTCGGCGGGGAGCCTCTCGCGCTCGGCCTCGTAGGGGGCGAGGTCCTCGGCGGGCGCGGCGAGGTTGCGGTCGATGCCGTCGAGCGCGGCGGCGATCTGCGAGGCGATGTAGAGATAGGGGTTGGCGGCGGGCTCGCCGGCGCGGTTCTCCAGCCGCGTGGCGGGGTCGCCGGCACCGCCGATCACCCGCATCATCGCGCCCCGCTGGTCGACCCCCCAGCCCGCCCGGTCGGGCGCGAGCGAGTTGGGGCGGAAGCGGCGATAGCCGTTGACGGTGGGGGTGACGAAGGCCGAGGCCGCGCCGGCGTGCTCGATCAGCCCGGCAAGCGCCGAAAGCCCCAGCGGCGACAGCGCATGGTTGCCGTCCGCCGGCATGAACAGGTTCCCGCCGGTCGCGGCATCGACGAAGGACTGGTGGAGGTGCCAGCCGCTCGCGAAATGGCCCTCGAAGGCGGGCCGGCAGATGAAGCTCGCCGCGTAGCCGAGGCGGCGGCAGACCTGCCGCGCCGCGCTGCGGAACAGCGCCGCATCGTCCGCCGCGCGCCCCGCATCGTCGGCCGCGAAGGTGCATTCGACCTGGCCCGGTCCGAACTCGTTCTCCAGCGAGCGCAGCTTCAGCCCGAGTCCGGCGAACGCATCGGCCAGCGCGTCGAAGACCGGCTGCATGATGTCGAGATTGGTCTCGGAGTGGTAGGAGAAGCCGGGCTCGACGGCGCTGGTCGCGAGCGGGCGGCCGCGCCGCCCCTGATGCGCCACCTCCGCATCGCCCAGCCGGTCGTCGTCGATGCGCCGCAGGTACCACTCGATCTCGATGCCGACCAGCATGCGCCAGCCGCGCTCGGCGAGCCGCGCGCGCTGGCGGGCCAGCACCCGGCGGGTCGAGAATGGGAAGGGCTTGCCGTCGCGGAAGTACGAATCGCCCAGCACCCAGCCCGTCCCCGGCGCCCAGGGGAGCGTGCGGAAGGTCCCCGGGTCCGGCACCAGGACCAGATTGGGCGAGCCGGTCATCTCGTCGATGCCCATCCCGCCCCCCGGGGTGAAGGAGGCGAAGACCCGCCCGCCGGAGGCATCGAGGGTCGAGGTGGCGACGTTGATGTTGTAGCCGTCGACAAGCGCCTGGCAGAGCGCCGGCGGGGTGACCGCCTTGGCCCTGACCGCGCCGTGGCTGTCGACCCAGGCGAGCCTGACCAGCCGCAGCCCGTCGGCCTCGACGCGGCGCAGGATTTCGGCCGCTTCCGCTTCCTGCCCGTCGCCCCACAGGCCGTTGCGGGCGATGAACCCCTCAGATGAAGCTCGACCCGCCATCGACGACGAGATTCTGACCGGTGATGTAGCCCGCCTCGTCGGAGCAGATGAACAGCATCGCCTTGGCGAGGTCGTGGATCGTCCCCTGGCGTGGCAGCGCCTGCGCCTGGGTCATGGTTTTGAACATGTGCCGCGGCACCGAGGGGCGCTCGATCTCGGTCTGCATCACCCCGGGCCAGAAGGTGTTGACGGTAATCCCGTGCGGCCCGAGCTCGCGCGCCATCGAGCGCGACATGCCGACCATCGCCGACTTGGAGGTGATGTAGTGGAGGTAGTTGGGGCGGCCCTTCACATGGGTGCCCGACGAGACGTTGACGATCCGCCCCCAGCCCGCCTCCATCATCGCCGGGACGACGGCGCGGGCGCACAGCATCGAGCCGGTGATATTGACATGCATCGCCGCCTTCCACTCGTCCACCGGGAGCTCCCAGAACGGCGCCATGGTGATCTTCGAGAACACGGCGGCGTTGTTGATCAGGATGTCGATCCGCCCGAAGGCCTCCAGCGTCCGGGCCGCCATCGCCTTGACCGAATCCTCGTCGCCGACATCGGTGGCAAGCGCGAGCGCCCGGCCGTGATCCCGCTCGACCTCGGCGGCGACGCGGCCCGCGTTGTCGCCGTCGATCTCGGCGATGACCGGGATCGCGCCCTGGGCGGCGAAGTAGTGCGCGTAGCCGCGCCCGATCCCCTGCCCGCCGCCGGTGACGACGACCACCCGGCCGGCGAGGCTCGCATAGCTCGCCGTCCTGTCGACGTCGATGCGGGCATAGTCGATATGGCCGATCTCGGCGTCGGTCATGCGTCGTTCCCCGCGCGCGCCCGGGCGCCGATCTCGGCGAGGAATTTCTCCAGCGTCTCGTAGGGCTGCGCGCCGACCACGCCGTACCCGCCGGCGACGAAGGTGGGAACGCCGCTCACCCCGATCTTGCGCGAGCGCGCCCAGTCGGCATCGACCGCGTCCCGGAAGCGCCGCTCGTCCAGCACCGCGCGCGCCTCCTCCGCCGGAAGGCCGACAGCCTCGACGATGCCGAGCAACGTGTCGGCGTCGCCGATATTTCCGCCGTCCACGAAATAGGCCCGGTACAGCGCATCGTGCAGCGCCTCGCCGCCGTCGACCGTGTCGGCCCAGGCGCCGAGCTCCTGCGCGAGCCGGCTGTTATAGGTGTGGGTGCGCCGGGAATACTCGAGCCCTTCCCCGTCCATCAGCCCCTTCATGCGCGCATAGGACGCTTCGAGGTCGTAATCGCGCCCGGCGAACAGCGCCTCCAGCGTCATCCCCTCCGCCGGGGTCTCGGGGTGCAGCGGGAAGTGCACCCATTTGAGCTCGATGTCGAATTTTTGCCTGAGCTTCTCGATACGCACGGTACTGAGATAGCACCAGGGTCAGACGTAGTCGGTGAACACCTCAAGGGTGATCGGCTCGCTCATCGGGGCCTCCTTCGGGTCGAGCGGGGGCATTGTAGCGGGTGCGACCCGGGAAAGCGATTGAGGTAACGGTGGAGCATCGCGCCGAGCACAATTGGCTGGACTCGGGTGGAGACGCGATGAAGTATCGACTAGCATCGGGTCGCCCGGGAGCGGCAGAGCCCACCCATCGCGGGGATGCGCGACCGGGCGGAAGATCAAGGGCAGAAATGAAGGCGCCGGATGTCGGCAAGAGGGCCTACGCTGCGCCTGGACGGAAGACCATGACCACCTCTGACGGTGCGACATGATTACGGCGCTCAAACTATTTGACTTCAAGAATTTCGCACGAGAGACACTGGGCGCGGGACCCTTCACTGTTATTGTGGGCGCCAACGCGACCGGAAAAAGCAATATCCGCGATGCCTTTCGCTTTCTTCACGGTATCGGTCGCGGGTATGCACTATCGGAAATCGTAGGCGGCAAACACGGGGCGGGGGGCCAACTCGAATGGGAGTCGATTAGAGGTGGTCCCCGTGAAATCAGTAGAGCCGGCAGTGGCGTCTTCGCCTTCAGCGTGGCTCTGACAGTGAAGAGTCGGAAATTTTCATATTTTGCGGGTGTGGCCTCAGAGGCATTTGGAGAAAGCGGATTCAAAATTGGCTTAGAAACTTTGGTAGTTGACAACGAGACCGTTTACCATTGGCGAAACGAAGAACTGACTCTTAATGGCGAAAAACTCGCGAAGGACACCCAGAGAATCTTTCGTCGAGACCAACCTATTTTAGCGCAGTTGCACGAAATGCAAGCAGGCAAGGACGTTGACCTACTCGTCGGTACGATTGTCGAAGCGTTCGCCAGCATGAGATTTCTCGACCTTGCACCGGATAGCATGAGACAGCCCTCCTTTCCGGGTCAGACTGTCCTGGGCGACCGTGGCGAAAACCTCCCGTCGGTTCTCAAGGAACTTTGCGCCAAGCCGGAACACAAAGACGTCCTCATGCAGTGGACCCGTGAGCTGACTCCGATGGATATGGAAGACGTCGAATTTCCTCTCGATCCGGCCGGAAGAGTACATCTGGTGCTTCGGGAAAGAGGTAGAAAGGAGACAACCGCGTTCAGCGCCTCCGACGGAACGTTGCGTTTTCTCGCCATGCTGGCCGCTCTGCTCGGGCCCGATCCGGCGCAACTCTATTTCCTGGAAGAGATCGACAACGGCATCCACCCCTCGCGGCTCAGCTTGCTGGTCGACTTGATCGAACGGCAAACGGCCAAGGGCGGCTCGCAGGTGATCGCCACCACGCATTCACCGGAGCTGCTGACCATCATGGGAGATGTCACTTTCAACAACACATCGGTTGTCTGTCGATTGGAAGGTGCCGATGACGCCGTAATCCGCCCGGTCGCGGAATTACCCAACGCCGCCAAGTTGAGGAAGAGCCAAGGATTGGGACGGCTGCTGACAAGCGGTTGGATGGAAACTGCGGTCACCTTTTCCGAAGACGATGAAAATGGACGGGAAGTGTCGGAATGAACGTCCTCGTCATTCCCGAGGACTTCCGCAACGACCAGTACATCCTTAAGCCGCTATTCGATCGCTTGTTCAGCAACCTCGGCAAGCCCCAAGCGCGTGTCCAGGTGTGCCTGGAACCGCTGCTTGGCGGCATCCGCGAAGCGCTCAAGACCGAACGCATCCAGGAAGTCATAGACCAGTACGACGGGATGACCGACATCTTCATCCTTTGCGTCGACCGGGACGGCGACCTGGGTCGGCGAATACGCCTGAACCAGATCGAAGACGATTTCGGACCAGACCGGATTTTCCTGGCGGAGAACGCCTGGGAAGAAATTGAAACCTGGGTGCTCGCAGGCCTCGATCTGCCCAAGGACTGGATTTGGGCCGATGTTCGCGCGGAAGTTCATGTCAAGGAAGCCTATTTCGAGCCGCTTGCCGTCCAGCGTGGGGTCGCTGACGGTCCAGGCGGCGGGCGCAAGGTGTTGGCCGAGGAGGCGGCGCGCAGAATATCCGTAATCCGGCGCAAATGCCGAGGGGACTTTCACGCCTTGGCCAAACGGGTGGAGGAGGCGGTCTGACCGCACAGATTACTCTCCGACGCGCGCGCCCCGCTGGTACAATCCGCCGTCCCCGCAGCCCACACCGGGAGGAGCCATGTCCGGGATCGAGTACGACACCCCCTACCACGTCCGCGAATCGCTGGTGGCGGCGCAGCGCCTGGCCTGGCGGCGCATCGCCGAGCCGGGCGCCTGGCTCGACGGGGAGCGCCGCGTGGCGGTGGCGGGCGAGGTTCGCGCGGCCGGCGACTGCGCGCTCTGCCGCGAGCGCAAGCAGGCGGTCTCGCCCTTCGCGGTCGCCGGCGAGCACGCGGCGAGCGGGCCTCTGGGCGCGGCGGAGGTCGAGCTGATCCACCGCCTGACCAGCGACCCGGGCCGGCTCCGCCGGTCCTGGGCCGAGGGGATACTCGCCGCCGGGGTGAGCGAGGAGGTCTATGTCGAGATCGTCGGCATCGTCTGCATGGTCATGATCGTCGACACCTTCCGCCGCGCGCTCGGCCTGCCGCAATTCGACCTGCCCGCGCCGGTGGCCGGGACGCAATCGGGCTACCGCGCCCCGGGAGCCCGGCGCCACGACGCCTGGATCAGCCTGGTGCAGCCGGACGACGTGGTGGAGAGCGACGGCGACCTCTACGGCGCCGCCGCCTCGCCGGTGGTCAAGGCGCTGTCGCTGGTGCCGGAAGCCAAGCGGGCCTATTGGGATCTCGCCGAGGAGCACTATCTGCCGGGCAGCGAGATGACCGACTTCGCCACCGGAGCGCGCGCCATCGACCGCATGCAGATGGAGCTGGTCGCCGGCCGGGTGTCCGCCCTCCATCAATGCGTCTACTGAACCAGCGCCCATGCGTTCATGCTCCGTGCGAGCACAGAAGTCTCGGGCGCCGATTTCGATCTGGGCGCCGTCACCGGCGCGGCGACCGGAGACGGCGGCATCGCCGGCGGGGTGCTGCTGCACGGCTTCGCCGAGGCGGTCACGCTCCGCGACGCGGCGCGGACGGCCGAGTTGAGGGACGCGCTGGTCGACCGGCTGGGCGAGGCGGCGATGATCGACGCGGCGGCGACCGCGGCGGCGTTCCACGGCTTCGTCCGGGTGGTGGACGCCACCGGCGCCCCGGTGGCGGGAGCGGCGGGCGGTCAGGTCACCGCGGAATTCCGCCAGGCGCTCGGCATCGACGCGTTCTACGGCGCGCGCAACCCCTGACGCGGCTCAGAAGAGCGAGGGCGACTCCGGGTCGTGGCGCGCGTGGCGTGCCCTGGCGGCGCGGGGGCTCGCCACCGCGTAGCAGTAGATGCAGCCATGCGGGCAGCTGTCATAGGCGCCGATGTCGCGCGATTCGTGACAGGCGCAGCCCGGCCGGTTGCCCTTCTCCCTCGCCGCGATCGGCCGGCCCGCGACGTCGCCGAGGCGGCTTGCGTCGATGCAGCGCGCCTTACCCGCGCCGCCGGCGGCGAGACCCGGCTGGGCGCAGATCGTGGCCTCGATCCCGAACTCCCTTGCGGTGGCGGCGAGCTCGGCAACCACCCCCCGCTTGCGCCCGACCGCGGGGTCCTCCCAGGTCAGCCCCGATGTCCGGTTGGCGGCGGCGAGGTTGCGGCGCGTCTTGCGGTAGAAGCTCGCGAAGGACAGCACCGCCTCGTCGACCGCGCCGGCGAGCCCCTCGGCGAGGCGGGCGAAGCGTTCGGCATGCGAGGAGAGCGGCGTAGCGCCGGTCACGATGATGGGATCGCAGCGCCAGACGGCGGCGCGCGGCCCGAAATCCCGGGCGATCGCATGCACCTGTTCCGCGGCGCGCGCGGCGTCGATCACCGACGTTTCGAGCGCGCGCGGATAGGCGGTGATCGTGTAGTGGACGACAAACGGGATGCCGTCCGATGCCAGCCGGTCGAGCACCGGGCGGAACGGCGCCGCGTTCCGCGTCCAGAACACGAAGCCGGAGACCGACTCCCGGTCGAGGCGAACGGTGTAGGGCCTGCCGTAAGGGTTTCGCACCGTGCAAAACCCGGCCGCCAGGCGTCGTTCGAACCACGCGCCGTAAAAGGCCGGGATATCGGTGCGGTAGCTCGCGGACACGATCATCGGCCATACCCTTGTGGAACGCGGCGACCGGTTGTACCGCCGGTTCCCCGACCCTATATATCCGCAATCGCAAGTGCGTATCGGGCGTAAGACCACCGGGGATGCTGCGGGCGCCGTCACGGGCCCTTGGCGTCCGCTGCAATAATGGGGATTGAAATGGGCAAGGCCATAGGGATCGATCTCGGCACGACGAATTCCTGCGTCGCCGTGATGGACGGTTCTGACACGCGGGTTATCGAGAATGCCGAGGGCGCGCGGACCACGCCGTCGATGGTGGCGTTCACCGAGGAGAAGGAGCGCCTCGTCGGCCAGCCGGCCAAGCGCCAGGCGGTGACCAACCCGTCCAACACGCTGTTCGCGATCAAGCGCCTGATCGGGCGCCGGTTCAACGACCCGATCATCAAGAAGGATCAGGGGCTGGTGCCCTACAAGATCGTCGAGGCCGCGAACCGGGACGCCTGGCTCGACGTCGAGGGCGAGAGCTACTCGCCGAGCCAGATTTCCGCCTTCATCCTGCAGAAGATGAAGGAGACTGCGGAGGCCCATCTCGGCGAGGAGGTCGCCGAGGCGGTGATCACCGTGCCCGCCTATTTCAACGATTCCCAGCGCCAGGCGACCAAGGACGCCGGCAAGATCGCCGGGCTCGAGGTGCTCCGCATCATCAACGAGCCGACCGCCGCGGCACTCGCCTACGGGCTGGAGAAGAAGGGGTCGGGAACCATCGCGGTCTACGATCTCGGCGGCGGCACGTTCGACATCTCGATCCTCGAGATCGGCGACGGGGTGTTCGAGGTCAAGTCGACCAACGGCGACACCTTCCTCGGCGGCGAGGATTTCGACAGCCGGATCATCGAATACCTGGCCGACGAGTTCAAAAAGGACCAGGCGATCGATCTGCGCGCCGACCGCCTGGCCCTGCAGCGCCTCAAGGAGGCGGCCGAGAAGGCCAAGATCGAGCTCTCCAGCAGCCAGCAGACCGAGGTCAACCTGCCCTTCATCACGGCCGACCAGGCGGGGCCCAAGCACCTCAACATCAAGATCACCCGCGCCAAGCTGGAAGCCCTGGTCGACGACCTGGTGGAGCGCACGGTGGGACCGTGCAGGGCGGCTCTCAAGGATGCCGGGCTGTCGGCGGGCGAGGTCGACGAGGTGATCCTGGTCGGCGGCATGACGCGGATGCCCAAGATCATCGAGACCGTCAAGTCGCTGTTCGGCAAGGACCCCAATCGCGGCGTCAACCCGGACGAGGTGGTCGCCGTCGGCGCGGCGATCCAGGCCGGCGTGCTCAAGGGCGACGTCAAGGACGTGCTGCTGCTCGACGTGACCCCGCTGTCGCTCGGCATCGAGACGCTGGGCGGCGTGTTCACCCGGCTGATCGACCGCAACACCACCATCCCGACCAAGAAGAGCAACGTCTTCTCGACCGCCGAGGACAACCAGAACGCGGTGACCGTCCGGGTGTTCCAGGGCGAGCGCGAGATGGTGGCCGACAACAAGCTGCTCGGCGAGTTCAACCTCGAAGGCATCCCGCCGGCGCCGCGCGGCGTCCCGCAGATCGAGGTCACCTTCGACATCGACGCCAACGGCATCGTCAATGTCGGCGCCAGGGACAAGGCGACCGGCAAGGAACAGGCGATCCGCATCCAGGCCTCGGGCGGGCTCAGCGACGCCGATATCGAGAAGATGGTCAAGGACGCCGAGATGCACGCCGCCGAAGACCGGGCGCGCAGGGAGGCGGTGGAGGTGCGCAACCAGGCGGACAGCCTGATCTACACCACCGAGAAGAACCTTGCCGAATACGGCGATCAAGTTCCGGAAGAGGAGAAGACCGGGATCGAGGCCTCGGTCGCCGCGCTCAAGACGGCGCTCGAAGGCGAAGACCTGGACGACATCAAGGCGAAGAGCGAGACCCTCGCCCAGGCCGCCATGAAGCTCGGCGAGGTCATGTACAAGGCGCAGCAGGAAGAGGCCGCCGCCGAGGCGCCCGCGGACCCGGGCGCGGAGGAGGATTCGACCGTCGTCGATGCCGATTTCGAGGAGGTCGAGGAGGAACGCAAGGACAAGTCGGCGTAAGCCCGCTTCCCCGCCAGCACGGTGGCTCCGCGTTGAGCCGCTCACCGCGCCATCGACCGGGATGCCGCTCCCGGCGGTCGCGGCAACGGGTCTGACCGCATGGCCAAAGAGGACTATTACGACACGCTCGGTGTGGCCCGCGGTGCCGACGCGGATGCGCTGAAGCAGGCCTACCGCAAGCTCGCCATGCAGTATCACCCGGACCGCAACCAGGGCGATGTCGCCGCGGAGCAGAAGTTCAAGCAGATCAACGAGGCCTACGACGTCCTCAAGGACGACCAGAAGCGCGCGGCCTATGACCGGTTCGGTCACGCCGCCTTCGAGGGCGGCGCGGCGGGCGGCCAGCCGGGGGGCGGCTTCGACTTCGGCTCCGGCTTCGCCGACATCTTCGACGAGATGTTCGGCGACTTCATGGGCGGGCGCCGCGGCGGGCGGACGCGCGGCGACGACCTGCGCTACAACATGGAGATCTCGCTGGAGGAGGCCTACAAGGGCTCGGAGACGCGGATCAAGATCCCGGCATCGGTCGGCTGCGAGACCTGCGGCGGCTCGGGCGCGGCGCCCGGCAGCGGGCCGACCACCTGCGCCACCTGTCACGGCCACGGCAAGGTTCGGGCCCAGCAGGGCTTCTTCTCCATCGAGCGCACCTGTCCCAGCTGCCAGGGCGCCGGAAGGACGATCGAGAACCCGTGCCGCGACTGCGCCGGCACCGGGCGGACCCGCAGGGAGAAGACCCTCGCCGTCACCATCCCCCGGGGGGTCGAGGACGGCACCCGCATCCGCCTTGCCGGCGAGGGCGAGGCCGGCATGCAGGGGGCGGGTCCGGGCGATCTCTACATCTTCGTCTCGGTAAGGGCGCACCGCCTGTTCGAGCGCGACGGGACGACGCTGTTCTGCCGCGTACCGATCCCGATGACCACCGCGGCGCTCGGCGGCACCGTCGAGATGCCGACCATCGACGGCACGCTCGCCAAGGTCACCATCCCGCAGGGAACCCAGTCCTCGCGCCAGTTCCGGCTGCGCGGCAAGGGCATGACCGGGCTGCACGGGCGCGGTCGCGGCGACATGCTGGTCGAGATCCAGGTGGAGACCCCGGTCAACCTGTCGCAGCGCCAGCAGGAGCTGCTGCGGGAGTTCGAGCACGAGGGGAAGGGCGCCAAGCACGCCACCAGCCCCGAATCGGAAGGCTTCTTCGCCAGGGTCAAGGGGCTCTGGGAAGACCTGACGGATTAGCTCGGACCGGTCGCGGCGGGGCCGGGATGGAAGCCGGGCGCGAGCGGATCCTCACGACCCATGTCGGCAGCCTGCCGCGCGGCGATCGGCTGGCCGACCTGCTGGTCGACAAGGCGCATGGCGAAGCCGTCGACGCGGATGCGCTCGGCGATGCGATCGCGCAAGCCCTGGAGAGGGTGATACGGCGGCAGATCGATGCCGGCATCGATATCGGCAATGACGGCGAGGTCCCGCGCACCGATTTCATCTCCTATGTCACCGACCGGATCGGCGGGTTCGGCCGGGGCGGCGGGCCGCGCCGCCGGCTGCCGCTGGACGCGAAGGCCTTTCCGGTCTGGTTCGAGCTGCTCGGCAGGAGCGGAAGGCGGCGCATCAGCCCCTACGGGCTCCCCCAGGCGATCGGGCCGCTGGTCTACCGGGATCCCGGCCCCATCGACGCGGAGTGCAGGCGGTTCCGGGAGGCGCTCGCGGCCGCCGGGGACGGTTTTGCCGAGACCTTCATGACCGCGGTCTCGCCCGGCTTCGCCGCGACGGCGATGGTCAATCTCCACTACGACCGCTTCGAGGACTATGTCTTCGCCCTGGCGCGGGCGCTGAAGCACGAGTACGAGCGCATCGTCGAGCACGGCTTCCTGCTGCAGATCGATTCGCCCGACCTCGGCATGGAACGGGCCGGCTTCTACCAGGAGAGCAGCCTCGCGGAATTCATCGCGGCGATGGAGATGCACATCGCCGCGCTCAACGAGGCGATCGCCGGCATTCCGCCGGAGCGGGTGCGCCTGCACGCCTGCTGGGGGAACCGGGACGGCCCGCATGTCCATGACGTGCCGTGCCCGGATGTCCTGCCGGCGATGTACCGGGCGAAGGTCGGCGCGCTCGTCCTGCCGTTCGCCAATCCGCGGCACAGCCACGAGATCGAGGCCTTCCGACGCCTGCCCTTGCCCGACGGCATGTCGCTCTGCGTCGGCGCCGTCGAGACCACCAACAACTATGTCGAGCACCCGGAGGTGGTCGCCGAACGGCTGGTCCGCGCGGCCCGTTGCGTGGGCGATCCGTCGCGCATCGTGGCCGCGACCGACTGCGGCTTCGGCACCTTCGCCGGCGACAGTTTCACCGCCGAGGACGTGGTCTGGGCCAAGCTCGACGCGCTCGCCGAAGGCGCGCGGATCGCCAGCCGGCGGCTCTGGGGTTAGCCCGGGCCGGCCGGAGCCGCCGCCTCCCTGTCGCTGCCGGGCGCGGCGACCGCCGAGCTGTCCTCCGACAGCGACTTCAGCAGCCCCCAGGCCATGAAGATCATGATCACCGAGATCGGCAGTGCCGCCGCGATGGACGCGGTCTGAAGCGCCTTCAGCCCGCCCGCGAGCAGCAGCACCCCGGCAACGAAGCCTTCGCCCAGCCCCCAGACGATGCGGAAGCGCTGCGGCGGGTTGTCGTCGCCCATCGAGAGCATGGTGGTGATCACCAGCGTGCCCGAGTCGGACGAGGTGATGAACCAGGTGGCCAGCAGCAGCGTGGCAAGCGCCGACATCACCCATTGCAGGGTCGAGAAATCGGTCAGGCGCTCGATGGTGCCGTAGAGCGCCGCCGGCAGGTTCCACGCCTTCACCAGATCGACGATGCCCGCCGTGCCGACGCCGCCCGCGGCGTTGAGCTCCATGTAGATCGCGTTGCCGCCGAACATGCAGAGCCAGAAGAAGGCGATCGTGGTGGGGACGAACATCACGCCCACCATGAACTCGCGGATCGTTCGGCCGCGGCTGATGCGCGCGATGAACAGCCCGACGAAGGGCGCCCAGGAGATCCACCAGCCCCAGTAGAAGATCGTCCAGCCGCCCTGCCAGGCGATCTCCTTCGCGGTGCCGGCGGTCCAGAACCCCATCGGGATGACGTTCCAGATGTAGTCGCCGAGCGAGGTGACGAAGAAGCCCATCAGCCATTTGAAGGGCCCGCCGAACAGGAAGAAGGCGAGCAGCACGAGCGAGAGCCAGATGTTCCATTCCGAGATGATGCGGATGCCGTTGCCGACCCCGGATACCGCGGAAACCGTCGCGATGAGCGAGATGACGACGATCAGGATGATCTGCGTCCATATCCCGGGATCGACGCCGAACAGCACGTTGAGCCCGGTCGCCATCTGGTTGACCCCGAGGCCCAGCGAGGTCGCGACGCCGAAGATGGTGCCGAACACCGCGAGAAGGTCGACGCCGTGCCCGATGGGGCCGTAGATCCTGTCGCCGATGATCGGGTGGAGCGCCGAGCGCATGGTGAAGGGCAGCTTCTTGCGGAAGCCGAAATAGGCGAGGCAGAGGCCGACGATCACGTAGACCGCCCAGCCATGGAATCCCCAGTGGAAGTAGGTGACCCGCATCGCGTGGATCGCGCGGGTGAGGTCCATCGAGGTCGCACCGGCGACATCGGCATGCGGGTTGTTGGGGTAGCCGAAGGCGCCCGAGTTGTCGAAATAGAAGATCGGCTCGGCGACGCCGAAGAACAGGATGCCGATCCCGACGCCGGCGGAGAACAGCATGGCGAACCAGGAGAAATTGCTGAACTCGGGCCGCGAATCGTCGTCGCCCAGGCGGATCGAGCCGAACCTCGAGAACATCATGATGAGGCAGAACAGCACCAGCCCCATGACGACGACGATGTAGTACCAGCTCAGCGAGGCCTCGATCCAGCCGCGGATCGCGGTGTAGACCCCGTTGGCGAACTCCACGTTGAGGATCGTGAAGACGACGAAGGCAACCACCATGCCCTTGGCCGCGAGGCCCATGCCGCTGTGCAACCCCTGCATCAGCCCGCTTCCGGCGATCAGGTCTTCCCGGCTTCTCGTCGACAATTTCCCCTCCCCCGTGGGAACGCGCGCTTCCCCGATTCGGCAATCGGCTGGAGAAACCCTAGCAGACGGAAACATTCACGCAAGCAAGGCACGGTCTTCAAGGATGCGAGTATTCTAGAGACCGGCGACGTCGATCAGCGTCTGGCCCGCTGCGCGCTGACGGCGCTGGTTCGCCTCGACCGCCTGCTGGAGCTCGGGCGCCACCGTGACCTCGCGGGCGAATTCGTCCCGTGCGCGCAGCGGCCCGAACCACGCGAACAGGCGGGGGTGCAGCCGCTCCACCGGGTAGCCGCAGCGGATCAGCCGGTTGACGTAGATGAACCAGGCGATGTCGGCGATGCTGAGCCGGGCGCCCAGGATATAGGGGGCGTCGGCCAGCTTGCGGTCGAGCTCCTCGAAGGACCGCCGGAACTTTCCCGCCGAGACCCGGATCGCCTCGTCGGTGATCCCATCCCGCGCGATGCGCTCCCAGAAGGCGATCTCGGCGTCCTTGTTGGGGTCGCGCACGCCCAGCACCGTCCCGCTGCCGCCGGCGCGGTACTCGGCGAGCGCATCGGCCGATTTCGGCGCGCGCCCCCGGGGATGGGTGAAGCGGAAGGAGATCGTCCGCAGATCGTGGTGCAGGTCGTCCTCGTGGCGCAGCAGGTCGGCCATCTCGGCTTCGCGCCCCTCGGGGATCAGGAGGGGCTCGGGAAACCGCGCATCGAGCAGCGAGACGATATCGTTGCTCTCGATATGGACCGCCCCGTCGATCACCAGCACCGGCACCATCCCGCGCGGGTTGATGCCGAGAAACCGCGGGTTCAGGTTCTCGTCCCGCGATATGTCGACCGGATGGGGCTGCCAGTCGACGCCCTTGAGGTTGAGCACGATCCGCGTCTTCTGCGAGCACGACGAGTTGTGGAAGTGGAACAGGTGCACCCCGGTCCAGCTAAGCACCTCGCTGGTGCGGATGTCGCCTTCCAGGAGCTGAACCATGCCGCCCCTACCCCTCCGCGGCGTGCGCCGCCTCGACGCTGTCGCGGGCGGAGAACCGTTCGTGGAACGCGGCCACGTTGGGGTGCTGGCCGAGGTCGTACTTGGCGGGCCTGGTCCAGTTGAGGATGGCGCCGCAATAGACGTCGGCGACGGTGAAGCGATCGCCGGTAAGCCAGTCCTTGCCTTCCAGCGCCTGGTCGAGGAAGCCCAGCCTGAGCGCGATCCGCGCCCGGGCGATGGGCCGCATGGCGTCCGGGATATGCGGCAGGAATATCGGCGGCAGGCCCTTGTGCAGCTCGCCGCCGACGAAGCTCAGCCATTCCTGCACCCGGTAGCGCTCTTCCGTCCCGGCGGCCGGCAGCAGGCCGGAATCCGGCACCCGGTCGCCGATCCATTGCAGGATCACCGCACATTCCGACAGCGTGCTTCCGTCGTCGCGCTCCAGCAGCGGCACGTAGCCGCGCGGGTTGATCGCGAGATAGTCGCTGCCGTCGGCGAGCGTCTTCTCCTGCAGGTTCACCGACGCGAGGTCGAACTCGAGCCCGGCCTCCCTGAGCCCGACATGCGGCGCGAACGAGCACGTGCCCTTGGCGAAATAGAGTTTCATTGCCTCTCCTTGGGTTGGGGGAAGTCCGCCGGGTCAGGCCGCGGCGGCGAAACGGTCCCGGTCGTGCGGCCGGGCGAGGTCGACCACCGGCCCGCGCGGCACGACGCCGTTGGCGCGGATCGGGCCGGCCCTCGAGAAGGTCTGGCGCTTCATCGCCGCGACGTCGCTGACCCGGGCGATACCGGGCGTCGCGTAGAGATCGCGCAGGTAGTTCGACAAGTGGCGGTAGTCCTCCAGGCGGCGCAGATTGCACTTGTAGCCGACATAGTAGATGGGATCGAAGCGGAGCAGGCTGGGATAAAGTCGCCAGTCGGCCTCGGTCTGGACATCGCCGCAGAGATAGCGCCGATGCGCGAGCAGGCCGTCGAGCCCATCGAGCGTGCCGAACAGGCGGTCGACGGATTGGTCATAGGCCTGCTGCGCGGTGGAGCGGCCGCACTCGTTGACGGCGTTGTTGACGCCCCTCAGCACCCTCTCGTTCATCGCGTCGATCTCGCCCCGCAATCGAGCCGGGTAGTAGTCGGGGCTCGGCTCGACGATGGCGTCGAATTCGCTGTTGAACATGCGAAGGATCTCGGAGGATTCGTTGCTTACGACCGTCCCGGTCCCGCTGTCCCACAGCATCGGCACGGTCACCCGCGTGGTGCAGCCCGGCGCGCCCATCGCGTAGATCTCGTGCAGGTAGCTCACCTGCCTGTCGCTGCCGGGGACGGTGTGGGGACCGTCCGGGAAGGCCCAGCCCTGCCGGTCGGCCGACTGCTCGGTGTCGACCAGCGCGATCGCGCCTTCGAGCTTCTTGAGCACGCGGAAAATCGCCGTGCGGTGCGCCCACGGGCAACCGACCGACGAGTAGAGCACATAGCGCCCCGCCTCGGCGGGATAGGGGGAGGACCCGTCGGCGGCGATCCGGTCGCGGAACCGCGCGGGCTTCTTGACGTAGAGACCGGCTTCGCTCTCGGTGAGAACGTCGTCGAAGGTCCATATCCCGTTGAGCAGATGGCCCAAGCCCTTTCTCCCTGTTCCCGGACGGAACGGCGAACCGTCACCGTGCCGAACGATCGCCCGGCAGAATACGTCAGGAACACGACAGCCGCACGCGCGCCCCAAGCCCGGCGCAATCCTCTACGACGCCGGGGCCGGCGGCGCTGTTGACCGGCTACCGGCGTGGCTACATGGTGCCGGGATGTCCGGCAAGCCTTCCGACATACTCATCGTCGGCGGCGGGATCGGCGGGCTGACGCTCGCGCTTGCGCTGCACGAACGCGGCCTGCCGTGCCGGGTCTACGAGGCCGCGCCGGAGTTCCAGCCGCTCGGCGTCGGCATCAACATGTTGCCGCATGCGATCCGCGAGCTGACCGCGCTCGGCCTCCAGGCCGCCCTGGAGTCCTACGGGGTGGAGGCGCGCGAGTTCGCCTATTTCAACCGGCACGGCCAGGCCGTCTTCGCCGAGCCCTGCGGTCGCTTCGCGGGGTACGAATATCCGCATTTCTCGATCCACCGGGCGGACCTCCACCAGGTGCTGTTCGACGCGGTGATCGACCGGCTGGGGCCGGGCGCGGTGCATCCCGGACATCGCTGCGTCGCCGTCGAGCAGGACGCGGCGGGCGTCAAGTTGCTGTTCGAACGCGCGGTGCCCGCGACCGGCGCCGTCGCCGTCGGCGCGGACGGCTTCCACTCGGCCGTGCGGCGCCAGCTCCACCCCGCGGAGGGCGAACCCCATTTCGGCGGGATCAACATGTGGCGCGGGGTCACCCGGAGGGCGCCGTTCCTGACCGGCGCCAGCGTCACCCGCGTGGGCACGGTGGCGCGCGGCAAGATGGTGATCTACCCCATCCGGCGGTTCGCGGACGGCACCCAGCTGATCAACTGGGTGACCGAGCAGCCGTCCGACAGCCTGAAGCCCAATGACTGGGCGACGCCCGGGCGGGTGGAGGATTTCATCGCCCCCTTCGCGGGCTGGACATTCGACTGGCTGGACATTCCGGCGCTGATCGCCGATGCCGAGTTCGTTCTCGAATATCCCATGGTCGACCGCGACCCGATCCGCCGATGGAGCTTCGGCCGGGTCACGCTGCTGGGGGATGCGGCGCATCCGATGTACCCGCGCGGCGGCAACGGAGGAGCGCAGGCGATCCTCGACGCGGAGGCGCTGGCCAGGCTGCTCTCGGAGCTCGACGATCCGCCGGCCGCGCTGAGGGCCTATGAGGACGAACGCCTGGGCGTCGCCAACCAGGTCGTGCTGACCAACCGCGAGCAGCCGCCGGATCACATCATCGAGATCGTCGAGTCGCTGACCGGGGGCGAGCCGTTCGAGCGGATCGAAGACGTGATCGATCCCGCCGAGCTGGCGGCGGTATCCGATCGCTACAAGCAAATCGCGCGATACAGCCTCGACTCCGTCGGGGATTGACGCGCCGCCGCCCCGGGTTAGGACGCGAGCGCGTAACCCTCGGCCTCGAGCCGCCGCGCGAGCTCCGCGATATGGGCGGGGCCGATCTCGCAGCAGCCGCCCAGGATCGTCGAGCCCCATGCCGCCCAGCGCAGCGCGTGGTCCGCGTAAGCTTCCGGGTCCAGATCCGCGCGCGCCTCCAGCACGTCCGCGGTTCCGCCGGGTTCGAGGACATCGACCGAGACGAACCCGTTGGCATAGGCGCCGAACGGGACCCCGGTCCGCGCGAGCGTCGGCAGTGCGTCGGCGGTCGCCTCCGGGCGGGAACAGTTGATCAGCAGCGCCGCCGCACCCGCTTCCAATGCCGCATGCGCGCCTGCGGCAACGGGTTCGCCGGAACGCAGCACCGAGCCGTTCGAGTCGTCGACCGTCAGCGCGGTCCACACCGTCCGTCCGCTCTCGCGCGCGGCGACGGTCGCGATACGCGCCTCCGCGACCGAAGCAAGGGTCTCGCAGAGGAACAGGTCGACATGCTCGGCCTGGGCGGCCACGATCCTGCGATAGTCCGCGAGGCAGGCTTCCTGCGGCGGCGTCAGATCGGGTCTGTAGCTGTCGACCAAAGGCGGCAGGCAGCCGGCGATCCGGATCTCCCGCCCGCTCCGCTCCCGCGCGGCGCGCGCCGCGGTCACGGCGGCTCCGTGCACTTCATCGAACATGCCGGCCCGGCCGGCGCGGGCGAGTTGGCTCGGGGTCGCGGTGTAGGCGTTCAACGTGATCACCCGGGCGCCGGCCTCGATGAAGTCGAGATGGACCGTTTCGACGAGCTCGGGCTCGTCCATCATGACCTGGACCGACCAGAGCGGCGACGGCGGGAGCGCGCTCCGCCTGTGCAGCTCCTGGCCCAGCCCGCCGTCCAGGACGACGATTTCCGCGCTGCGCTGGGGAACGGACATCCGGCCCTCCGGCTAGGAAACGAGGCGAGCGACCCTGCGGCGCGCCGTCTCGGCGAGCGCAACCGGATCGACGGTAATCAAGCCGCCGTCGCGCACCACCGGGCGCCCTTCGACCAGCAGGTCGCGGACGGTAAACGGGCCGCACAGCACGAGGGCGGCGACCGGGTCCCAGGCGCCGGCGGCGCCGAGCCCCGATACGTCCCAGATTGCCAGATCGGCCCGCTTGCCGATTTCGATCGAGCCGATCTCGCCGGCCCGTCCCAGGATTTGCGCCCCGCCCAGGGTCGCGATCTCAAGGGCCTCGCGCGCGCCCATCGCATCCGCGCCGTGCCGCGCCCGCTGCATCAGCATTGCCTGGCGGGCTTCCGGCAGGAGACTCCCGGAATCGTTGCTGGCCGAGCCGTCGACCCCCAGCCCGACGGCGATCCCGGAATCGCGCATCGCGCGCACCGGCGCGATCCCCGACCCCAGCCGGCAGTTGGAGGACGGACAATGCGCCACCCCGGTGCCGGTGCGGGCAAACAGCGCGATCTCGCTCGCATCGAGCTCGACGCAATGGGCGTGCCACACGTGATCGCCCAGCCAGCCGAGCGACTCGGCATAGTCGCCGGGCCGGCAGCCGAAGGTCTCGAGCGAGAAGGCGACGTCCTCGGCGTTCTCCGCCAGATGGGTGTGCAGCCGCACCCCCTTGTCCTCGGCCAGCAGGGCGGCATCGCGCATCAGCTCGCGCGACACGGAGAACGGGGAGCAGGGAGCGATGCCCACGCGCACCATCGCGCCGGGAGACGGATCGTCGAAGGCGTCGACCACCCGGATGCAGTCCTCGACGATGTCGGCTTCGCGCTCCACCAGGCGGTCGGGCGGCAGGCCGCCGGCGCTCTCGCCGACGCTCATCGCGCCGCGCGTCGGATGGAACCGCAACCCGATCGTGGCCGCGGCCTCGATGGTGTCCTCCAGCCGGACGCCGTCGGGAAAGAGGTAAAGGTGGTCGGCGCTCGTCCCGCAGCCCGACAGGGCGAGCTCGGCCAGGCCGAGCTGGGCGGAGACCACCATGTCCTCGGGCCGCATGCGCGCCCAGACCGGGTAGAGCGCCTCGAGCCAGGCGAACAGCAGCGCATCCTGGCACTCGGGCACCGCACGCGTCAGCGTCTGGAACAAATGGTGGTGCGTGTTGACCAGCGCAGGCGTCACGACGCAGCCCGCGGCGTCGATCGTTTCCCAGCCGTCGGGGTCCCCGGGACCGGCGCCGAGGGCCACGATCCGTCCGTCCTCGACGAGGATATCCGCGCCCGCGAGCTCGGTGCGGTCGGAATCCATCGTGACCACCGTCAAGGCGTCGCGGATCCGCCACTTTTCTACCGCCAACCCGTCGCTCCCGTCCGAACGGCTTCGTGGCCGGGAGTATCGTCCAAAACGGCGCAGATTCCAGGGTGCCGGGCGTCGCTAAACGCAGTCTTCCAGGATAGCCAAGCAGCTGCGCGCGACCGGCCTGTTGCGCCCCCGTTCGGTCAGGTAGCCGCAATACCGGCTGTGGAACTCGACGAAGTCGTCGGTCACCAGGGTCAGCGCTCCGCGCTCGAGATACGGATCGACGAAGTGCCGCCAGCCGAGCGCGATACCGCGGTCCGAGGCTGCGGTCTCCAGCACGTAGGCGTAGCTGTCGAAACCCATGTAGCGGGGTCCGGTGTCGGGCCGGCCCACGATCCGAAACCAGTCATCCCAGGACACCGAGCCCGCAGTGCTGCGAATCTGCTGGAGAAAGGTCAAGTCTCCCCAAGAGCTGACCGGCCGCTCCAGGGTTGCCGCGTGGGTCGCGGCGTAGCCGGGCGAGCAGACCGGCGCCACCGCTTCCCCGAGAAGCACGACGTAATCCTGGTCTCCGGTACGGGGGTCCCAGGCCAGCACCAGATCGGCGATCGGATCGAGCGGGAGTTGGCGTGCGTCGTACTGGAAGGTGAGCACCCGTACCGTGACATTTTCGCCGAGCGCGCTCTGAAGCGCCTCGTATCGCGGCAGCAGGAAGAACTGCGATGCATCGTGGGAGCAGGCGATCACCACCTGTTCCGCTTGCGGACCGCTGGAGGCATCGATGATCGCCGTGCGGATGATGCCGAGCCCGGTGACCACGGCTTCGCAAAATCGCCGCCCCGCATCGGTCAAGACCACCCCCTTGCGGGAGCGTTCGAAGAGCTGCGTACCCAGCTGCTCTTCGAGACTTGCGATATGGCGGCTGATCGCGGGCTGGGTCGCCCCGAGCTCCAAGGCCGCTCGTGAAAAACTCCCGTGACGCGCGGCGCATTCGAAAGCGGCCAACGCGCTCATCGACGGAACCCGCTGAGACGATTGTCGAGCCATGGGGCATCAAATACATGCATAACCAGATCGTTACAACCGAGACGATAAACTTTGAAGAAGTGGTTAGAATATTACTTTATCCTACAAATATATGCCTTTTGGTTATATTCATGAATGCGTGACCCGTCACTCTTCCGGGCAATGTCCGTGCCTGGCGGACGGGCCCCGGCCGGCGTGGCGTTTACCGGGCATGCCGAGGCGCGGGTCCGCAGAGGATCGGACGCCGCCGCAGCCGGGCCTGGGACTTCAATGCAATCCGCCCGCCCTCATCCCGTGAGGTCGGCGAACAGCGCGGCAAAGCGCGGGTCGCGTTCGAAACCGACGCCGGGGGCATCGCCGGGCCGGGCATAGCCGTCCGAGACTTCGAGGCCGGGCGGAAACGTGCCGAGCGGTGCCGCCTCGTGGCCGCCCAGACCGAGCCCCGCGGCGACGTGGAAAGCGAGCAGATGCCCGGCATGCGGCAGGCATTGTCGGCGTGGCCAGCCATGCGCCTCGACGATATCGAGGATGCGCAGATATTCGACGATGCCATAGCTCAGCGAGATGTCCATCTGCAGCAGGTCGCGGTCGGGACGGAGTCCGCCATAGCGCAGGAGATTGAGCGTGTCCGCCGCCGAGAACAGGTTCTCGCCGGTGGCGAGCGGTAGCGGTGCGGCTTCGGCGAGCGCGCTCAGGGCTTCGAAGTCCAGCGGATCGACCGGTTCCTCGATCCACGCCAGATCGCGGCCGGCCACCTCGGAGATGAAGGTCGACGCCTCGGATCGACTCAACGCGCCGTTGCAATCGACCGCGAGGGTGCCGCCCGCGCCCAAATTGTCGAGAGCGGCGTCGATCCGGCGGAGATCTTCCCGAACGGGCGCGCCGCCGGCCTTGATCTTGACCGTGCGGAACCCGAGATCGACGCACGCGCGCACCTCGCCCGCGAGCCGCGCGAGGTCGTTCCCCTCATGGTAGTGGCCGGCGCTCGCATAGACCGGCACGCGGTCTTCCCCGACGCCGTCCCCGAAACGTTCGGCAAGCAGCCGCCAGAGCGGCTTGTCCTCGAGCTTGGCCGCGAGATCCCAGCAGGCCGCGTCGATCAGCCCGACCGCGCCGGATCGTTCGCCGTGCCCGCCGGGTTTCTCGTCCCGCATGGCGATTTCCCAGATCCGGAACGGATCGGGACCCCGCTCGCCGGCATAGTCTTCCGGGTCGGCCGCCAGCACCCGCGGAACAAAGCGTTCGCGCAGCAGACCTCCGTGGCCGTAACGCCCGACCGAGTCGAAGGCCAGCCCGATCGCGGGCTTGCCGCCGCGGGACTCGTCGGAGATCATCGCCAGCGCGCTCGCGGTCATCCCGCGGAAGCCGATGCTGGCGTTGCGCACGCCCGATGACAGCGCGACGGTCTTTTCCCGTATGGCGACGATGCGCATGCCCGCATTGCCCCGGATCTGGCTGGCGTCGCCTCATCGTGCGGCGCAGCGCGGGGCCCGGCAACCCGTCGAGGGGACTGGCGCGCCCGGGAAGATTCGAACTCCCAACCTCCTGATCCGTAGTCAGGTGCTCTATCCAGTTGAGCTACGGGCGCATGAGGCCGCCGATATACCGTCTGTGGGGTGGCGTGGCAACGGCTATTCGGGCTACTCGGCCGCTTCCGCCTTGGGCTCGCCGGCCATGCCGCGGCGCAGATGCTCCGCGTCGGGTCCACCCGGCACCATCGCGAAGACGCTGTCGACGGCGGTGTAGTCGTGATAGCCGAGCCGCGCCAGCGGGCGCAGCCGGGCGATGTCGAGCTTGCCGTCGGCGGTCAGCGCATCGTCGGCGATGTGCACGCCGATCACCCGCCCGACCACCACGTATGAGGTGTTCTCGACCGTGCGCCCAGGCAGCACCATGGTGGCGTGGTAGAGGCATTCGAGATGGACCGGCGAGGCCGCGACCCTGGGCGGCTTCACCAGCCTCGAGGGCGCGGGCTCCAGCCCCGCGAGCGCCATCTCGTCGACATCCGCATCGACGAACTGGGCCGTCGTGTTGACCGCCTCGCGCAGCGCCCAGGTCGCCATGCTGCACACGAACTCGCCGGTCTGCATGGCGTTGCGCGCGCTGTCCTTGGGATCCCCGCCCGGTTTCGGGCTGGCCGAGAACATTACATAGGGCGGATCGTAACCCAGATTGTTGAACTGGCTGTAGGGCGCGAGATTGGGCACCCCGTGGGGGTCGAGAGTGGAGACCCAACCGATCGGACGTGGCACGACGATCGACTTGTAGGGGTTGAAGGGCAGGCCGTGATCAGTCTTCCCAGGCTCGTAGAACATGGCGGCATCTCTCCGCGTTCGCCGACCGCCATTCTTCCACATCGCGGCATCCGCGGACAGCAGAGGGGAGGCAGCGAACCGGGTGAACGATCTCCACCCGTCTGCTACTCTGGGCACCGGCGCGGGCCGGAAGCTTGCGCTCGATCTTTCCCCGGGGCGGTACAGTCCGGTCCCGGTCCCAGGGAACCTCCAGCCCGAGATCGGTGAAGCGCAGGCGGCCCGCGCCGGCTCGGCTGGACGGCGACGCGCGGCATCAATCCATGGTCACGACTGCTATTTGGAGTTGTGTTTCGGGTAGTTCATACAGTGCGGAGAAAATAAATCCAAGAGAGCAATTTAATTATTTTATGCACGCCCAGATGGCAGGCACGGCCTGACCGCAACGGGCGGGCGTTCCTCGGAAGGCTGTCAAGGGCTTCGGACGGACGCTGTCAGCCCCGCGGCGACTCCCCCGACCCCCGGGGCGGCACCGCGACGTTGTCGATCAACCGGGCCTTGCCGAGCCAGGCGGCGGCGAGCGCCCGCGCCTCCTGCCGGATCGGCGGGTCCGCCGGCCGCAGCGTCTCGCGGTCGGCCACGGCGACATAGTCGACGCGCTGGAAGCCGGCGGCGAGGATGCTGCGCCGGGCCTCCCCGATCGCCTGGGCGAGATCGACGCCGGGGGCGACCGCACGTTCGGCCAGCGCGAGAAGCGCGCGGTGAAGCGCCGGCGCCGCTGCGCGCTCTTCCGCGCTCAGATAGACGTTGCGCGAAGACAGTGCGAGGCCATCCGCCTCCCGCACCGTGGGCACGCCGTGGACCGCGACGCCGAGATCGAGGTCCCGGGCAAGCCGGCGGACGACCTGGAGCTGCTGGAAGTCCTTCTCGCCGAACCAGGCGGCGTCGGGCCGCACCATGTTGAACAGCTTGGCGACCACCGTGGCGACGCCCTCGAAATGGCCCGGCCTGAAGGCGCCGCACAACCCTTCGCTCAGCTCGCCGACGGAGACCGCGGTCGAAAAGCCCGCGGGATAGACGGCCTCTCCGGGGGGGGCGAACAGGACGTCTCCGCCGGCCGACGCGATCAGCTCGGCATCCCTGGCCTGGTCGCGCGGATAGGCGGCGTAATCCTCGCCCGGCACGAACTGCCTGGGATTGACGAACAGGCTGGCGACCACCCGGTCGGCTGCCTCCGCCGCTTCCCTGACCAGCGCCAGATGGCCGTCATGGACGGCGCCCATCGTCGGCACCAGCCCGACCGAAAGCCCGTCGGCGCGCCAGCCGGCGACCCGGCGCCGGACGTCTTCGGTCGCGTGCAGGATCTCGAGGCCCGGGGGCACGTCGTCCTCGTCGGTAAGGGCGCGCGGCGGGCTCAGGCGAGCTTGGCGCGCTTGGGCACGCCGAAGCAGTGTTCCGGTCCGGGGAAGCGGCGCGCCCGCACATCCTTGGCATAGGCCGCCACCGCCTCGCCGAGCGCCTCGCCGAGCTCGGCATAGCGACGGACGAAGCGCGGCGTGAACTCGGTGAACAGCCCGGCCATGTCCTCGGTGACCAGCACCTGCCCGTCGCAGCTCGGCGACGCGCCGATGCCGATGGTCGGCACCGGCACGCTCCCGGTGATCTCGCGCCCGACCGGTTCGATGACGCCTTCGACCACCATCGAGAAGGCCCCGGCCGCGGCGATCGCCCTGGCGTCCTCGACGATGACGCGCCCATCCGCCTCGCCGCGCCCCTGCACCCGGAACCCGCCATAGGCGTGGACCGATTGCGGCATCAGCCCGACATGGCCCATGACCGGAATCGAGCGCCTGACCAGGAACTCGACCGTCGGCGCCATCTCGACCCCGCCCTCCAGCTTGACCCCGGCACATCCGGTTTCGGCCATTACCCTGGCGGCGTTGCGATAGGCCTGGGCGGGCGATTCCTGGTAGCTGGCGAACGGCATGTCGACGATGACGCAGCCATGCTCGGAACCTCGGACGACCGCGGCACCGTGCGCGATCATCATGTCCAGCGTCACGCCGAGGGTGTCCTGGAGCCCGTAGATCACCATGCCGAGGGAATCGCCCACCAGCAGCACGTCGACATGGGGGTCGAGGATCTTCGCCTGCGGCGCGGTATAGGCGGTCAACACGACGATCGGCTCGGCGCCCTTGCGGGCGCGGAGCTCGGGCACGGTCACCCGCTGATCCCTGCTCGCCACGCTCATCCCGTCCTCTTGTGTCGCCCGCGCCGCCGCGTGCAATAACCGGCGGGCTGCGACGGGCTAGTTGTAGACCTTTTTTGGGCCGCGCGAAACGTTGTCGACGGACCGCCCGTTCCGCGGCGCTCCGGCAAATGCTTTATTGTCCCCGCCATGGCAACGCTCGCGATCGACGATATCGGCGACCGGCCGGCGATCCGCTTGGTGCCCGGACGCCACAAGCGGATGCGGGCGGGCCATCCCTGGGCCTTTTCCAACGAGATCGCGATGTCCCGCGAGGCCAAGGCGCTGCCGCCGGGCGCGGTCGTCCGCCTTGAGGACAGCGCCGGCGGGCCGCTGGGGGCCGCCATGTTCAACCCGCGGCCGCTGATCAGCGCCCGGATTCTGTCGCGCGACCCGGACGCAGCGGTCGACCGGGACTTCCTCGCCGCCCGCCTCTCCCGGGCGCTGGCGCTCCGCGAACGGCTTTACGACACCCCCTATTACCGGCTCGCCTGGTCGGAGGCGGACGGGCTGCCCGGCCTGGTGCTGGATCGCTACGGCGACGCGGCGGCCGCACAGATCAACACCGCCGGCATGGACCGCCTCGCCGGGGCGCTGACCGAGGCGATATTCGAAGCGATCGGGCTGCGCTCCATCGTCTGGCGCAACGACACCGCGGCGCGCGGCCTCGAAGGCCTGCCGTCGGGCACGGCGCAGGCGGGTGCCCCGGTCGACGCACCGGTCGAGATCGCGGAGAACGGGGTGCGGTTCCTGGTCGATCTGGGCCAGGGCCAGAAGACCGGCTGGTTCTACGACCACCGCGAGAACCGCGCCCGGGTGGCGGCGTTGGCGTGCGACGCGGACGTGCTCGATGCGTACAGCTATCTCGGCGGCTTCGGGCTCCAGGCCGCCGCGGCGGGCGCGCGTTCGGTGCTCTGTCTCGACCGGTCGGAGCCGGCGCTCGCGCTCGGCGCCGAGGCGGCGCGGCTGAACGGGCTTGCCGGCGCTTGCGCGTTTCAGCGCGGCGAGGTGTTCGCCACCCTGGAAGCGTTCGCCCGGGACGGGCGAAGCTTCGACGTCGTGGTCTGCGACCCGCCCGCCTTCGTCAAGTCGAAGAAGGACCTGGCCACCGGGCTCAAGGGCTACCGCAAGCTGATCCGCCTCGCCGCGGCGTGCCTGCGCCCGGGCGGGTTCCTGTTCGCGGCGTCCTGTTCGCACCATGTCGACGCGAGCCAGTTCGCCGAGGCGGTGCGCGGCGCGCTGCGCGGGATCGGGCGCAGCGGGCGGGTGCTGCATCGCGGCGGCGCCGGGCCGGATCACCCGGTCCACCCCTTCCTGCCCGAGAGCGCCTATCTGAAATCGGCTCTCCTGCAACTCGACTGACACGGAGGAAACCATGCTCAGGATTCTCGGCCGCGCCACCTCGTCCAACGTCCAGAAAGTGGTCTGGCTGTGCGAGGAGGTGGGCCTTGCCTACGAACGCGAGGATATCGGCGGGCCGTTCGGCGGCAACGACCAGCCGGACTACCTGGCGCTCAACCCCAATGGCAGGGTGCCGACGCTGATCGACGGCGATTTCGTGATCTGGGAATCGAACGCCTGCGTGCAGTACCTCGCCTCCGGCCACGCCGCGGGCAGCTGGTATCCGGACGACCTCCAGGCCCGCGCCCGCGCCGTGCAGTGGATGGACTGGTCGCTGGGAACGCTCGCGCCGACCCATGTGCCGGCCTTCCAGGGGCTGATCCGCACGCCGCCTGAGAAGCGCGATCCCGACGCCATCGCACGCAGCCGCGATGCCTGGTCGAAGCTGATGGCGATGCTGGACGCCCATCTCGCCGACCGGGCCTATATCGCGGGCGAGACGATCACCATGGGCGACATGCCGCCGGCGGTGATCGCCTTCCGCTGGTTCAACCTCGATTTCGAGCGCGAGGACTATCCCAACGCTCGGCGCTGGTTCGACGCCATCGCCGGGCGTCCCGCCTTCGCGCGGCACGTGGTCGATATCGGCCTCGCCTGATGCTCAGGATCCTCGGACGCGACACCTCGTCCAACGTGCAGAAGGTGCTGTGGGCGGCGGGCGAGCTCGGGCTCGATTTCGAACGCGAGGATATCGGCGGGAAGTTCGGCGGCAACGACACGCCGGACTATCTGGCGCTCAACCCGAACGGCTACGTGCCGACCCTGATCGACGGCGACTATACGCTGTGGGAATCGAACTCGATCGTCCGCTACCTCGCCGCCACTCACGGGATGGGGACGCTGTGGCCCGCCGATGTGCGCATCAGGGGCAGCGCCGAACGCTGGATGGACTGGCAGATCGCGACGCTGAGCCCGGCCATGGTGACGGTGTTCCGCGGCCTGATACGGACCCCGCCCGAAGAGCGCGACATGGCGGCGATCGCGGCCGCGCGCGACCGTACCGCCCGGCTGTTCGCCATGCTCGATGCGGCGCTCGCGGGATCGGACTTCGTCGCGGGACGGCACTTCACGATGGGCGACATCCCCGTCGGCATCGCCGCCTATCGCTGGTACCACCTGGACATCGAGCGCGAGGACTTCCGCAACCTGGAGCGCTGGTACCGCCGGCTCGCGGAACGCCCGGCCTACCGGGAGCACATCATGAAGCCGCTTGCCTGAGCCCGGCTCCGCCCGTGACGGGCTATCCGCCGGCCGTCCGGGGCGCCGTCTACATGACGCTGGCGGCGCTCTGCTGGACGGCGATGATGATCCTCGTCCGCGCGCTGGGTGGG
Source organism: Defluviicoccus sp. (assembly GCA_028821395.1). Lineage (GTDB taxonomy): Bacteria > Pseudomonadota > Alphaproteobacteria > MPNO01 > MPNO01 > MPNO01. Next base: position 28,343 of record JAPPGP010000209.1, read on the forward strand.
GGATATTCGGTCTTCGAGATCCTGTTCGTCCGCAACCTGGTCACGGTGGCGGTCATCGTGCCGCTGTTGCTGAGAAGCGCCGGCGCGGCGTTCCGCACGCGCCGGCCGGGGCTTCACTGCACCCGCGTCGCCTTCGCCTATATCGGCATTTTGGGGCTGTTCTACGGCCTGCTCCACATCCCGGTCGCCGACGTGGTGGCGCTAAGCTTCACCCAGCCGCTGTTCATCGCCCTGCTCGCCGCCGCCCTGCTCGGCGAAGCGGTCGGGCTCGCGCGCTGGCGGGCGGTCGCGATCGGCTTTGCCGGCGTGCTGGTGATCCTGCGCCCCGGGTTCGCGGAGATCGGTGCAGCCACCCTCGCCGTGCTGGCCTCCGCGGCCGCCTACGGGGCGTCGAACATCTGCATCAAGAAGCTGATGACCACCGACACGCCGGCCCAGAGCACGCTATACGGCAATCTCCTGATGTTGCCGCTCTCCGCCCTGCCGGCCGCCTTCGTGTGGGTCACGCCGGGATGGTGGGACGCGCTGGCGATGATCGGCGTGGGGCTCGGCGGGATGGGCGGAATTTATTTCGTCTCGCGCGCCTATGCGGCGGCCGATGCGAGCGCGGTCGTGCCCTACGACTTCCTGCGGCTGCCGCTCGCGGCCGGCGCCGCCTGGCTGCTGTTCGGCGAGACCAGCGACGTCTGGATGCTGGCGGGCGCGGCGATCATCTTCGCAAGCTCCTACGCGCTGGTGCGCATCGAGGCGCGGGAGGCGAGGACCGGAGCTTCCTAAACGACTCCCGCCTCGGCGAGGCGGGTGCGCTCGGCCTCGTCGATTCCGAGCAGGCCGCCGAGGATCTCGGCGTTGTGCTCGCCGAGCGCGGGGCCGGTCCTCAGCACGGCGCCCGGCGTGTCGGAGAGCCTGGGCGCGACGTTCTGCATGCGCATCGGGCCGAGCACGGGATCGGCGATTCGCACGATCGCCTCGCGCGCCCTGAAATGGGCGTCGGCCAGCATCTCCGGGGCGCGGTAGATGTCGCCGTTCGGGATGCCGTGCGCGTTCAGCCGCTCGATCAGCGCCGGCGCCTCCAGAGTCGCGGTCCAGGCGGCGATGCGCGCATCCAGCTCGGCCTGGTTGTTGCCCCGCGCGATGTGGGTGGCATAGCGTTCGTCCGCCGCCAGCCCGGGCTCCTCCATCGCCTCGGCGAGGCGGGCGAACACGCTGTCCTGGTTGGCGCCGATCAGCACCATCTTGCCGTCCTTGGTCGGGTAGACGTTGGACGGCGCGATCATCGGCAGGATCGAGCCCGTGCGCTCGCGCACATAGCCGCCGACATCGTACTCGGTGACCAGGCATTCCATCACCGCGAGCACCGCCTCGTAGATCGCGCTGTCGACCACCTGGCCGCGCCCGGTGCGCCGGCGGTTGTGGATCGCCATCACCGCGCCGAGGGCGGCGAAGGTGGCAGCGAGCGTATCGCCGATGGAGATTCCGGTGCGGCTCGGCGGGGTCGCGGGGTCGCCCACCACGTAGCGCAGCCCGCCCATCGCCTCGCCGATCGCGCCATACCCCGCGCGCTGCGCGTAGGGCCCGGTCTGGCCATAGCCCGAGACGCGGACCATGACGATGCCCGGGTTGACCTCCGCAAGCCTGTCATAGCCGAGGTTCCAGCGCTCCATCGTGCCGGGGCGGAAGTTCTCGACGACGATGTCGGACTGCTCCGCGAGGCGCCGGACGATCGCCTGGCCCTCGGGTTCGCGCGCGTTCACCGTCACCGACTTCTTGTTGCGCGCCAGCACCGGGAACCAGAGCTTCTTGCCGTGCGGCTTCTCCGCCCCCCATTCGCGCATCGGGTCGCCCTTGCCGGGCTGTTCGAGCTTGATCACCTCGGCGCCGAAATCGGCGAGCAACTGGCCGCAGAACGGCCCGGCGATGAGCTGGCCCATCTCGAGCACGCGCAAGTCGTTGAGCGGCCCCTGTCGGTCTGCGGGATCGATCGGCATGGTCACCATTCCTGAGCGGGGTCGGGAATCTTGGTTGCGCCCCCGCCCGGGTGTCAACGGCGCCCGGTCAGGAGCTGGTTCCCAGCCGGGAGGCGAGGAACCGCCGGCCGATCCCGATCCCGGCCTCGTCGATGCCGTGGCCGAGCCCGGGCCTGACATGGGCGGCGACGTCGAAGCCGTTCTCGGTGAGCGCCGCCTCGGCGTGCTGCAGGCGGTGGAGCGGCAGCAGCTCGTCCGAATCGCCATGCACCAGGACCACCGGCGGGCGCGAGACCGTCTCCGCGGCCAGCAGGTCCGCCCCTTCGAGCCGCCCGGAATAGCCGAGCACCCCGGCGCAGGGTGCCGCCCGCCTCGGCGCCACGAACAGCGACATCATCGTCCCCTGGCTGAAACCCAGCAGAGCGAGCCGATCCTCGGCGATGCCGAGGGCGGCGATGCGCTCGTCGATGAAGCCATCGAGGATCGCCGCGGCGTGGCGGATTTCCGCGAGACGCGAGACCGGATCCTCGTTCCAGACGTTGAACCACTGGCGGCCGAACGGCGCCATCTCGCACCGTTGAGGGGCGTGCGGCGAGACGAAGGCGGTGCCGGGCAGGGTTTGCGCGAAATGCGGCGCGAGACCGATCAGGTCGTTGCCGTCCGCGCCGTAGCCGTGCACCAGAACCACCAGCGAATCCGGCGTGCCGACCGATGCCGGCCCCGCCTCCGGCCCGGCCAGCTGAATGAGATTGGCCACTTTGCGCCCGGCTCCCCCAGTGTCGCGGGGTGTCTACAGTCGCGCGAGGGCCATATCAAGCGGAACAGCGCCGACCCCGGATCGGGTAAGATTGCCCCCACCGGTCAGCGCGTAGCGACTTGGACGGAAACCTTGGGCTTGACCGATCCGACCGATCCATCCTGGCAGCGTCGAAGGGGCCTGCTTCACCGAGACGGCGCCCCGGTTTCGCGCTCGATGGCAATCCGGCTCGCGCTGATCTGCCTCGTCCTGAGCCCGGTCGGCGCATGGACGATCTACAAGCCCGCCCGGGTGCTGGCACCGGAGTGGGCGGGCGTCTCCTGCGTGAGCGAGTCGATCTGCACCGACGATACGTCGCGCGCCGCGGAAGCCGCCGCCCTGTACGACAGCGCGTATGCCTTCGTCGCCTCTTCGGTCGGGACCATCGAAACCAGGCCCCGGGTGATCTTCTGCGCCTCGCCGGCGTGCTTCCGGTCGTTCGGGTTCGATCGGGCGGCGGCCCACACCGTCGGGGTCTCCGGCATCGTTCTGGCCCCGCGCGGCTGGCGGGACTACATCCTGCGCCACGAGATGATCCACCATCTTCAGGCCGAGCGGCTGGGCGTCATCCGCCAGTGGCGCATGCCCGTCTGGTTCTCGGAGGGGATGGCCTATGCGTTCAGCGAAGATCCCCGACCCGAGCTCGGCGAGCCCCGGCAGGGCCACCGCGAGCGGTTCAGGCGCTGGTACCGGTCGGTCGGCAGGGAGAAATTGTGGTCCGAGGCGCGCAAGCTCTGGCCGTGACCCGCTTACGCCGCCGCCCGCCCCCGGCGCCTGGCGTTGAGGTAGTGGTGCCAGAGGATGCGCGCGGCAACCGACCGCCAGGGCCGCCACGCCTCGCCGATGGCCTGCATCGCTTTCTCGTCGGGGCGGGTATCGAGTCCCTTCACCGCCCGCGCCGCCTCTTGCAGGGCGAGGTCGCGGGCGGGCCATACGTCCGGCCGTTGGAGCGCGCTCAACAGGTAGATATCGACCGTCCAGTCGCCGATGCCCTTGATCGGGATCAGGGCGGCGCGCACCGCCTCGTCCGCGGCGCGGCCGAGCTTGCGGAAATCGATCCCGCCGGAGGCCGCCGCCACGGCCAGGCCGTGGACGTAGCGGGCCTTCTGGCGCGACAGCCCGGCCTCTCTCATCCGTTCCTCGCCGAGCGCGAGGATTGCGCCGGGCTCGATCGCGCCGGCGCGCTGTTCGAGCCTGGCGAAGGTCGCCTCGGCCGAAGCCAGCGAGACCTGCTGTTCGAGGATCAGCAGCACCAGGGTGGCGAATCCCTGCTTCCGCCTCCAGCGCGGCGGGGCGCCGTGATCCGCCACCACCCGGCCGAGCGCCGGGTCGCGCGCGGCGAGCTCGGCGATCGCCGCCTCGTAGGATGCGCGGGTGAGGGCGATACCCATCTCCGGCGCTCTATGGCATAGAACCGCGACCATGGCAAAGCGCGGCGCCGTCACCCGTTTCGCACCGAGCCCGACCGGGCTGCTGCATCTGGGGCACGCCCATTCGGCGCTGTTCGCCCACGCGCTGGCCGGAGAGGGCGGCCGGTTCCTGCTCCGCATCGAGGACATCGACCGCGGCCGTTGTCGGCCCGAATTCCAGGCGGCGATCCACGAGGACCTCGCCTGGCTCGGCCTCCGCTGGGAGGCCGGCGTCCGGCGCCAGTCGGAGCACATGGCGGACTACGCCCGCGCGCTCGATGCCCTCGACGGGATGGGGCTGGTCTATCCCTGTTTCTGCACGCGGGCCGAAATCAGGGCGGAGATCGTGCGCTCGGGCGCCGCTCCGCACGGGCCGGACGGCCCGCTCTATCCCGGCACCTGCCGCGGGCTCGCCGATGCGGCGGCGCGCGTCGCGGCCGGGGAGAGCCATGCGCTTCGCCTCGACATGGGCCGCGCCGTGGCGCGCGCCGGCCCGCTCGCCTGGCACGACCGCGGGAGGGGCCGGGTCGCGGCGCGGCCCGAAATCTTCGGCGACGCGGTGCTCGCCCGCAAGGACACGCCCACCAGCTACCACCTCGCGGTCACGGTCGACGACGCCATTCAGGGGGTGAGCCTGGTGACCCGCGGCGCCGATCTGTTCCAGGCGACCCATGTTCACCGCCTGCTGCAGGCGCTGCTCGGCCTCGGCGTGCCGGAATACCGCCACCACCGTCTGCTCGCCGACGACAAGGGGCAGCGCCTCGCCAAGCGCCACGACAGCCTCGCCATCCGACGCTTGCGCGAACGCGGCTACACGGCCGACGAGGTCCGCGCGATGGCGGGAATCGGCTAGGTCGACAGCCCTCCGCGCTCGATTTGCGCGCGCAAGGCGCGCCGGTCCGCCTTGCCGGTACGCCCTGTGGGCAGGGCGTCGCCGATATGGACGGCGTCGGGGCGCTTGTAGCCGTCGATGCGGCCCGCAGCCCAGGCGCGGAGGTCGCCCGCGGTCGGCGCGGCGCCCAGACGCGGGACGATCAGCACGTGGATCGCCTCGCCCAGCCGCTCGTCGGCTACGCCGGTCGCCAGCGCGTTGCCGACATCGGGGTGCTCCAGATAGAGCCGTTCCACCTCGAGCGGAGAGATCTTGTGGCCGCCGCGAACGATCAGCTCCTTCGCCCGGCCGATCAGCTCGACGAACCCGTCGGCGCGTTCCCGCGCCAGGTCGCCGGTGAGGAAATAGCCGTCCGCGTCGTAGCTCGCCGCGGTCAGCCCTGGGTCATCGAGGTAGCCGAGCATGTGGTAGGGCGATCGCAGCGCGAGCTCGCCATCCACCGCGAGGCGGTACTCGATGTCCTTGCCGGGCCGGCCGATGCTGCCGGCGGCCGCGTCGTAGTCGTCCGGCCGGACATAGAAATCGGCGGTTCCGCACTCGGTCATCCCGTACACGTCCCACAGCCGGACGCCCGGAAAGGCGCCGCGCAGCCGGCGCGCCAGCACGGCGGGCAAGACCTCGCCCCCCGACATCATGTGCCCGGCCCAGGGATGCCGCGCGCCGCCCAGCTCCGCCAGCATCGCGCGCAGCATCGTCGGCACGAACGGCGCCCGGTCGATGCCGCCATCGGCGAGATCGCCCAGCAGACCGGCCGCATCGAAACGTTGGCGCAGATGGACGGTGCCGCCGTGGCGGAGCGTGATCTGCGCCACCCATTGGGCGAAGGCGAAATTCAGCTGCAGCGGCACGAGGCTCCGCGTGCCGTCCTCGAAGCCGATCTCGCTGTCGATCCGGTCGAGCTTGGCGGAGAATCGCCGGTGTCCCACCACCATGGCCTTGGGCTCGCCGGTGGTGCCGGAAGAAAACAGGATGAAGCCCGCGCCTTCCAGCAGCGGGCGCGGGGGCGGCGGCTCGCGGCCGAGCAGCCGAACCGTGGCCGGGGCTCGCAGAGAGGCGGGCGCGGCAAGCTCCGGGTCGGCGTTGACGACGATGCGCGCGCCGATCTTGCGCAGCGCGCCCGCGGCCGACTTCTCCACCGAATTTCGATGAACCGGCACCGCGACGCCGCCCGCGAGCCAGACCGCGAGGAGGGCAATAACGTCGCGCGCGCGGTTGGAGGTCGCGACGGCGACCGGCTCGTGCGGCGCGAGGCCTTCCGCCCGCAACCGGTCGGCAAGAGTTTCGGCCCCGGCCCGCAGACCGGCATAGGCGAACGCCTCGGCCCCGTCATCGAGCGCGGGTCGGTCCGGATAGGCGCGGCAAGCTTCGAGGAGGCGGGCCGCCAGCGCTCCCGGAACCGCATGCTCCTTCGCCACTGCTATAGTCTCCGTGAAAGCGGCGACACCGGCGTGGGAGCTTCCCACCCGTCCGCCGGACGCGCAAGCGAGGGGCGAGACCGTGGCGTACCGGCACCTGATCCTGGAACGGCGGGGCGACGTGGCCGTCATCACGCTCGACCGCCCGGCGCGCGCCAACGCGATGCACAGGCCGCTGCTGGGCGAGATGACGGCCGCATGCGCCGAGGTCGAAGCCGATGACGGCGTCCGCGTCGTCGTGCTGACCGGCGCCGGCAACGCCTTCTCCTCGGGATTCGACCTGAAGGAGCAGGCCGAGAGCCCGCCCGTGGGCGTCGCCGGCTGGCGGGCCGTATTGCGCCAGGATTTCGACGCGGTGATGCGGTTCTGGCACCTCGGCAAGCCGTCGATCGCCGCCGTGAAAGGTCCGGCGCTGGCCAGCGGGTTCGAGCTCGCCTGCGCCTGCGACATCACCATCGCCGGCGAAGACGCGGTGTTCGGCGAGCCGGAGCTGAAATTCGGCGCCGGCATCGTGGTCATGCTGCTGCCGTGGCTCGCCGGCCCGAAGCTCGCGAAGGAAGTGTTTTTCACCGGCGCCGACCGGATCCCGGCCCGGCGCGCTTACGAGATGGGGCTGGTCAACCGGGTCGTGCCGGCGGGCGAGGAGCTCGAGAGCGCGCTGGCGATGGCGCGCGAGATCGCCGTGATCGACCCGAACCTGGTGCGCCAGACCAAGCTCGCGGTGAACCGCTCGATGGAATTGATGGGCATGGGCGAGGCGCTGGAAATGGCGCTCGACATCGACCTGCACATCGAAGCGGAGGGCTCGCCGGACAAATGCGCCTTCCTGGAGGTCGCCCGGCGCGACGGGCTGCGCGCTGCGCTCGCCTGGCGCGACGCCCGCTTCGCGGCGGCTCGCGGGGCGGGCTGACGGCGCTATCCTGTGCGGAACTGCGGATCCGGTTACGGTGTCTGGCGCCGCAGCCAGTCGACTATCGTGCGCATCGCCTTGTCGGCTTCCTCGATCAGGAAAAAGTGGCTGCTACGCTCGAAGATGACGGTTTCGGCGTCGGGCATCCGTTCCTGCATCCAGCGCGTCGCGGTCATCGAGCAGACAGGGTCCAGCGCGCCGGCCATGATCAGCGTGGGACAGGCGATCTCGCCCAGGCGGTCCAGCGTGTCGTGCGCGATGCAGGCCTTGTTGAGGTTGACGTAGGAGATCTTGCTCCGCGCCTCGTCGCCGATGATCGCCGTCATCTGGGCGACCGCCTCGGGGTTGTCGTTGTAGAACCCGGGCGCGAAGAACAACCATGCGCCGTGCCGCGCCCAGTCGGCCCAGTTGTCGCGCCATTCCAGGATCTCGCGCATATTGGTCAGCACGAGGGCGCCGAGCGCGTCGAGCCTGGCGAACGAGGCGGCCATCGCAATGGACTGTACCCTGTGCGGCGCGAGCAAGGACATGTGCTGGGCGATCGACCCCCCCATCGAGCGCCCGACCACGTGAGCGCGCTCGATGCCGAGCTCCTCCATCAGCGACAGCGTCGCCCGCGCCAGATCCTCGGTGGTCGCCGGCGCGTCCACGTCGCTGCTCTCGCCCGAGCCCGGATTGTCGAACGCGACGACCCGGTAGTCGCCTTTGAGCGCGGCGATCTGCGGCATCCATGCCCTGTGGTCCCCGGCGAGACCGTGGATCAGCACGACGGGGAAGCCCGTCCCCTCTTCGACGTAGTGCAGCCTGAAACGGCCGGTGTCCAGCGACGGCATTTCCACCTCCTCCCGGCGCGGCGACTCAGTCGTTGAGCGCGCGCCCTTCCTCGAGCTTTTGCTTGAATTCCTCGTTGGTCAGCACCCAGCCCAGGCAGCGCGAGACCTGCTGCAACCCGAAGACATGCAGGTCGTCGCCGTACATGCTGGCCACGCAGTCCGAAAGCACGATCGTGCGGTAGTTGTTGTTGAAGGCGGTGAACGCGGTGTTGAGGATGCAGGTATTGGTGTTGATGCCCATCAGGCAGATCGTCTTGGCGCCGACATTGCGCAGCAGCAGTTCGAGGTCCGTGCCCATGAAGCAGTCGAGCCGCTTCTTGTTGTTGATGACGTAATCGCCCTCCGCATAGAGCTCGGGGATGATCTGCGTCTGCGGCGTCCCTTCGATGTTGTGGTCGTTGACCGTGCTCTTGCGGCCGGGGGTGAGGCGGTTCTCCTCCTCGGTGATCTCGGTCATGCAGACCCAGAACGGCTGGGTCATCCATTCGCTGCCAAGACCCGGGATCTTGCGCAGGATGAGGATGACGTGGATCACCGGGACGCCCTGGCTCCGCGCGTGATCGAGGAGGTCCTTCCCACTGGCGATAACCCGCGCGCAGTCCTCGAGGCTCGCGGGCAGCGTCGCGATCTCGGGATCGAGATGGCCGCGATGCATGTCAATGGCGACGATCGCGGTCTCGCGCGGCCGGAGTTCCAGCATGTCCATCATCTTGCTGGTCATGTTGGAGCGATCGACGATTTCCACCGTGGTCATGGCTGGCTTCCCTCTCTCGTTGCGCCGTCGGCATCTCGACGTCGAAACCGCGGGTTCGCGGGCGGGCCGAAGCGCGGGATACGCCGGTTCGACGGCTAACGGGACCGCGCCTTGACCGGCACGATTCCCGACCATTAGCATAGCCCGCAAGACCACGAAATAAACAGGGGAGGAGAGGGTGACACACAAGAGGAGCCCGGCATTTGCGCTGGGCGCGATCTTCGCCACAACGATCCTGGCGCTCTCGGCGCCCGCCGGCGCAAAGAGCATGGTCGAGCAATGGCTGGATGGCGAGCTGGCCCAGGCCGGCCCGAAACTGGCCTACCAGGGCAAGCCGATCACCGTCCGCATATCCACGTTTCTCGGCGCCGGCAATCCGCTGACCAGCGTCTGGGCACGGGCGGTCAAGCGCCTGGATGCGGAGGTCGGCGGCAAGATCCGGGTCAAGATCTTCTATGGCAACTCGCTCGCCGATGCCCAGCGCGGCGCCTTCGAGGCCGTCGCCTCCGGCGTCGCTGACGTATCGAGCTGTTATTCGTTCATCAACCCAGGGTTCTTCGATCTGCAGCTCGGATTGCGGCTCCCCTTCCTTTTCGAGAGCACCACCGTCGGATCGCACGCGATCCTTCAGATCTATCCCCAGTACTTCAAGAAGAAGTTCGAGTCGAACGGGGTGCTGTTCGCGCGATCCACCGTCACGCCGCCCAACCAGATCCTCAGCCGCGACCGGCCGATCAAGGTGCTGGAGGATCTCAAGGGCCGCAAGGTCGGCGGCAACGTGCAGCCCCAGTTCATCCGGGCGCTCGGCGCGACGCCGGTCGCCTTGACGGTGCCGGAGTACTACACCGGCTTTCAGACCGGTGTGGTCGATACCATGGCCATGCATGACGCCGGGCTCAAGCTGTTCCGCATGATCGAGCTGACCAAGTTCCGCACGCTCGCGAACCTCAGCTCGGTGCCGATCGAATACTGCATGAACAAGGACTTCTTCCTTGGACTGCCCCGGGACGTGCGCGAAGTCTTCCATGTCTGGCTCATGCGGCTGAATCACGCGGAGGCCGAAGTCTATTTCGACAATGTCTCGGAGATTGGCAGGCGGGATGCCGCCAAGGCGGGCATCCAGACCCATACCCTGCCCGAGAAGGAGTACGCGCGCTGGGTGGCGGCGGTGCAGCCCGGAATCGATGCCTGGGTCAAGGAGATGGAAGGCAAGGGCCTGCCGGCGCGACAGATGCTGAGCGACCTCAAGGCCAAGGTCGCGGAACTCGCCAAGCTGTCCCATGACGCGCTGTTCAAGAAGATCTACACCGCGCCCTATCCCGGGCTGGTCGATTACTAGGGAGATCGACCGGGCGCCGCTGAGCAGGCGGCGCCGAGGGGTCGAGACGGGCATCCATGGCCGGTGATGCGCCGAGCGAACCGGAGCGCCTGGAGCAATCGGCGCTCGACCGCTTCACCCGCCACCTGTTCTTCTTCGGATCCCTCGCCTCGTTCATGGCGATGGTGCTGCTCATCGCGCTCGACACGATCCTGCGCTATTTCTTCAACGCGCCCATATTCGGTGCGCAGGAAGTCGTCGGTCTCGGGCTCCTGATCGCGTTTCTCGTGGCCCTTCCCCATTCCTGGCACGGCAACTACCACGTGCGCATGGACCTTCTCTACCAGCGCTACGGCAGGCGCGCGAAACTTCTGGTCGACGGGCTGGCGGGCATCGGGGCGCTGGCCTTCGGCGGACTCCTGGCCTACCAGGGCTATTTCACGATCTCGCGCTACATGGCCTCCAGGAAGGCGACCTCCCTGCTGGAGATCCCCTATTGGCCGTTCTCGATCTGCGTCGGCGTGTTCGCGACCGTCTTCTGCCTTTCCGTCGTCCTCAACCTGATCCGGGCGTTCCGCACGCCCGGACCCGGCAACCCACGCTAGATGGAACCGGTCACCCTCGGGGTCATCGGTCTGATAGCCCTCGTGGTGCTGATCGCATTCGGGGTTCCGCTCGCCTTCGCGATCACGCTGGTCGCGGTCGCCGGCATTTTAATGGCGACGATCGCGGTCTCGCGCGGCCGGAGCTCCAGCATGTCCATCATCTTGCTGGTCATGTTGGAGTGATCGACGATTTCCACCGTGGTCATAATTGGCTTCCCTCTGTCGTTGCACCGTCGGCGTCTCGACGTCGAAACTGCGGGTTCGTGGGCGGGATACGCCGGCTCACCGGACCGCGCCTTGACCGGCAGGATTCCCAGCCATTAGCATAGCCCGCAAGACAACCAAAAGAACAGGGGAGGAGAGGGTGGCACACAAGAGGAGCCCGGGATTTGCGCTGGGCGCAATCTTCGCCGGATCGATCCTGGCGCTTTCGGCGCCCGCCGGCGCAAAGAGCATGGTCGAGCAATGGCTGGATGGCGAGCTGGCCCAGGCCGGCCCGAAACTGGCCTACCAGGGCAAGCCGATCACCGTCCGCATATCCACGTTTCTCGGCGCCGGCAATCCGCTGACCAACATCTGGGCGAAGGCGGTCAAGCGCCTGGATGCCGAGGCCGGAGGCAAGATCCGGGTCAAGACCTTCTATGGCAACTCGCTCGCCGATTCCGAGCGCGGCGCGTTCGAGGCGGTTTCCGCCGGCGTCGCTGACGTATCGAGCTGTTATTCGTTCATGAATCCCGGGTTCTTCGACCTGCAGCTCGGACTGCGGCTCCCCTTCTTGTTCGAGAGCACCACGGTCGGATCGCACGCGATCCTTCAGATCTATCCCAAGTACTTCAAGAAGAAGTTCGAATCGAACGGCGTCTTGTTCGCGCGATCCACGGTCACCCCGCCCAACCAGATCCTGAGCCGCGATCGGCCCATCAAGGTCCTTGAGGATCTCAAGGGCCGCAAGGTCGGCGGCCCGGTGCAGCCCGAATTCATTCGGGCGCTCGGCGCGACGCCGGTCGCGTTGTCGGTACCGGAGTTTTACACCGGCTATCAAACTGGCGTGGTCGATACCATGGCCATGCATGACGCCGGGCTCAAGCTGTTCCGCATGATCGAGCTGACCAAGTTCCGCACGCTCGCGAACCTCAGCTCGGTGCCGATCGAATACTGCATGAACAAGGACTTCTTCCTTGGACTGCCCCGGGACGTGCGCGAAGTCTTCCATGTCTGGCTCATGCGGCTGAATCACGCGGAGGCCGAAGTCTATTTCGACAATGTCTCGGAGATTGGCAGGCGGGATGCCGCCAAGGCGGGCATCCAGACCCATACCCTGCCCGAGAAGGAGTACGCGCGCTGGGTGGCGGCGGTGCAGCCCGGAATCGATGCCTGGGTCAAGGAGATGGAAGGCAAGGGCCTGCCGGCGCGACAGATGCTGAGCGACCTCAAGGCCAAGGTCGCGGAACTCGCCAAGCTGTCCCATGACGCGCTGTTCAAGAAGATCTACACCGCGCCCTATCCCGGGCTGGTCGATTACTAGGGAGATCGACCGGGCGCCGCTGAGCAGGCGGCGCCGAGGGGTCGAGACGGGCATCCATGGCCGGTGATGCGCCGAGCGAACCGGAGCGCCTGGAGCAATCGGCGCTCGACCGCTTCACCCGCCACCTGTTCTTCTTCGGATCCCTCGCCTCGTTCATGGCGATGGTGCTGCTCATCGCGCTCGACACGATCCTGCGCTATTTCTTCAACGCGCCCATATTCGGTGCGCAGGAAGTCGTCGGTCTCGGGCTCCTGATCGCGTTTCTCGTGGCCCTTCCCCATTCCTGGCACGGCAACTACCACGTGCGCATGGACCTTCTCTACCAGCGCTACGGCAGGCGCGCGAAACTTCTGGTCGACGGGCTGGCGGGCATCGGGGCGCTGGCCTTCGGCGGACTCCTGGCCTACCAGGGCTATTTCACGATCTCGCGCTACATGGCCTCCAGAAAGACGACCTCCCTGCTGGAGATCCCCTACTGGCCGTTCTCGGTCTGCGTCGGCGTGTTCGCGACCGTGTTCTGCCTTTCCGTCGTCGTCAACCTGATCCGGGCGTTCCGCACGCCCGGATCCGGCAACCCGCGCTAGATGGAGCCGGTCACCCTCGGGGTCATCGGTCTGGTAGCCCTTGTGGTGTTGATCGCGTTCGGGGTCCCGCTCGCCTTTGCGATCACGCTGGTCGCGGTCGCCGGCATTGTCGAGATCTTCGATTTCGCGCGCGCCGCCGTGCAGATCTTCAACATGCTGTTCACCAAGGGCACCAGCTTCATCCTGGCCAGCGTGCCGCTGTTCATCTTCATGGGCCAGCTTGTCTCGGAAGGAAATATCGGCAAGGACCTCTACGACTGCGTCCACAAGTGGTTCGGCCGGCTTCCGGGCGGGCTGGCGATCACCTCCGTGCTGACCAGTGCCGGCTTCGGCGCGGTCACCGGCGTCAGCGCGGCCGCGGTGGCGACGATGGCGACCATCAGCCTGCCCGAGATGCGGCGCTACGACTACGATATCCGGCTTGCGGCCGGCAGCATCGCCTCGGCCAGCACGCTCGCCATTCTGGTCCCGCCCAGCCTGCTGTTGGTGCTCTACGGGGTCTGGACCGAGACCTCGATCGGCCAGCTCTTCATCGCCGGCATCGTCCCGGCGATCTTCATGTCCACGGTGTTCTGCCTCTACATCTACATCCGGTGCAGGCTCAGCCCCGCGATGGGGCCGACCGGGCCGCGCTACCCGCTGGATGAGCGCCTTCGCGCGCTCGGCGCGCTGGCACCGATCCTGACGATCTTCGTCATCGTCATCGGCGGGATCTACGCCGGCGTGTTCACCCCGAGCGAGGCCGCCGGGGTCGGCTGTTTTGCGGTGCTGGTCCTGCTGATATTGACCGGGCGGCTCGACTGGCCCGGCTTCGTCCGTGCGCTGCTCAGCTCGGCACGGCTTACGGTGATGATCTTCACCATATTCATCGCGGTAAACCTCTTCACCAGCTTCCTCGCGGTGACCGAGATCACGCCCACATTCATCGGGTTCCTGGGCGAATCGGGCCTGAATCGGTACCTGGTGATGGCGATCATCGTGGCGATGTTCGTCTTGATGGGCATGGTGCTCGACCCGATAGGGATGCTGCTGCTGGCGTTGCCGTTCGTCTTTCCGGTCGCCATGCAGCTCGGCTTTCACCCGGTTTGGTTCGGCGTCATCATCACCGTGCTGGTCGAAATCGCCCTGGTGACGCCGCCGGTCGGGTTCAACTGCTATATCCTGAAGCAGATCGCCGGGGACGTCGAAATCAGCGACATCTTCCTCGGCACCGGCCCCTTCGTCGCCATGTCGCTGCTCCTGATCGCCGGCTTTACCGCCTTTCCTCGCATCGTCCTCTGGCTGCCGGAGGCGATGTATTAGAGCGGTATCGAATCGGGTCGGATCGCAGCCGGCGTCGTGAGGGGCGGGCGGAACCGCGCTCACGCCGTCGGCAGGACGTGGTCCTTGTAGTCCTCGCGGAGCTGCATCTTCAGGAGCTTGCCGGTCGCGGTGTGCGGCAGCTCGTCGACGAACACCACGTCGTCCGGCACCCACCAGCGCGCCACCTTGCCCTCGAAATAGGCGAGCAGCGCCTCGCGGGTGAGCTCGGAGCCCTCGCGTCTGACCGCCACCAGCAGCGGGCGCTCGTCCCATTTCGGATGGCGGACGCCGATCGAGGCGGCCTCGGCGATCTCGGGATGGCCGATGGCGATGTTCTCCAGCTCGATCGAGGAGATCCACTCGCCGCCCGACTTGATGACGTCCTTCGACCGGTCGGTGACCTGCATGTTGCGCCCGGGATCGATGGTGGCGACGTCGCCGGTGGCGAACCAGCCCTTGTCGTCATGGGTGTCGGACCCGCTCTCCCTGTAATAGGACCGGCACACCCACGGCCCGCGCACTTTCAGCATGCCGAAGGCGACGCCGTCCTCGGGCAGCGGCTTGTCGTCGTCGTCGACGATCTTCATCTCGACGCCGAAGAAGACGCGGCCCTGCTTGACCTGGCGGTCGCAGAACCGCTGCGGCGTCTCGTCCCCGGTGCGGTGGGTCGGGCTGTTGATGGTGCCGAGCGGCGACATCTCGGTCATACCCCAGGCATGGCGCACCTCGACCCCGTGGCGGGCGAGGAAGGCTTCGATCATCGCCCGCGGCACCGCCGAGCCGCCGATGACCAGCCGCTTGACGGTCGACAGCGTCTTGCCCGTCTCCTCGAGATATTGCAGCAAACCGAGCCACACCGTCGGCACCCCGGCCGAGATGGTCACCCTTTCGGTCTCCAGCATCTGGTAGATCGAGGCGCCGTCGGCGAGCGGGCCGGGCAGCACCAGCTTCGCCCCCATCATCGCCGTGAAATAGGGAAAGCCCCAGGCGTTGACGTGGAACATCGGCACCACCGGCATGGTGGTGTCGGTCGCGGCGACGTTGATCACGTCGGGCAGCGCCGCCGACATCGCATGCAGGACGGTCGAGCGGTGGCTGTAGAGCACGCCCTTGGGGTTGCCGGTGGTGCCCGAGGAATAGCAGAGCGTGGAGGCGGTGTTCTCGTCGAAGGAGGGCCATTCGAAGTCCTCCGACGCGCCCGCCATCAGCGTCTCGTAGCAGAGCGCCCCGGGCAGGCTCGTCTCGGGCATGTGGGCCTCGTCGGTCATGATGACGTGGGCCTCGACGGTCTCGAACCGATCGGCGAGCCGTTCCACCAGGGGGACGAAGGTGAGGTCGATGAACAGCACCTTGTCCTCGCCGTGGTTGACGATATAGGCGATCTGCCCCGCGAACAGGCGCGGGTTGACGGTGTGGCAGACGGCGCCCGAGCCCGAGCTCGCGTAGTAGATCTCGACATGCCTGTAGGTATTCCAGGCGAGCGTGCCGACCCGGTCGGAGGGTCCGATTCCGAGCTCGCGGAGCGCGTTGGCGAGCCGCCGCGCACGGCATTCCAAATCGCCATAGCCGTAGCGGTGGATCGGCCCCTCGACGGTGCGCGAGACCACCTCGGTAGCGGCGTGATTGGTCGCGGCGTTCCTGAGCAGGGACGAGACCAGGAGCTGCGTCCCCATCATCAGACCTTGCATCGCACTGCCTCCTTCGCTCCGCTTGCCGGGGCACTCTATCGCCGCGGAAAAAGGGCGACAATTCGATCTCGCCGGATACACTCGCCCCCGGTAACGGCGTGGGAACGAGACGATGGTCGATGCCAAGCTGCCGAAATTCGACACGCTGAGCCTGCATGCCGGCCAGCAGCCCGATCCTGCGACCGGCGCCCGTGCGGTGCCGATCTACCAGACCACGTCCTACGTCTTCCCCGACACCGACCACGCCGCCTCGCTGTTCAACCTGGAACGCGCGGGCCACATCTACACCCGCATCTCCAACCCGACCACGGCGGTGTTCGAGGAACGCATCGCGGCGCTCGAAGGCGGCGTCGGCGCGGTGGCCACGGCGAGCGGTCAGGCCGCGCTCCACCTCGCGGTGGCGACGCTGATGGACGCAGGCTCCCATATCGTCTCCTCGGCCTCGATCTATGGCGGCAGCCACAACCTGTTCACCCACACATTGCCCCGCTTCGGGATCGCGACGACCTACGTCGATCCGCGCGACCCGGCGGCGTTCGAGGCGGCGATCCGCCCGGAGACCCGGCTGGTCTTCGGCGAGACGCTGGGCAATCCGGGGCTCGAGGTGATGGACCTCCCGCGCGTCACCGCGATCGCGCACGCGGCGGGCATTCCGGTCCTGATCGACAACACCTTCGCCTCGCCCGCATTGTTCCGCCCGTTCGACCACGGCGCCGACCTGGTGCTCCACTCGGCGACCAAGTTCTTGGGCGGGCACGGGGTCGCCATCGGCGGGGTGCTGGTCGACGGCGGCACCTTCGACTGGCAGGGATCGGGCAATTTCCCGACTTTGACCGAGCCCTATGCCGGCTATCACGGCATCAATTTCTCGGAAGAGTTCGGCCCGAGCGCCTTCGTCATGCGGGCGCGCGCGGAGGGGCTGCGCGATTTCGGCGCCTCGATGAGCCCGGCCAACGCCTTCTACCTCTTGCAGGGGGTGGAGACGCTGCCGGTCCGCATGGCCCGCCATGTGGAGAACACACGCAGGATCGTCGCCTTTCTCGACGGGCACGGCGCAGTATCGTCGATCGGCTACCCGGAGCTCGCGAGCCACCCCGACCATGCGCTGGCCGCGCGGCTCCTGCCCAGGGGGTGCGGCGCGGTGTTCTCTTTCGAGATCGCCGGCGGGCGCGAGGCGGGGCGGGTGTTCATCGAACGGCTCGGGCTGTTCTCCCATCTCGCCAATGTGGGCGATGCCAAGTCGCTGGTGATCCACCCGGCCTCGACCACGCATCAGCAGATGGACGCGGCGGCGCTGAATGCGGCGGGGATCGGCGAAGGGCTGGTCCGGCTCTCGGTCGGGCTGGAGGATCCGGACGATCTGGTCGGCGACCTCGACCAGGCGCTCCGCGCGGCGGCGCGCGCCACAGCCCCGCGCGCGGCGGAGTAAGCCGATGGAGTTTCTCGTCGACGGGAAGTCCGCCTTCGCGGCCACCGGCGGGCGGGCCTTCGATGCCGCGCGCCCAGCCATCCTGTTCGTCCACGGCGCGGCCAACGACCATTCGGTGTGGCATCTGCCGGCGCGCTATTTCGCGCATCACGGGTTTTCCGTCGCCGCGATCGACCTGCCCGGCCACGGGCGGTCGGAGGGCGCGCCGTTCGCTGCGATCAACGACATGGCAGCCTGGATTGGACGGGCGCGGGACGCGATCGGGCTCGACCGCGCGGTGCTGGCGGGGCACTCGATGGGGGCGCTGATCGCGCTTTCCGCCGCCGCCGCCGCGCCCGACAGGACGGAAAAGCTGATCCTGCTCGGCCCCGCGTCGGCGATGCCGGTGCATGACGACCTGCTGGATGCGGCCCGGCGCAACGACCGCAAGGCCATCGACCTGATCACCTATTGGGGGCTCAGCCGGGACTCGCAGATCGGTGGGCACCGCAGCCCGGGCCTCTGGATGCACGGTGGCGGACGGCGGCTGCTGGAGAGCGCCGATGACGGGGTGCTGGCGGCCGGGCTCGCCGCCTGCGCGGCGTTCGCCGACGGCGAGGCGCGCGCTCGCCTTGTGGCGGCGGAGACCCTGCTGATCCTCGGCGAGCGGGACATGATGACGCCGCTGAAGGGCGGGCTCGCGCTCGCCCGCACCATTCCCGACGCACGCTATGTGGTGCTGAAGGGGTGCGGCCACATGATGCTCGCCGAGCGGCCCAACGAGACGCTCGACGCGATGCGGGATTTCATCCTGCCGGACGCGCTATAACGCGGCATGGACTTCACCCTGCCGCCCGAGCTCGACGACTACCGCCGCCGCGTCCGCGCCTTCGTGGAACAGCACATCCTGCCGCTGGAGCGGGATGCGGCGAACGCCGACGAGCACGAGAACCTGCGCGAGGACGTGCTGGAGGACGTGCGCGCCAGGGTCAGGGCCGCCGGTCTCTGGGCGCTCCAGATGCCTAGGGAGCGCGGCGGTCAGGGCCTGCCCGTGATCGGCATGGCGGCCTGCTACGAGGAGATGAATCGCTCGATCTACGGGCCCGTCTGCTTCAACTCGGCCGCCCCCGACGACGGCAACATGATGGTGCTGGAGAAGGTCTCGACCGAGGCGCAGAAGGAACGCTGGCTGCAGCCGATCGTCGACGGCAGGGTGCGGTCGTCCTTCGCCATGACCGAGCCGATGCCGGGCTCGGGCTCCGACCCCGCAGCGATGCTGACCACGGCGACGAAGGCGGGCGACCGCTGGGTGATCGACGGGCACAAGTGGTTCATCACCGGCGCCGCGGTGGCGCAACACTTCATCCTGATCGCCCGGACCTCGGACGACCGGCGGCGCGGGCTCACGGCCTTTCTGTTCGATGCCGGCCAGCCCGGCTTCGAGATCGTCCGGCGCATCCCGATCATGGGCCCGGAGGAGCATGGCGGGCATTGCGAAGTCCGCTTCGACGGCATGGAGATACCCGACGAGAACCGGCTGATGGAGGTGGGGGACGGGCTCAAGCTCACCCAGATCCGGCTCGGCACCGCGCGTCTGACCCACTGCATGCGCTGGACCGGGATGGCCAAGCGCGCGCTGGAAGAGACCTTCGCCTATGTCCGCGAGCGCGAGAGCTTCGGCGCCAGGCTCGGCGACCACGAGGGCGTGCAGTGGATGCTGGGCGAGGCGGCGATGCAGGTCGATATCGGCCGGCTGCTCACAATGCGGGCGGCGGCGCGGCTGGACGCCGGCGATTTCGCGCGCAAGGAGGTCTCGATGGCCAAGGTCGTGGTCTCCGAGGCGCTGCACACCGCCGTCGACACGGCGATCCAGCTGCTCGGCGCGCGCGGCTACTCCAAGGACACCAAGCTCGAATGGATGTACCGCTACGCCCGCCAGGCACGGCTGGTCGACGGGGCGTCGGAAGTGCACAAGATGGTGCTGTCCCGCTTCCTGCTCGAAGAGGGGGTCGATTTCTGGAGCTGGCCGTGAGCAGCCGCCTCGCCGCCTTCATCCGGGACGAGGCCGGCGCGGACTCCGTTGCCATCGCCAACGAGAGACGCCTGGCGGGCGGGGCGATCCAGGAGAACCGGGCGCTCGATGTAGAGATCGCGGGCGGCCCGCTAGCCGGGCGGTACAAGCTGGTATTGCGGACCGAGGCGAAATCCTCGGTGCCCCTCAGCCAGCCGGTCGCCCACCAGTTCGCCTGTCTGGAACGCGCCCGCTCGGTCGGGATGACGGTGCCGGAACCGCTCTGGCAGTCCGACGATCCGGCGATCGTCGGCGCCCCGTTCTACCTGATGCGCCGCATCGAGGGCGAGGCGCTCGGCAACCGCGTGGTGCGGCAGGGGCCGAACCCGGGGCTCGCCGCGACCCTCGGGCGCGAACTCGCCAGGCTGCACCGCATCGCGCCGCCCGACGACGCGCTCGCCTTCCTCGGCGAGCCGCCCGACGACCCGGGCGCCTCCGGCATCGCGCTCTATCGCGGCTTTCTCGATGCCGAGGCGATGCCCCACCCGGCAATCGAATGGGGCCTGCGCTGGCTGGAGACCCATCCGGTGGAACCCGGCGAGATCGTGCTCTGCCACCACGATTTCCGCACCGGCAACTACATGGTGGAGGACGGACGGCTCACCGGAATCCTCGACTGGGAGTTTGCCGGCTGGGCCGACCCGATGGAGGATGTCGCCTGGTTCTGCGCGCGGTGCTGGCGCTTCGGCGCGCACGCGCTGGAGGCCGGCGGCATCGCCGACCGCGCGCCGTTCTACGCTGGCTACGAGTCGGAAAGCGGACGCAGGATCGATCCCGAGAAAATCCACTTTTACGAGGTCATGGCGCATATCCGCTGGGCGGTGATCGCGCTCCACCAGTGCAACCGCCACCTGTCGGGCGCCGAGCCGGACCTTGAGTTCGCGCTGATCGGCCGGCGCCTCCCCGAGCTCGAGCACGAGATCCTCGCGCTCACGGCGCCGGCAGGACGCGATGCGTGACAAGCCGGACATCGCCGACCTGCTGGAGGCCGCGCGGACGACGCTGATGGAAGACCTGCTCCCCAAGCTTCGGCCCGAGCACCGCTACCGCGCGCATCTGGTCGCCGCGGCGATGGCGACGGCGGCGCGCGAGCTCGCCGCCGGACAGGCGCCGGAGGAGGCTGAGCGAGAGGCGCTCGCGCGTCTCCTCGGCGAGGACGCGGACCTGGAGGCACTCAACCGGAGGTTCGCGGCGAAATTGCGCGCCGGCGCCTTCGACGCCAGCGAGACGGCCTACGCCCTCCTCGCCCGCTCGACCGCCGCCCGCCTCGCCGAGTGCAACCCGGGCTACGAGACCGATTAGCCCGGGCGGTAGTGGATCGCCCGCATCGGCGTCGGGTTGAAGGCGTTGCACTTGTTGCGCTCCTGCGGGCAGTTCGACATGGCGACCAGCACGTCGGTCTCGGCGGTGAAGTCGACGTAATCGCCCGCTTTGGAGCTCGGCAGCTCGATCGTGAAGGTGCCGTCGGGCTGGATCGGGCAGTTCATGAAGACGTTGATGTTGTAGGGGATCTGTTTCCATTCGATGCCCCACGGCGCGAGCGCGGCGGCGAAGTTGTCGCGGCAGTTGGGCGTGCCCTCGACGCCGTAGCGGTACTGGTTGGTGAAGCGCGAACAGGCGCCGGCGATGATGTCGTGCGTGCCGTTGGTGTCGGCGGTCATGGTCATCAGCGCGCCGGCCTCGTCGGAGAACAGCGTGTAGCCGACCCCCGGGAAGACCTGGTTGTTCAGGAGCAGCGTGTTGTGCGGCGAGAGCTTCTCCTCCAGCCGGTGCAGGTTGAAGCAGAGGAAATCGGCCACCTGCTGGCCCTCGACGTCGACGATGCGGTAGACCTCGCCCTTGCTGACCTCGCAGGCGTGGTGGCCGCGCGGCTCGACGAGCCTGTCCTCGATCACGGTTCCGGGAACCGTAATGACATCGGTACCCATCCCTGCCTCCCTTGAGGTTTGCGATCGCCCAGCGTGGCACGGGCCGGGCGCCGCGTCCACGGGGGGTTCCGGGCGCCGCCCGCTGGTGTAGTCTCCGATCCGAGCGGGCCAGGGAGAGGGCGATGGCGGGGCCGACCGAGAGCGAGATCGCCGGGCTCGTCCGGCCGGGGCGGGTGCACCGCAGGGTCTATGCCGATCCGGCGATCTTCGAGCTCGAAATGGAGCGCATCTTCGCCCGTGCCTGGATCTATGTCGGGCATGAGAGCCAGGTGAAGGCGCCGGGCGATTACGTCCGCACCCGGATCGGCCGCCGCCCGATGGTCATGACGCGCCACGAGGACGGCTCGATCCGGGTGATCCACAACCAGTGCGCCCATCGCGGCGCCATGGTGGTGGCGAAGGACGCCGGCAACGCCCGGCGGTTCGAGTGCTGCTACCACGGCTGGACCTACGCCACCGACGGCAGGCTGATCCATGTGCCGCTCCGGCACGGCTATCCCGCCCATTTCAACCCGGACGATCCGCGAACCGCGATGGTCGCGGCGGCGCGGGTCGCGAGCTATCGCGGCTTCGTCTTCGCCTCTCTCGCGGCGGACGGGCCGCCGCTCGCCGACTTCCTCGGCTACATGACCACCTCCTTCGACGACATGGTCGACCGCGCGCCGGACGACGAGATCGAGGTCGCGGGCGGGGTGTTCAGGCACGCCTATGACGGCAACTGGAAGCTGTACCTGGAGAATCTGTGCGACGCGGCGCATCCGATCTTCGTCCACCGCTCGTCGATCGACGCCGCCAGGGCGCAGGACGATGCGGCGCATTCGACCGGGGCGGGCGAGATCGCGGTGCGCCAGATGCGCCAGAACGGCGCGCCGCACGATTTCTGGCGCGAGCAGGTGGGCATCTGGACCTATCCCGGCGGGCACGCCTTCCTCGGCGACTATCACGACGACGAGAAGCTGGTCGCAGCCGGCGGCGACCCCCTGTTCGCCGAGTACCTCGCGGCGCTGGAGGCGAAGAAGGGGGCGGCGGAGGCGAAGCGCGTCATGGAGGTGACGCGCTGGAACTCGAACGTCTATCCCAACCTCTCCTTCATGAGCCAGTTCCGCCAACTCCGCGTGGTCCACCCGGTGGCGGTCGACCGCACCGAGGTCCATACCTATGCCTTCCGGCTCAAGGGCGCGCCGGCCAGGATGTTCGAGGACACCATCGCCTTTGCCAACGTCACCAACGGGACCGGATCGCCGGTGCTGACCGACGATCTGGAGACCTACGGGCGGATCGGCCAGGGCGTCGCCTCGGCGGGCGCCGAGTGGATCGAAATCGGCCGCGGCTACGAGACCGACCGGCCCGACGGCACGGGCGGCGTCGCGGGCATCGATTCGACCAGCGAAATCTACATCCGCAACATGTACGACGCCTGGCTCGGCTACATGGCGGCGCCGTGAGCCGGCCCGCACCCGACGAGATCGAGGGCTTCCTTGTCGCCGAGGCGCGGATGCTGGACGAGCGCCGCTGGGAAGACTGGCTCGCGCTGTTCGCCGAGGACGGCTGGTACTGGGTGCCGCTGGAGGAAGGCCAGGACAATCCGCGGGAGGTGGTCTCGCTGATCTATGACGACCGGCGCCTCCTGGAGACCCGCATCCGCCGCCTCGCCGAGGCCGCGCTGCACGCCCAGACCCCGGCCTCGCGCACCAGCCGCATCGTCGCCAACCCAACCGTGGAAGAGGAGGAAGGCGGCGAGGTCACCGTCCGCGCCAAGTTCCAGATGGTGGAGTCCCGCAACGACGCCCGCCGGGTGTTCGCCGGCACCACCTGGCACCGGCTCCGGCGCGACGGCGAGGGCTTCCGCATCCGCTGGAAGCGGGTCGATCTGGTCGATTGCGACGCCGTCCATGACGGGATCAGCGTCCCGTTCTAGGTCGAGCCGGGGACTACCCGCGGCGGGAACACGTAGCGGCGGTAGAGATAGCTGACGCCGACCGCCGCCAGCCCGACGCCGAAGAAGGAGAGCGCCCGCCAGATCCCGGTCAGCGCGGCGGTGTCGAAGAACACCGCCTTGCCCGCCGCTAGCAGGACGAGCACGAGAGAAGCGTAGCGCAGCATGACCCCGCCCTGTCCGAGCGCGAGCGCGAGCAGGATGGCGGCATAGGCGAGCCAGCCGAGCGAGTAGGCGTAGAGCTCGGCATTGGTGGTCGCGCCGGCGAGCAGGCTGCCGTGGAAGCTGTGCCTGATCTCGGCGTTGAGCCAGACGAAGCCGAGCGCCAGCGCGGCGACGCCCGCCCAGCGCGCCACCCGCGCATCGCCGCGCCGGACCGCCGCCCACATGAACAGGACCGCGAAGCCGGCGGGCACGAGGTAGCCAGGCAGCAGCAGGTTGAAGAACGGCCAGCTCCCTACCGGATCGGCGCGAAGCCAGGGGTTGTCGAAGAGGATTTGCAGCACGGCCACCTGGGCAAGAGCGAGACCGGCCAGGATGCGCCAGCCCCAGACCGGCACCAGGCGGTCGGCGGGAAGGCGCGCGTAGAGGATGTAGGCCACGGCGAGCCACGCGATCGACTGGACGGATTGCTCGGCGAAGCCGTAACGCCGCGCATCGAGCGGCCCGCCCGACATCAGGTGACGGATCTCGAGGCTGACGAAGAGGACGGCGAAGGCCAGCGCGCCGGCTTCCAGGAGGGAGACGAGGCGGTCATCTGTCCTGCGCCGGAACATCCGCGCGGCGGCGAAGAAGGCGAGTGCCGGCCCGCCATAGCCGTAGATCAGCCAGTTGAGGCCGGGGACGCCGCCGATCGGATAGTCCAGCACGTGGGGGTTCAGGATGAGGCGGACCAGCACGACCGCGGCGACCGCGAAGGCCACGCGGCGCAGCGCCGGCAGGTCGAGCCTGGCCGCGATCCAGGCCATTGCCGGGAGCTGGATGGCCAGCGCCACGGTGAGCCAGGCCTGTTCGAGCGCCGTCGCCGCCGCCAGGGACAACGCCGCGACCACGCCCGCGGCGTAGGCGCCGAGCGCGCCGGTCATCCCCGGCGCGTCGCGATGGCGCTGCACCCGCTCCGCCGCGAACAGCAGGACCAGGCCGAGGCCGAGCGCTGCCCCGGTCCAGGCCAGGTCGAGCGCGAATCCCTCGATCCGCCAATAGGCGACGGTGAAGACCAGGACCGGCGTCGCCGCCGATACCGACGCCCAGAGCGCCGGGCGAGCGGCGCCCCAGAGCGCGGCAAAGCCGCCGGCGCCGACGATCGCGGCATAGATCGCGGCCACGCCCAGAAACGGCACCAGGTCGGGAGGCACGATCGGTCCGGGCACGCGACCGATCTCCTTTCCCTCCATAACCCAGATCGGCGCGCGCTTGTCGGTGATTTCCGGCAGGTGCCAGCCGGCGACGATCGCCAGGACAAGGATCGCGGCGGCGATCTGGAACGCATCGAACGCGGCCTCTCGTCGCGCTGCGGCGAGCATGCCGGCGGCAGCGATCCCGGCCACCGTGAGGGAGGCGTCGCCATAGTGATCCATGCGGACCAGCGCAAAAATCAGCGCGCCGGTGACCAGCACCGCAATCGCGGCGATGAGTTCGGAGGTCCGAAGCGCCTCCCAATCGAGCGGCTGCGGCAGGTCGCCGTCGGACCCATCCGGAGCGAACGGATAGCGCACCAGCATGAAGACCGCGCCCAGGGCCAGGAGATAGGGCCCGACGAAATTGGCATCGCCGGTCTGCCAGGCGGCGGAGAACCAAAGCAGCGGCCAAGCCGTCGCGCCGGCCAGGCCAAGCCAGGCGAGCCACCATCGCCCCGTGTAGCGCGCGATCGCCAGCAAGCCCGCCGTCAGCAGCAGCAGATAGGGGAACAGCACCTCCGGGCGGTGTTCCCCTGTCGCGGTCAGCCACGGGGTCAGGTATCCGCCGACCAGGCCGATCGCCGCGACCAGCGGCCCCTGCAACAGCGACAGCGCCACCGCGCCGGCGGCGACGCTGGCCAGCAAGACGAAAGCGGCGGCGGGCGAGATCAGGTCGTAGAGCGCATAAGCCGCGTAGATGCTGGTGAACAGGATCGAGACGCCCGCCGCCGTCAGCGCCGGCGGTATGTAGGACGGCTGGATCGCCGCCAGCGCGCGCTCCAGCGGCCGGCGGCGCAGCCAATCGCCGGCGAGGGTCAGCAGCGCGCCCAGCACCGCACCCAGGCAGACGCGGATCTCCGGGCCGAGCCAGCCCTGCTCGATCGAGAACTTGACCAGGAAGAATCCGCCGACGGCAAGCGCGACGCTGCCCCCCCAGACCAGCCATTTGGAGGTTAGCGCCTCCTCGATGGATGGGGGCGGGGACGGGGGAGGCGGCGCCCAGCGCGCCACCTGCGGTTCGGGCGGCGCTGCGGGGGTCGGTTCGGGCGGCTCCGGCCGGGCGGCGGCCGGCTCGACCCCATCCGGCGTTGCCTCTTCCGGCGGCGCGGACGGGTCCTCGGATGCAAGCGCCAGCCGGGCAACCTCACTCTGGAGGGACTCCAATTCCTTCGCCACACGGTTGGACCGGATCCATGCCCCGATACCGAGGATCGGGCCGGCCAAGACCGCGAGCAGAATGATCCCTGAGATCAGCGCCATGAGGCTATCCATCGTGCGTGCCGGATCCGACTTTGGGGGCTCGGCCGGCCCGAATCGGAGGCTCTCTGCCGCCCGAGCCTCCTCGCCTCAGCGCTTCGTTCCGGTCCTATCGATATTGGGAGGCAGTCACCCATGCGCCATGACCTCGTAACCAGATCGTGACCTTGCGGTGCGGGATGGCAATGTCGGGGTGCGCGTCACGCGCGGGGGCGTCAGCGCCGGCCGAACAGGCGCTCGATATCGGCGAGCTTGAGCTCGACATAGGTGGGCCGGCCGTGGTTGCACTGGCCCGCGTTTGGCGTCGCCTCCATCTGGCGCAGGAGCGCGTTCATCTCGTCCGCCGTCAGCCGCTTGCCGGCGCGGACCGAGCCGTGGCAGGCCATGGTGGAGCAGAGCGCATCCAGCCGCTCCTTCAAGGCGAGCCCGGTGCCGTGCTCGGCGAGCTCGTCGGCGAGGTCGCGCACCAGCCCGCCCGCCTCGCTGACCCCGAGCAGCGCCGGCACCGCGCGCACGATCACGGCCTGCGGCCCGAAGCGCTCCAGCACCAGGCCGAGCTCGGCGAGCTCGGCGGCCCGCGCCGCCACCCGGTCGGCCGCATTCTCGTCGAGCTCCACCACCTCGGGGATCAGGAGCTGCTGCTGCGTCGCGCCGCCCTCCCCAACCGCCGATTTGATGCGCTCATAGACGATGCGCTCATGCGCCGCGTGCTGATCGACGATGACGATCCCGTCCTCGGTCTGGGCGACGACATAGGTCGCGTGCAGCTGCGCCCTGGCCGCGCCGAGGGGGTGCGCCCCGGCCTCCGGCGGGGCTTCGTCGGGCGCCGCGGCGGCGGGGGCGAAGTCGTCCTGGGGCGGTTGCAGCGGCGCCTGGAAGCGGGAAGCCGCCTCGGCGAGATGACCCATCGCCGGTGCTCCGGTTCCCGGCCGGAACCTGCCGAGCGTGTGGGCAGCCACGGTGGACGAGGCCCGATGCCCGGCCGCCGCCAGCGCGTGGCTGAGCGCCCCCACGATCAGCCCGCGGACGAGGGCTGCGTCGCGGAACCGGACCTCGGTCTTCGCCGGGTGGACGTTGACGTCGACCAGGCGGTGCGGCACCTCGAGCCGCAGCACCACGAGCGGGTGCCGATCGCGGGCGAGCAGGTCGGTATAGGCCGCGCGGATCGCGCCCGAGAACAGACGGTCCTGCACCGGGCGGCCGTTGACGAAGACGAATTGCGACTGCGCGTTGCCGCGGTTGAGCGTCGGCAGCCCGGCGCGGCCGGTGAGAATCAGCCCCTCTCGCCCGGCCTCGACGACGACCGAGTTCTCGACGAAATCGGCGCCCATCACCTGGACCAGCCGCCCGGCATCGGCCTCCAGCAGATCCCCGGTGCCCGCCTCGTAGCGGAGATGGGTGCGGTCCTCGCTCATCAGCGTGAAGGCGATCCCGGGCTCGGCGAGCGCGAGCCTGCGAACCGCGTCGGTGGCGTGGCGCAGCTCGGAACGCGCCGATTTGAGGAATTTGAGCCGGGCGGGCGTGGCGAAGAACAGGTCGCGCACCTCGACCCGGGTGCCGGCGGCGAGCGCGACGGGGCGGGGCCGGCCGATCGCCCCGCCCTCGACCGCGATGACGTTCGCCGCGTCCGCGCCGCGGGCGCGGCTCGCGATGGAGAGCCGGCTCACCGAGCCGATCGAGGGCAGCGCCTCGCCGCGGAAGCCGAGCGTCGCGATGCGCGACAAATCGTCGTCGGGCAATTTCGAGGTCGCGTGGCGTTCGACCGCGAGCGCGAGCTCTTCCGCCGTCATGCCGCAGCCGTCGTCGGCGACCGCGATCAGCGTGCGCCCGCCGTCGCGCAGGGTCACGTCGATGCGTCCCGCAGCGGCGTCGATCGCGTTCTCGACCAGTTCCTTGACCGCCGAGGACGGGCGTTCCACCACCTCGCCGGCGGCGATGCGGTTGACCAGCGTCGCCGGCAGGCGCCGGATGGTCATGGCCCCTCCCGGCCCGCCGCCAGGTAGGACCGGGTCAGCGCCTTCCCCTGCTCCACCGCCGGCTGGTCGAACGCATCGACGCCGAGCAGATGCGCGGCGATCATGGTCTCCAGCATGAAATGCATCATCAGCGCGCCCATCGACCGTTCGTCGAGCGCGGACAGCCGGGTCACGCGCACCGGACGCCCGCTGCGCGCCAGCACCTCGGCGGTGGCGCGCTGTTCGGCGGCCATCAGGTCGCCGACCGTCTTGTCCCGAATATAGGCCAGCGCGGGGTCGGCGGCGAGGGAGGCGGGGATTCGCGCGCCCGTCCCGGCGCGGTCCAGCACGATCAGGGTGAACAGCTTGTCGGCCGGCCCGTCGAGCCAGAGCTGTAGCTGGCTGTGCTGGTCGATGGTGCCGAGCGCATTGATCGGCGTGGTGCCCGCGCCGTCCTTGCCGAGGCTCTCGGCCCAGAGCTGGCGGAACCAGCGGCCGAAATCGGCCAGCCGGTCGGCATAGGGCATCAGCACGGTCTGGGCGATGCCGCGGCTCTGGAGCGCCAGATGCGCGAGCGCCGCGCCCTCGGCGGCGGGGACCTCGCGAGGCGGCGCGCCGGCGAGCACCGGGTCGAGCACGGCGGCCGCACCCTCCCGGATCGCGGCGACATCGAGCCCCGCGATCATCGCCGGCAACAGCCCGGGGGCCGACAGCGCCGAGTACCGCCCGCCGATCCCGGGGTCGCAGTCGAGCACCGGGACGCCATGCGCGGCGGCGAGCCGGCGGAGCGTGTTGTCGCCGGGCTGGGCCAGCGCGGTCACGCATGCGCCCGCGTCGAGCCCCTCCGCTTCCAGCGCCGCCAGAACGACCAAGAGCTGGGCCAACGTCTCCGCGGTCTCGCCGGATTTGGAGACCGCGAGCCAGCCGGTGCGGGCGAGGTCGAGCGCGGCGAACATCGCGTCCAACGCGTCGGGATCGACGTTCTCGGCGAAGTCGATGCGGGGCGCGCCGGGCGGGGGGCCGAAGCCCCGGTCGGCCAGCGCGCAGAGCGTCTTGCCGCCGAGGCTCGAGCCGCCCGTCCCCAGCACGACCATCCGGTCGAACCGGTCCCGGCAGCGCCCGGCGGTGCGCGACAATGCCGGCAGGTCGCCGCGCATCCCGGGCAGGCGGAGCAGCGGAAGACTGCCGTCTCGATGCGCCGCGCGAATCGCCGCGAGAGCCGGCCCGGTCTGCGCCAGCGCGGCCGCGAAGGCCACCCGGTCCAGACCGGGCGCGCCGATGGCATCGGCGAAACAGGCGGCCAGGTCCTGGGTGTAGGCTCCCGTCGCGGGTGCGGTGTCACCGTTCGGCATCGAGCCCCTCCGGGCTGCCCGCGACGACGATGGTGAGCTTGTCCGGCGAGAGCAGGCGCCGCGCAACCCGCTGCACATCGCTGGCGGTCACACCGTCGATCAGCGCCGAACGCCTGTCGATATAGTCGATGTCGAGCCCGTTCTCCTGTAGCCCGACCAGCATGCGGGCGATGCTGCGCGTGGAATCGAGGCGGAGCGGGAAAGCACCGTTGAGATACCGCTTTGCCGCATCGAGCTCGTCCTCGCTCACCCCTTCGCGCGCCATCCGACCCCACTCGGCGCGCAACAGGTCGAGCGCCGTCTTCACCCGCGCATTCGCCGTGGCGAGCCCGCCGACGATGAGCCCGGCCTTCTCGAAGGGGGCGAGATGGCTGGAGACCGAGTAGACGAGACCCCGCTTTTCGCGGAGCTCCCGGTTGAGGCGCGAGCTTTGCCCGACCGCGAGAATGTGGTTCATCGCGTAGGCGGCGTAGAAGTCGGGGTCGTGGCGCCCGATACCGGCCTGCCCGAAGACGACGACGCTTTGCGGGATCGGTTTCGCGATCACCTTCAGCACGCCGCCGGCAGGCGCCGCCTCGGGGAGCGCGGCGGGCGCGCCCGAGGCGGGCAGCGGGCCGAACACCTCGTCGAGCCGCCGGGCGAGCTCGGCGGGCGAGATGTCGCCGGCGACGCCCACGATCAACCCGTCGCGGACAAGCCGCTGGCGGGCAAAGCGCCGCAGCTCCCCGACCGTCACCGCGGCGACGCTATGTGGCGTACCGCCGAGGGGCCTGGCGTAGGGGTGATCTCCGAACACCAGCCGGTACCACGCGCGGCCCGCCAGCCGGCGGGGGTTGTCCCTGTCGCTTTCGAGCCCGGCGACGATCTGCCGGCGGATGCGTTCGACCGGCTCGGCATCGAAGCGGGGTGCGGCGAGCGCCTTGCCGAGCAGCGCGAAGGCCCGCGAGCGATGCTCGCTCAACGTTCTCAGCGAGCCGTCGAAGCGCTCGACCCCCGCATCGAACCCGATCGACGCGACGATGTCGTCGAGCGCCTCCCGGAACGCCCGCGAATCGAGATCGCCGGCCCCCTCGTCGAGCAACCCGGCGACCATGTTGGCGAGGCCTTCCTTCCCCACGGGATCGAGCGCGCTGCCGCCCTTGAAGGAGAAGCGAAGGCTGATCACCGGTACCGAGCCGTCCTCGACCAGCCAGGCCTCGATCCCTCCCGGCGAACGGACGCGCTTGATCTCGGTCGCCGCCGCGGGAAAGGCGATCGCAAGCGCCAGGACCGCCGCTCCGATCCGGCATCGTGCGTGTCGTCGCATCGCCACGCGCCGCTAGCCCGCCGGTTCCGGGAGCAGCACCGCGGTCACCGAACCCCGCTCCACGAACACCGCCCGCGCGGCATCGTTCACCGCCGCCGCGTCGACCGCCGCGATCCGCTCCGGCCAGGCCTCGACATCGGCGATCGTCCGGCCGGTGGTCAGCGCCCGGCCGATGACCCGGGGCGCCGCGCCCAGACCGTCGCGGGCGTAGATCGCCGCGGCCAGCAACGCCCGCTTGCTGCGCGCGAGCTCGGCCTCGGTGACCCCGTGCTTCAGGATGCGGGCGATCTCGTCCCGCAACAGCGCCTCCACCCGACCGATGTCTCCGCCGGCCAGCGCCGACGCGGATACCGTGAACTCGCCCATGTCGAGCGCGGTTCCGAGATAGCCGGCGCCGGTACCGGCTGCCGCCTTTTCCTCGATCACCAGGCGGCGGTGAAGCCGGCCGGTCGCGCCGCCGCCGAGGATGTCGTCGAGCAGGAGCAGCGGATAGGCGTGCCGGGTCTCGCCCGAAGCGAAGCTCGGCGCGCGCCAGGTGATGGATACGCTCGGCACATGCACCCGTTCGTTCTTCAGCGTCACCCGCTTGGCGGCCAGCTGCTCGGGCTCGCCGGGGCGGACGCGCGCCGGTACCGGGCGCCGGGGGATCTTGCCGTAATGCTTTTCGGCGAGGCTGCGCACGAGCTCCGCGGTGGCGTCGCCGGCAACGATCAGGATCGCGTTGTTGGGGGCGTAGTGGGTCCGGTAGAAGGCGAGGGCGTCCGCCGCGGTCAGCCCGTCGATCTCGCTCTTCCAGCCGATCACCGGCGTCCGGTAGGGGTGCCGCAGATAGGTCACCGCGCGACGGCGCTCGTAGAGCTGGGCGCCGGGGCTGTTGCCGGTGCGCGAGCGCCGCTCCTCGCGCACCACGCCGCGTTCCGGAGTGGCCTTTTCCTCGGTCAGTTGCAGATTGACCATGCGGTCGGCTTCCATCCGCATGACAAGCTCGAGCTTGTCGCTGGCGACGCGCTGGACATAGGCGGTGTAGTCCTGGCTGGTGAAGGCGTTGTCGGAACCGCCATTGGCGGCGACGATCCTGGAGAACTCGCCGGACGGGACCGACGGCGTACCCTTGAACATCAGGTGCTCCAGGAAATGGGCCAGGCCGGACTTGCCCGGCGGCTCGTCGGCGGCGCCGACCCTGTACCAGACGGCATGGACGACGACCGGCGCGCGCGGGTTCTCGACCACGACGACCCGGAGCCCGTTATCGAGGGTGAAGCTGCCGGGGCTGAACACCCCGGCTTCGGCGGGCAGATGGGCCAGCGCCGCCGCCAGCAGGACGGCGAGGATTGCGCGGCGCTGGACGCTCAGTTGAGCAGACCCTCGAGGAAGCCGCGCTCCCGGCGCTCGATCATCGGCGTGGCGCCGGCGGCCGGCGGCTTGCCGAGCGCCGCGTTCGACTTCAGGCGTTGCGCCTCCTGCTCCGCATCGACCACCTCGCCGGGCGGATCGGGGTCGCGCCAGAAAACGATCTTGTCGATGAACCCGGTCCGGGCGTCCGCGAGCGCCTGGGACTCGGCGTCGACCTTGGCGCGGATCCCGGGATCCGCTCCCGCGGCGCCGATGCGCAGCAGCAATGCGTTCTCCGCAGGCGACGTGTCGCCGCTGGGCGACCCGCCGGTTGCCGCGCTCCGGATCAGCGTCTCGCGGACCTGATCCCTGATCTCGGCTTCCTGCGGCCGCCGGGTGCCGGGTGCCGGCGGACGCAGCGCGTAGTCGGGGGGCAGTGCCAGCGGTGCGCGGGTCGCAACCGCAAACTCGTCCGGCGGCTCGTTGCCGAGACCGATGCGCTGGCGCGTCTCTTCGCCGCACCCCGCCATCCCGGCCAGAACGCCCGCCGCCAATACGGCGCCGAACGTGCGTCGCAGCCTCATCGAAGGCATCTCACGTCGACCCTCCTTCTGGGCCGGGTACGGTACGACCACTCCGCCCGCCGATCAAGCTCCCGTAGAGGACGATCGCGACCCCGACGGTGATCGCGCTATCGGCAAGGTTGAAGGCCGGCCAATGGTAGCCGGCAACATGGAAGTCGAGAAAATCGATCACGTGGCCGTGCGCGATCCGATCGGCCCCGTTGCCCGCAGCACCGCCGATTATCAGGCCCAACGGGACCGTGAGTCCGCGTTCGCGGGTGCGTGCCATCCAGGTCAGCATTCCGGCGATGACGACAACGGTGAACCCCGCGAGAAGCCACGGCCCCCACGGCGAGTCGGTCTGGAACATGCCGAAGCTCGCGCCACGGTTGTGGACCAGAACCAAGTCGAAGAACCCGGTCACCGTCAGGCCCCGCCCGACCTCCTCCAGCCAGCCCGCCACGATCCATTTGGTGGCCTGATCGGCGAGCGCGACCGCCGCGGCGATCGCCAGCCCCTCCCGCAGCCTGGGATTGGGCACGGGATCTACTCGGCGGCGGCGCCGAACTGACCCACCGCGTCGGCGCAACGCCCGCAAATGTCGGGATGGTCGGGCAGCGTCCCGACCTCGGGCAGAACCTTCCAGCATCGCTCGCACTTGCGGCCGGCGGCGTGGCGGACGACAACGCCGACGCCGGGGATTTCCGGCAGGGCGAACGCGCCGGGCGGAACCGGACCGGCGGCGAGCGTCGCATCGGAGGTGATGGCGATCTCGTCGAAGGCGATCCCCTCCAGCGCGGTTGCGGTCTCGGCATCGACGAAGATCTCGGGATGCGCCTGAAGGCTCGAGCCGATGCGCTTCTCGGCCCGTTCGCGCTCGAGCGCGCCGGTGACGACGCGGCGGACGTCGCGCACCGTCTGCCAGCGCCCGGCGATCCCGTCCGCGCGCCAAGTCTCCGGGATCTCGGGGAACAGGCGGAGATGCACGCTGTCGGCGTCTGCGCCGAAGCGGGTCAGCCAAGCCTCCTCCGCGGTGAAGCAGAGGATCGGCGCGAGCCAGGCGGTCAGGCAGGAGAACAGCGCATCGAGCACGGTCCTCGCGGCACGGCGGACCGGATCGTCGCGGCGGCCGCAATAGAGCGCGTCCTTGCGGATGTCGAAATAGAAGGCCGACAGCTCGACCGCGCAGAAATTGTGCAGCGCCGCGAATAGCGGGTGGAAGTCGAACTCGCCGAACCCCGCGCGCACCTCCCGGTCGAGCCCGTAGAGGCGGTGCAGCACCCAGCGTTCCAGCTCCGGCATCTCCTCGGGCGGCACCCGCTCGTCCTCGTCGAAACCGGCGAGGTTGCCGAGCATGTAGCGCAGCGTGTTGCGGATCCGCCGATAGGCCTCGACATTCTGGTCGATGATGTGCGCGCCGATGCGCAAGTCCGCGGAATAGTCGGACGCCACCACCCAGAGCCGCAGGATATCGGCGCCGAACCTGGCGATGACCTCCTGGGGGGCGACCACGTTGCCGAGCGATTTCGACATCTTGCGGCCCTGCTCGTCGAGCACGAAGCCGTGGGTGAGCACGGCCTCGTAGGGCGCTGAGCCCCGCGTGCCGCAGGCCTCGAGCAGCGAGGAATGGAACCAGCCGCGATGCTGGTCCGAGCCTTCGAGATAGAGCGAGGCCGGCCAGGCGAGATCCGCGCGGGTCTCCAGGGTGAAGCTGTGGGTGGCGCCCGAATCGAACCACACGTCGAGAATGTCGGTGACCTGCTCGTAATCGGCGGGATCGTGGTCGGGCGCGAGGAAGCGTTCGGGCGGGCTCTCGAACCAGGCGTCCGCGCCCTCCTCTGCGACCGCCGCCACGACGCGTTCCAGTACGGCCTCGTCGCGCAGCGGCTCGCCGGTCCTCCTGCCCACGAACACGGTGATCGGCACCCCCCAGGCGCGCTGGCGCGAAACGCACCAGTCGGGGCGGGCGGCGATCATGCCCGCGAGGCGGTTGCGCCCCGATTCCGGGTAGAAGGCGGTACGCGCGATCGCATCCAGCGCCTTTTGCCGGAGCTCGTTCTCCGCCATGCCGATGAACCATTGCGGCGTGTTGCGGAAGATCAGCGGCTTCTTCGAGCGCCAGGAATGCGGGTAGGAATGGACCAGCCGGCCGCGCGCCAGCAGCCTGCCGGCCCGGGCGATCGCGTCGGCCACCGCGCCGTCGACCTTGTAGACATGCTGACCGGCAAACAGGGGGACATGGTCGTAGAACACGCCGTCGTCGCCAATGGTGCGCGGGATTTCGAGCCCGTGCGTCCGGCCGACCTCGAAGTCCTCGCTGCCGTGGCCGGGTGCGGTGTGGACGAGTCCCGTGCCCTGCTCGACGGTCACGTGCTCGCCGGGCAGCAGCGGCACGTCGAAGTCGTAACCCTGGCCGTCGAGCGGATGGCGGCAAACCGTTCCCGCCAGATCGGGTCCGGCGAGGTCGGCGATCTTCCGGGCATCGGCGACGCCGGTCTCGCCGAACACCTCGGCGCTCAGCGACTGGGCGAGCAGAACCCTTTCCCCGGGTACGGCGAGACTGTCGGGCGCAACCTCCGTCACCTCGTAGACCGCGTAATCCATCTCCTCGCCGAAGGCGATGGCGCGGTTGCCCGGGATGGTCCAGGGCGTCGTCGTCCAGATCACGGCGCACACGCCGGCCAGCGCCTCGTGGCTCGGCCGGGCCACCGGGAAGCGTACATGGACGGTGGTCGACTCGTGGTCGAGATACTCGACCTCGGCCTCGGCCAGCGCCGTCTTCTCGACCACCGACCAGAGCACCGGCTTGGCGCCGAGATAGAGCCCGCCGTTCATCAGGAACTTGCCGAGCTCGCGGACGATCTGCGCCTCGGCGTCGTAGGACATCGTGGTATAGGGGTTTTCCCAGTCGCCCAGCACGCCGAGGCGCTCGAACTCCTCGCGCTGCACGTCGATCCAGTGGGCGGCGAACTCGCGGCACTCGCGGCGGAACTCGTTCAGCGGCACCTCGTCCTTGTCGCGGCCTTCGGCGCGGTATTTCTCCTCGATCGTCCATTCGATCGGCAGCCCGTGGCAGTCCCAGCCGGGCACGTAGTTGGCGTCGCGCCCCAGCATCTGCTGCGACCGGTTGATGACGTCCTTCAGGATCTTGTTGAGGGCGTGACCGATATGGAGATGGCCGTTGGCGTAAGGCGGGCCGTCATGCAGGATGAACTTCTCTCGGCCCCTGGCGGCATCGCGCAGCCGGGCGAAGAGATCGTCGCGCCGCCAGCGCGCGAGGATCTCCGGTTCGCGCCGGGGCAGCCTTGCGCGCATGCCGAATTCGGTCTTGGGCAGAAAGACGGTCGCGCGGTAATCGGTGGTCATTGCGGGGCCCTGGGGTCGCCGGAATCGATGGATGCGAGGAGCTCTCGCGCAGCCAGGCTGTCCTTCGCGATCTGGTCGCGGAGCTCGGGCAGCCCGTCGAACTTGCGCTCGGGCCGGATATACTCGACCAGCGCGACCCTCAGCAAGCGGCCATAGATGTCGCGGTCGAAATCGAAGACATGGGTTTCGAGGCCGACGGCGGTGCCGCCGATCGTCGGGCGAATGCCGAGATTGGCGCAGCCGGGGCGCCACACCGTCTCGCCGTCCTCCTCGATCCCGGCCCAAACCGCATAGACGCCGAGCGCCGGGCGGACAGTGTCGGCCAGCGCCAGGTTGGCGGTGGGAAAGCCGAGCAGCCGGCCGCGTTTGTCGCCCTCCCGCACGCGCCCCTCGATCTCCCAGCAGCGGCCCAGCTGGAGCGCGGCCGCGCCCGGCTTTCCGTCGCGCAGGCAGGCGCGGATATTGGTCGACGAGAACACCGCCTCTCCCCAGCCGCTGACCGGTTCGACGATCTCGAACCCGACGCCCGCGCCTTTCGCCCAGCGCTCCAGTGTCTGAACGTTGCCGCGCCGGTCATGGCCGAACACGAAATCGTAGCCGATCGCGAGATGGCGCGCGGCGAGGCCCTTTGCCAGCACCTCGTCGATGAACGCCTCGGGCGGGACGCGCGCCATGGCTCCGTCGAAGCGCAGCACCAGCAGGATGTCGACGCCGAGCGCTTCGAAGCGGCGCGCCTTGGACCTGAGCGGCGTGAGCTGGAAGGGCGGCGCGTCGGGGCGGAAGAAACGCCGGGGATGCGGCTCGAAGGTGACCACGGCGAGCGGCGCCTGGTGGGGGGGGGGGGGGTGGGCGGAAACGCCGACGACCGCCGCGTGGCCGCGATGGACGCCGTCGAAATTGCCAATCGTCGCCGCGGCGCCGCGGGCGCTTTCGGGCAGGCTTGACGGATGGCGGACGATGCGCATTTGGGAGCTTACCTATCGGCGGGCGATTCGGGTGTCAAACCGTTCGCCGGGGTTCCCGCGAATTCTCGAAGCGACGGGCAAAACCGCTATGATCCGGCGCCCGACGCCAATCGATGGAGAGCGCGATGTCAGACACCCCGCCGATGACGCCCGGCACGTTCGGCTGGAACGAGCTGGTTACCACGGACACCGAGGCCTGCGAGGCGTTCTTCACCGAGCTGATGGGCTGGACCACCGATACCAACCCGATGGAGGAAGGCGGCGTCTACACCTTCTTCAAACAGGGCGATCGCCCGGTCGGCGGCATGATGTCGATGCAATCGCTCGGGCTGAAGGACGTGCCCTCCCACTGGATGGCCTATCTGACGGTCGAGAACGTCGATGCCGCCTGCGCGAGATGCCGCGAGCTCGGCGGCAAGATCCTCATGGAGCCGATGGACGTGAAGGGCATCGGCCGCTTCGCCATCGTCGCCGACCCCTCCGATGCCGCCCTCGGGCTCGCCCAGTACTTTTCGTCCTAGCGGCGGGTCCGATAGGCGTTCCTTTCCCGTGACGTAGCGTGCTATGCTTGCGGCGAATAGCTGCCGGAAGGCGGGTTTTCGACCGCCCGGCACAAACCGAAGCGACGATGGAGACGGCTGGACCGTGGAAGTTCTTGTACGCGACAACGATGTCGATCAGGCGCTGAGGGCGCTCAAGAAGAAGATGCAGCGCGAGGGCATCTTCCGCGAGATGAAGATGCGGCGCTCATACGAGAAACCGTCCGAGAGACGCGCGCGGGAAAAGGCGGAGGCGATCCGCCGCGCACGCAAGCTCGAGAGAAAACGCCTGGAGCGCGAGGGCTACTAGCGCCGCAGCGTTCGCCTGGCTGAACCGGGGCCGCGGTCTGCGGCCCTTTTCGCGTGTGGCGCGCCGCTGGCGCGAGCTCACCCGCCACACTATAGTCCCGCCCATGTCCGAGACCGCGGCGTGGACGAGAGAGCGCGCGCTGGCGCTGTTCTCGCGCCCCTTCAACGACCTGATCTTCGAGGCGCAGGCGGTCCATCGCCGTCATTTCGACCCCAACCGGGTGCAGGTCTCCACGCTGCTCAGCATCAAGACCGGCGGCTGTCCCGAGAACTGCGCCTATTGCCCGCAGAGCGCCCATTTCGACACCGGCGTCGCCAACGAGCGCCTGATGAAGCTGGAGGACGTTCTCGACGCGGCCCGCGCGGCCAGGGCGGCGGGCGCGACGCGGTTCTGCATGGGGGCGGCGTGGCGCGGCCCCAACGACCGCGATCTCGGCGCGGTCGAGGCGATGATCGCGGGCGTCAAGGAGATCGGTCTGGAGACCTGCGCCACGCTGGGCCTGCTCGCGCCGGGCCAGGCGGAGCGGCTGCGCGCGGCGGGGCTCGACTACTACAACCACAATATCGACACCTCCGAATCCTATTACCGCGAGATCGTCACCACCCGGCGTTACGAAGACCGGCTGGACACGCTCGCCAAGGTGCGCGCGGCGGGTATCGCGGTCTGCTGCGGCGGCATCGTCGGGATGGGCGAGAGCCGCGAGGACCGGGCCGACATGCTGCTTGCGCTGGCGAGCATGCCGGAGCCGCCGGAGAGCGTGCCCATCAACGCTCTGGTGGCAGTGCCCGGCACGCCGCTCGCCGATGCGTCGAAGCTCGACCCGCTGGAATTCGTCCGCACGGTCGCCGCGGCGCGGATCATGATGCCGCGCTCGATGATCCGGCTGTCGGCCGGACGGCTCGAGATGGACGACGCCGCCCAGGCGCTCTGCTTCCTCGCGGGCGCCAACTCGATCTTTCACGGCGAACGCCTACTGACCACGCCCAACCCCGCGGTCGGGGAGGATTTGGGCCTGTTCGACCGGCTGGGGATCGAGGCGATGGAAGCGGCCGGCCACGGTGGCTGAGACGCCAGGGAACCTCTGGTTCCCCTACACGCCGATGCGCGGCATGCCGCCGCCGCTCGAAGCGGTGGGCACAGAGGGTGCGCGCATCCGCCTCGCCGATGGGCGCGAGCTGGTCGACGGGATCGCGTCCTGGTGGACGGCGTGTCACGGCTACAACCACCCCCACATCCTGGATGCGATGGAGGCGCAGCTTCGCCGCATGCCGCATGTGATGTTCGGCGGCATGGTGCACGAGCCTGCTGTGCGGCTCGCCCGCCGGCTCGCGGCATTGCTGGGCTCCGGCCTCGACCATGTCTTTTTCAGCGACTCCGGCTCCGTCTCGGTCGAGATCGCGCTCAAGATGGCGATCCAGTACTGGCGCAACCGGGGAATCGAGGGGCGCGGCCGCTTCGTCTGCTTTCGCGGCGCCTATCACGGCGACACGCTGGGCACGATGGCGGTGTGCGATCCCGAGGACGGCATGCACCGGCTGCTGGGGGGCTACGTGCCGCCGCAGATCGTGCTGGACCTGCCGCTCGGCCGCAGAGCCGCCGCGGCGTTCGAGGACGCCATGGCGCGCCACGCAGGCGAGATCGCCGCGGTGGTGGTGGAGCCGCTGCTGCAAGCGGCGGGCGGCATGCGCTTCCATCCGCCGGAGACGCTCGCAGCGATCGCCCGGGTCTGCCGCCGCCACGACCTGCTGCTCGTCCTCGACGAGGTGGCGACCGGGTTCGGGCGCACCGGCACGATGTTCGCCTTCGAGCAGGCAGGCGTCGCGCCCGACATGGTCTGCCTCTCCAAGGCGCTCACCGGCGGCACGATGGGGCTCGCGGCGACGGTCGCCAACCGGATTGTGTTCTCGGCCTTCGACAGCGAGGACCCGAAGCGGGCGCTGATGCACGGGCCCACCTTCATGGCGAACCCGCTGGGCTGCGCCGCCGCCAACGCCTCGCTCGACCTGTTCGAGCGCGAGCCCAGGCTGGAACAGGCGAGGCGCATCGAGTCCCGTCTCCGGGAGTCGCTCGAGCCCTGCCGGTCGATGCCCCGGGTGGTCGACGTCCGGGTGCTGGGTGCGGTCGGCGTTGTCGAGCTCGACCGGATCGACGACCTCGCCGGCATGCGGATGCGCTTCGTCGAGGAAGGCGTATGGATCCGCCCGCTGGGCGACGCGGTCTATCTGATGCCGGCGCTGACGATATCGCCGGACGAGCTCGACCTGCTGACCGGCGCGATCCGCCGCGTGGTCGGGGCGCTGAGTTAATCCGGCGGAGGCACGCCCGCCTTTCTCATCGCCGCCGCCTGGCGCTTCGCGAGAGCCTCTGCGTCGAAATCCGCGATCAGGTCGTGGAACATGCGGTGCCAGTTGATCTCGGCCCTGAGATGCATGAAGACCGAGCCGAGGCCGATCGCCGCGCGGTCCATCAGCACGAACTCCCGCGGCGGACGGACCCCGCCCAGTCGACGCAGCTCGCGATGCACCTTCGAGGCCACCTCGGCGCCGTAGACCCGGCTGTTGGCGCCCTCGATCGGGCGGGGCCTGTCCTCCAGCAACGGCGCGTAGAGGAACGACGCCCAGAGGTTCAGTATGTCGATCATCTCGTTCGACAGCTCGGCGAACCCCCAGCCCTCATAGGCATGCACCGCAAGCGCGCGGTCGTCCCGGT
This sequence comes from Defluviicoccus sp., assembly GCA_028821395.1. Classification (GTDB taxonomy): domain Bacteria; phylum Pseudomonadota; class Alphaproteobacteria; order MPNO01; family MPNO01; genus MPNO01. The sequence goes on from JAPPGP010000209.1 coordinate 68,735, forward strand.
CGATCGCGTGGTAGAGGTCGATCGCGCCCTTGACGAATCTCGGCGGGAAGATCCGGATACAGCCGAAATCGAGCAGGTTCACCGACCCGTCCGGCCGCACGGTGTAGTTGCCGAGATGCGGATCGCCGTGGATGACGCCGTAGTCGTAGAACGGCACGTACCAGGCGCGAAACATGTTGTGGGCGACCCGGTTGCGCGCCTCTAGGTCCTCGCCGGCCAGATCCAGCAGCCGGCGCCCGTCCAGCCAGGTCATGGTGAGCAGCCGCCGTGTCGAGAGCGCGGGCACCGGGTCGGGGACGTGCACGGCCACTTCGTCTGCGTGCATCAGGCGGTAGAGCCGGATATGGCGCAGCTCGCGCTCGTAGTCGACCTCCTCGCGCAGCCTGGCGGTGAGCTCGGCATGGATCTCGCGCGGGTCGACCGCCTTGTCGTAGCGCCGGTAGATCGCCAGCACGACGCGGAGCTGGCGGAGGTCGGCCTCGACGGCGGACGCCATGTCGGGATATTGCAGCTTGCACGCGAGATCGCTTCCATCCCGCCCGACCGCGCGGTGCACCTGGCCGAGCGACGCGGCCGCGGCCGCCTGGCGTTCGAAGCTTGCGAAGCGCTTCTCCCAGCCGGCGCCGAGCTCGGCCGCCATGCGGCGCCTGACGAACAGCCAGCCCATCGGCGGCGCGTTGGCCTGCAGCTCGCCCAGCTCGTCGGAGTATTCCCGGGGCAGGATGTCGGGGACGGTCGACATGATCTGGGCGACCTTCATCAGCGGCCCCTTGAGGCCGCCGAGCGCGCGGCGCAGATCCCCGGCGCTGCGCTCTCGGTCCATCTCCAAGCCGAGATAGCGCTCGCCCGCCACACGGGCGGCGATGCCGCCCACCGCCGCCCCGACCCGGCCGTAGCGCCGCACCCGCCCGGTCAGCCGGTTGTCCTCGTCGCGGCGTTCCGGCGGCCGCCTCATTCGGCGTCCTCCAGCTCGTCGATCATCCCCTCGATCACCGCGAGCCCCCGCGCCCAGAACGCCGGCTCCCCGGCATCGAGCCCGAACGGCGCCAGCAGCTCGCGGTGGCGCAGCGTGCCGCCGGCTTCGAGCATGCGGAGGTACCTCTCCGCGAAACCGGGCGCGCCACTCTCATGGACCGCATAGAGCGCGTTCACCAGGCAATCCCCGAAGGCGTAGGCATAGACGTAGAACGGCGAGTGGACGAAATGCGGGATATAGCACCAGTAGTACCGGTAGTCCCCGCCGAGCCGGATCGCCGGGCCCAGGCTCTCGCGCTGGACGTCGAGCCAGATCTCGCACAGGCGGTCGGCCGTCAGCTCTTCCCGGCGGCGCTCCTCGTGGACCCGGCTCTCGAAGCGGTAGAAGGCGATCTGGCGGATCACGGTGTTGAGCATGTCCTCGACCTTGGCGGCGAGCAGCAGACGCCGCTCCGCCGGGCCGGCGCGGTCGAGCAGCGCGCGGAAGGTCAGCATCTCGCCGAACACCGAGGCCGTCTCGGCCAGCGTCAGCGGCGTCTTCGCCATCAGATGGCCCTGACGCCCGGCGAGCACCTGGTGGACGCCGTGGCCCAGCTCGTGCGCCAGCGTCATCACGTCGCGCGGCCTGCCCTGGTAGTTGAGCAGGATATAGGGATGCGCGGAAGGAACCGTGGAATGCGAGAAGGCGCCCGGCGACTTGCCCGGCCGGAGCGCGGCGTCGATCCGGCGGTCATCGAAGAACCGGGCGGCGATCCCGCGCATCGCGGGCGAGAACGCGCCATAGGCGTCGAGCACGATGTGGCGCGCCTCGTCCCAGGCGATGACGACCTCGTCGGCGCCGGGCAGCGGCGCATTGCGGTCCCAGTGTTCCAGCGCATCGACCCCGAACCGGCGCGCCTTCAGCGCGTAGTAGCGATGCGACAGGCGCGGACAGGCGTCGGTCACCGCCTCGGTCAGGGCGTCCACCACCTCGGCCTCGACCCGGTTGGCGAGATGGCGCGCGGCCTGGGGGGTCTCGTAGCCGCGCCAGCAATCCTCGATCTCCTTGTCCTTGGCGAGCGTGTTGGCGATCAGCGCGAACAGCCGCACGTTCTCGGCGAGCACCCGTCCGACCGACTCGGCGGCTTCCCGGCGGCGTGCGCCGTCGGGATCGGACAGCAGATGAAGCGCCTCCTGGACGGTCAGGTTCCGGCCCTCGACCGGGAAGCGGAGCGCCGCCATGGTCTCGTCGAACAGCCGGGTCCAGGCCGCCCGGCCGGTCAGGCGCTTGACGTGGAACAGCCGCTCGGCCTCCTCGCCGAGCTGATAGGGGCGGGACAGCCGGATGTCGCGCAGCCACGGCCGGTAGCGCGCGGCACCCGGGTCGGCGAGCTTGCCCTCGATCACGCCGTCCTCCATGCGGTTGATCTCCAGCGTGAAGAACAACAGCTCGCCGGTGATCGCCGTCGCCCGCTCGCGGATCGACTGGTGGAACGCGGCCGTACCGGGATCGCCGAGGTCGGCCGCGTGCAGCAGCTGGGCGTAGCTCTCCGCGCGGGCGACGGTCTCCGACACCGCCTCGAAGGACGCGATCGCGCGCCCGAACGCCTCGCCGCCCGCCGCCGCGAGTCTGCCCTTCCAGCGCTTGCCAAGCGCCTCGGCGTCGCGTCCCGCGCGGTCGAGGTCGGCCGCGAGCGCCGGGCTGTCCGGCGCCGGGTAGAGGTCCGCGAGGTCCCACTCGGGCAGGGTGCCGAGGCCTCCGGAATTCGGCTGGTCGGTCATGCTGGGCTCCGGCGGTCGCTCTGGATATAGCGTCCGAAGCGGGCCGAAACCACCGATGGCGGGGCCGCCACGCGGCAATTTCCGTTGGCGCGACCCGGGCCGGATGATCTATTTGATCGCTCTGGCGGCATCGTCCGGGAATCAATCGAGGGAGCGATGGAATGGCGGATCGGGAAAAGGCACTCATCGTCGGGGCCGGCAGCGGGCTCAGCGCCTCGCTGGCGCGGCTGTTCCACAGGGAAGGCATGGCGGTGGCGCTGGCCGCGCGCAATGCGGACAAGCTGGGCGGCCTGTGCTCCGAGATCGGCGGCCGTGCGCATGCCTGCGATGCCTCCGACCCGCGGGCGGTGGCGGCGCTGTTCGAGGCCGTCACGGCGGATATCGGCGCCCCCGACGTGGTCGTCTTCAACCCGAGCTTTCGCGCGCGCGGGCCGATCGTCGACCTCGACCCCGAACAGGTGCGAAAGGTCATCGAGATCAGCTGCTTCGGCGGCTTCCTGGTGGCCCAGCAGGCGGCGCGTCAGATGACGGCGCGGGGCTCCGGCACCATCCTGCTCACCGGCGCGTCGGCGAGCGTCAAGGGCTATGCCAATTCCTCCTCCTTCGCGATGGGCAAGTTCGGGCTGCGCGGCCTCGCCCAGAGCCTGGCGCGGGAGCTTCAGCCGCGGGGTGTCCATGTCGCGCATTTCGTCATCGACGGCGGCATCGCCAAGGCGGGCGACGCGCGGGTGGCCGAGCGCGGGCCGGACGGCACGCTCGACCCCGACGCCATTGCCGAGACCTATCTCCACATCCACCGCCAGCACCGCAGCGCCTGGACCTGGGAGGTGGAGGTCAGGCCGTGGGTGGAGAACTTCTGAGGCGGCAGAGGGCTTGCGCGTGCGCGGCAAAGTCTTGGCCGCGGCGGGCCGCGCGGGGCTCGCCGCCGTGCTGCTGCTGGCCGGGCTTGCACCGGCGCAGGGCGAATCGGAGATCCGCATCGTGCCCGCCTTCCTGAAGAGCTCTCATCCCGAATCGGATCGCGACTACGACTACAGCACCGCTCACCCTTCGCTCGGCGTCGGCGGGCCCGTGCGCGGACAATGGCTGCGCTGGCGCGCCGGCATGGTGCGGAACTCCCATTCGCGCTGGGGGCCGTTCGCCGGATTGTCCGGCACGCTGGAGGCGATCGAGAACTGGCGCGTGGGGTTGAACGCCGGAATCGCGGGGAACTACACCCGCAACAACTGGTTTCGCATCGGCGTGCTGCCCATCGTGCAGTGGAAGGACCCGGGCAGCGACCTGATATGGGAGTTCGGATTCGTACGCCGCGAGGACGCGACCTTCGCCGGGGTGGGCGTCCATATCCCGCTTTCGCTGTGGACGACGAGATGACCCGCGCGGTGCCGTGAGTGGCGGAGGGAGTGGGATTCGAACCCACGATACCGTTTCCGGTATACACGCTTTCCAAGCGTGCGCCTTCAGCCGCTCGGCCACCCCTCCGTCGGTCGCAATTTAGCACCGGCCATGCCCGGTTCAAGGGCGGTCGAACGGTTGACTCAGGAATCGGCGGGCTCGATCATCCACCGGACGCGTCTTGCGAATTCGCCCCTCCGGACTCACGAAAGGGATTATCCATGCCAACGAGATTTTCCGCCGCCCTCGGGGTCTTGTCGAGCCGGATGCTGTTCGGCGGCACGGCGGCCGCCATGCTGCTCGGCCTCGGCGCAGCCGCCGGCGCGGCCGAGCTCAAGCTCGCGCACTTCATGTCCCCCAAGCACCCGATGGACCGCTTCATCATGCGGCCGTGGTCGGAGGAGGTCGCGGCCAAGTCGGGCGGCAGCCTGAAGGTCCGCATCTATCCCGGCGGCGCGCTCGGCAAGGGTCCGGTCGCGCAGTACAAGCGCGCGGTCGACGGGGTGGCGGATATCGCCTTCGGCCTGCCGGGCTTCACCTCGAAGCTGTTCCCGCGGGTGGGCGTGGTCGAGCTGCCGGGGATGGCGCCCACGTCGAGCGATGCGACCAACGCGATGTGGAACGCCATGGGCGAGCTCGCGCCCGAGTTCCGCCGGGTCAAGCTCCTCGCGCTGTGGACCAACGAACGCCAGGTGCTGATGACCCGCAAGCAGCCGATCCGCTCGGTGGCGGACATGAAGGACCTCAAGTTCCGGGTTCCCTCCAAGACCCAGGGCGAGGCGATCAAGGCGCTCGGCGCGGTGCCGGTCTTCATGCCGATCAACCGGGTCTACAACGCGCTCAACACGGGCGTCATCGACGGCGTGCTCACCGGGCCCAGCACGATCAACAGCTTCAAGTTCAACGAGGTCGCCAAGTACTACACCACCGGCTGGCCGCTCGGCCGCTCGCCGTTCTACCTGGTGATGAACAACGCCGCCTTCGACAAGCTGTCCGACGCCCACAAGGCGCTGGTCGAACGCACCACGGGGCGGGCGATGAGCCTGCGCGCGGCCCAGTTCTACATGCGCGCCGGCAATGCGGGGCTCGACCGGGTGCGGAAGTCCGACAAGCACGAGGTGATCGCGCTCGCGGGCGCGGCGCTGCAGGAGGGCGTCAAGCGGCTGATGGCCGCGCGCGCGGCGCAGGTCAAGGCGCTGGATTCGCGCGGCGTGCCGGCGAGCGCGATCCTCCGGGCGATGGGGGTCGCGGGAAGCTGAGCCCGGCGCCGGCTCTTGCGGGCCAGGCTGGAGCGGCTTTCGGGAACCATCGGCGCCGGCGTTCGCCTGATGGCGGTCATCGGCGGCGCGGTGCTGATGTGCCTGATGGCGCTCACCGTGGTCGCGGTGACGCTCAGGAAGTTCAACGACCCGATCCTCGGCACCCAGGACCTGTCGGAGGCCGGGCTCACCATCGTCGTGTTCTTCGCCATGGCCTATTCCGGCTGGACCGGCGGGCATATCGCGGTCGACCTGATCGGCAACTTCGTTTCGGGGCGCAGGCTCGCCGCGCTGGATGCCTCGGTCCGCATCCTCTGCGGCCTGTTTTTCCTCGTCGTCGCCTGGCAAAGCCTCGCCCAGGGCCTCGACGCGCTGGAGTTCGGCGATGGGTTCAACCTGCTCGATATCCCGCATCACCCGTTCTACTTCGTGATCGCCTTCGGCTCGCTGGCGTTCGCCCTGGTCCTCGTTGTGCTCGGCCTGCGCTCGGCGATCGGCCTGCCCGAGATTGCAAGACGGAAGGCCGATGAGTAGCTCGCTGATCGGCGTGATCGGCATCCTCGCGCTGTTCGGCCTTCTCGCCATCCGCATGCCGGTCGGCATCGTGATGATGCTGGTCGGGTTCGTGGGCGTCGGGGTGATGAACGGCTGGCCGGCGGCGTTGGCGACGCTGGGCAGCGAGCCCTTCGTGATCGCGTCCAATTTCGAACTCATGATCATCCCGATGTTCGTGCTGATGGGGAACCTGGCCTCGATCTCGGGGATGAGCCGCGACCTCTACGGCGCCGCCTATGCCTGGTTCGGGCACTGGCGGGGCGGGCTGGCCTCGGCGACGATCGCCGCCTGCGCCGGGTTCGCAGCGCTGTCGGGCTCCTCGGTCGCCTCCGCGGTGACGATGGGCCGCGTCGCCCTGCCGGAGATGCGGCGCTACGCCTACCACCCCCGCCTCGCCACCGGCGCGATCGCCGCCGGCGGCACGCTCGGCATCCTGATCCCGCCATCCACCGGGTTCGTGATCTACGCCATCCTGACCGAGGAATCGATCGGCCGGCTGTTCCTCGCGGGCGTCCTGCCGGGGCTGCTGCTGACCGCGCTGTTCATGGTGGCGATCGCGATCCAGACCCGCATCCGGCCGGTTCTCGGCCCGCCCGGCCCGGCGCTTCCGCTGGCCGAGCGGGTGCGAGCGACCGGGCGGGCGGGCGCGATGATCGGCATCGTCGCGGTCACCATCGGCGGCATCTATTCCGGCTTCTTCACCGCCGGCGAGGCCGCCGGCGTCGGCGCGTTTCTCGCCTTCCTGCTCGCGCTCGCGCGCCGCAGCGTTACGCCCGCCTCGCTCAACGTCACCCTGCTGGAGACCGTGCGCACCAGCGCCTTCGCCTTCCTGATCCTGATCGGCGCGCATGTCTTCAACCCCTTCCTCGCGCTGACCCAGATCCCGAGCGATCTCGCCGAGCTGCTCATCGGCTCCGAGCTCTCCCGGCTCGGCATCCTTGCCATCCTGCTCGCAGCGTTCATCGTGCTCGGCATGTTCCTCGAAGGCTTCGCGATCCTCGTGCTGACGCTGCCCATCGTCCATCCGCTGATCGTCGAGCTGGGCTACGACCCGATCTGGTTCGGCGTTCTGATGGTCATCGTGCTCGAAATGGGGCTGATCAGCCCGCCGGTCGGCGTCAACGTGTTCGTCGTCAAGGGAATCGCCGAGGACGTGCCGATGCGCGACATATTCATCGGCATCATGCCGTTCTGGGCGGCGATGCTGGTCTGTATGGTGCTGCTCGTCGTGTTTCCCGAGATCGCGCTCTTCCTGCCCAACCGGATGATCCAGTAGCGCCACACACCCCGAAGGAGAGGCATCGCAATGACCCGTCCCGAACCCCGTTCCTATTTCGCCGCGACGGCTTCATTCCAGACTGGCGAGGACAGCCCGCGCGACTTCCTCGAACGCTGCATCGCGCGGATCGAGGCCGACGACGGGGAGGTCGGCGCCTTCGTCGCGGTCGACGCGGATGCCGCGCGCGCCGCCGCCGACGCGGCATCGGCCAGGTGGAAGGACGGGCGGGCGCGCTCCGCCATCGACGGCATGCCGGTCGGCATCAAGGACATCATGGAGACCGCCGACATGGCGACCGAGCAGGGCTCGCCGCTCTTCGCCGGCTGGCAGGGCGGGCGCGACGCGGCGGCGGTCGTCGCGCTGCGCGAGGCCGGCGCAGTGATCCTCGGCAAGACGGTGACCACCGAGTTCGCCGCCACCCACCCGCGCGGCACCCGCAACCCCTGGGACCTGGCGCGCACGCCGGGCGGGTCGTCGAGCGGGTCGGCGGCGGCGGTCGCCTGCGGCATGGTGCCGGCGGCGCTCGGCACCCAGGTGATCGGCTCCATCCTGCGTCCGTCGAGCTTTTGCGGGGTATACGGCTTCAAGCCGAGCGTGGGCGGCATCAACCGGGGCGGCAGCTTCGACGTGTTCAGCCAGAGCTGCACCGGGACCATCGCCGCCACTCTCGACGAGACCTGGGTCGTGGCGCGTGAAATGTCTGCCCGCTGCGGCGGCGATCCGGGCTATCCCGGCCTGTCGGGCCCGAGCGTTCGGCCCGCGGCGCGGCGCCCGGGCCGCGTCGCGGTGCTCGAGACCGCGGGCTGGGAGGTCGCGAGCGACGCCGCGAAGGCGGAGCTCGCCTCGGTGCGCGGCCGGCTGGAGGCGGCGGGCATCGATTGCCTCGACCGCCGGTCGAGCGATGCGGTGGCGGCGGCCGAGGCGGCGATCGCCGATGCCGTCCCGCTGGCGCGCAGCGTCAACGCCTGGGAGACCCGCTGGCCGCTCAACACATACGCGCGGGACATGGACGTGGCGGGGCTGAGCGAGGTCTCGACCGAGCGCCTGGCCGAGGCCGAGACGATGACGCAGGAGCAGTACCACGGCCTGCTGGCGGACCGCGACCGCGCGCGCGCCGCCTGGGAGGCGCTCGCCGAGAGCTGCGAGATCTGCATCACCCTCGGCGCCGCGGGGCCGGCGCCGGTCGGGCTCGACTCGACCGGCGACCCGGTATTCAACGTCCCCGCCTCGCTGCTCGGCATCCCCGCCGTCACGATGCCGCTGCTGGAGACCGAAGGCCTGCCGCTCGGCCTCCAGGCGATGGGGTTCGTCAACCGCGATGCCGCGCTGTTCGCCGCCGCGGCCGGGCTGCTCACCGTGCTGTAGGGCGCCCTACTCGTCGCCGATGCGCAGCGCGTCGATGAACGCCGATTGCGGGATCTCGACCTGGCCGAACTGGCGCATGCGCTTCTTGCCCTCCTTCTGGCGTTCGAGGAGCTTGCGCTTGCGGGTCACGTCGCCGCCATAGCACTTGGCGGTGACGTCCTTCCTGAGCGCGCTGATGGTCTCGCGCGCGATCACCTTGCCGCCGATCGCGGCCTGCAGCGGGACCTTGAAGAGCTGGCGCGGGATCAGGTCCTTGAGCCGGATGCAGATCGCCCTTCCGCGCTGCTCCGACCGGCTGCGATGCACGATCATCGACAGCGCGTCGACCGGCTCGGCGTTGACCAGGATCGCCAGCTTGACGAGGTCGCCCTCCTCGTAGCCTTCGAGCTGGTAGTCGAAGCTCGCATAGCCGCGGCTCACCGATTTGAGCCGGTCGTAGAAGTCGAACACCACCTCGTTGAGCGGCAGCCGGTAGACCACCATCGCCCGCCCGCCGACATAGGTGAGCTCGATCTGCGTGCCGCGCCGGTCCTCGCAGAGCGCGAGCACCGCGCCGAGATAGTCGTCCGGCACCAGGATGGTCGCCTTGATCCACGGCTCCTCGACCTTGCGGATCTGCACCGGGTCGGGCATGTCGGCCGGGTTGTGGACCTCGGCGACCGACCCGTCGCCGGCATGGACGCGATAGACCACGGACGGCGCGGTGGTGATCAGCTCGAGGTCGAACTCGCGGGCGAGCCGTTCCTGGATGATTTCCAGATGCAGCAGGCCCAGGAAGCCGCAGCGGAACCCGAAGCCGAGCGCGGCGGAAGTCTCGGGCTCGTAGTGGAAGCTCGAATCGTTGAGTCGCAGCCGGGCCAGGCTCTCGCGCAGATCCTCGTAATCCGCCGCATCGACCGGGAACAGCCCGCAGAACACCACCGGCACGGTCGGCCGGAAGCCCGGCAGCGGCGCCGCGGCGGACCGGCGGTCCTCGGTGATGGTGTCGCCGATCTGCGTCTCGGCGACATGCTTGATGCTGGCGGTGATGAAGCCGATCTCGCCGGGGCCGAGGGCGTCGGTCTCTTCGCGCTTGGGCGTGAAGACCCCGACCCGGTCGATCTGGTGCACCGCGCCGGTCGCCATCATGCGGATCCTCATGCCGCGCTTGAGCTCGCCGTGGCGCACCCGGACCAGGATGATCACGCCGAGATAGGCGTCGTACCAGGAATCGACCAGCAGCGCGCTGAGCGGTGCCTCGCGCTCACCCTCGGGCGGCGGAAGGCGCGCGATCAGCGCCTCCAGCACGTCGTCGATCCCCTCTCCGGTCTTCGCCGAGACGGCGATGCAGTCCGCCGCCGCGAGGCCGATCACGTCCTCCACCTGCGAGCGGATGCGCCCGGGCTCGGAAGCGGGAAGGTCGATCTTGTTGAGGACGGGGACGATCTCGTGGTCCGCGTCGATCGCGAGATAGGCGTTGGCGAGCGTCTGCGCCTCCACCCCCTGCGTGGAATCGACCAGCAGGATCGAGCCCTCGCAGGCGGCGAGCGAGCGCGAGACCTCGTAGGTGAAGTCGACATGGCCGGGCGTGTCCATCAGGTTGAGCTGATAGGTCCGGCCGTCGCGCGCCGTGTGGGGCAGGCGCACGGTCTGCGCCTTGATGGTGATGCCGCGCTCGCGCTCGAGCTCCATGGTGTCGAGCAGCTGGTCGCGGAACTCGCGCTGTTCCACCCCGCCGCAGGTCAGGATCAGCCGGTCGGCGAGGGTCGACTTGCCGTGGTCGATATGGGCGATGATGGCGAAGTTGCGGATATGCGAGAGATCGGTCATCCCGGTCAGCCTCGCAGCACGGCCCCCGTCGCCTTCGCGACCGCGGCGACGATGCGCTCGCCGACCGCCTCGATCTCGGCATCGGTGAGCGTCGCCTCGCGCGGTTGCAGGGTGACGCAGAGCGCGACCGATTTCCTGTCCGCGCCGAGCTCGGGTCCGCGATAGACATCGAACAGCGCCACATCCGCGATCAGCGCCTTGTCGGCGCCGCGTGCCGCGGCGGCGAGCGTCGCGCCCGGCGTGGCTTCGTCGACCACGAAGGCGAAGTCCCGCTCCACCGGCTGGAGCGCGGCCAGTTGGAGCATCGGGCGCGACGCCCCCTTCCCCGTCTTGCGCGCGGGAACCGCGTCGAGCAGCACCTCGAAGGCAGAGGCCGGCCCGCGCAGGTCGAAGCGCTCCAGCACTGCGGGATGCACCTCGCCGAAGCGGGCGAGCGGCTTGGGGCCGAGGGTGAGCGCGGCCGCGCGGCCCGGATGGGACCAGAGGGGCGCGTCGTCGCCGAGGCGGAGATTGTGCGCCGGCACGCCCGCCGCTTCGAGCGCGGCCAGCGCGTCCGCCTTGGCGTGATAGGCATCCACCTCGGCGCGGGTGCCGGCCCAGTGCCTGGGCGCCGTGCCGCCGACGCGGAGGCCGCAGGCGGAATGGGACTGCCCGTCCGGGCCCGCGGCGTATTGCGGGCCGATCTCGAACAGCGCGATGTCGGCGATTCCGCGGGCGGCGTTGCGCGACGCCGCCTCCAGCAGATTGGGCAGGATCGAGGGGCGCATATGCGCGAGCTCGACGCTGATCGGGTTGGCGAGGCGGAGCGACGGCGCGGCGCCGAATTCTTCCGCCTTGTCGCCCGCCATGAAGGAGAACGTCACCGCCTCGGTCAGCCCGCGCGCCGCCAGCGCACGCCGCACCCGGCCGCGCCGGGCCTGGGACGGCGACCAGGCGGCGCCCGGAACCGCGGTCGCCGCGCGCAGCGGCACCGCGGGGATGGCATCGAAGCCGTTGATCCGGAGCACCTCCTCGACGAGGTCAGCCTCGCCCTCGATGTCGGGGCGCCAGGGCGGTACCGAGGCGGTCAGGCCGTCGCCCGCGTCCTCGATTTCGAACCCGAGATCGCCCAGGATCCGCCGCGCCTCTCCGTCCTCGACCGCGACCCCGCCGAGGGTCGCGATGCGCGACTTGCGGAGCCGCAGCCTGCGCTCGTGGCCGGGCATCTCTCCCGCCATGGTGAGCGCGCTCGCCTCGCCGCCGCAGATGTCGAGGATCAGCCTTGCGGCGACCTCCGCCCCCCACAGCGCCGAGGTCGGATCGACGCCGCGCTCGAAGCGGTAGCGGGCGTCCGAGACGATGCCGAGCTTGCGCCCGGTGGTGGCGGTACGGACGGGATCGAACAGCGCCACCTCGAGGAACACGCCCGTCGTGTCGTCGCCGCAGCCGGTCGCCTCCCCTCCCATCACCCCGCCGATGGCGAGCGCGCCGGTGTCGTCGGCGATCACCGTCATCGATGGATCGAGCTCGTAGGTCCGCCCGTCGAGCGCGGCCACGCTCTCGCCGGGGCTGGCGAAGCGCATGGTCGGGTCGCCGGCGATCCTGTCGGCGTCGAACACGTGGAGCGGGCGCGCGAGATCGAAGGTGACGTAGTTGGTGATGTCGACCAGCGCCGAGATCGGCCGGAGCCCGATCGCGGTCAGCCGGTCCCGCAGCCATTGCGGGCTCGGCCCGTTGCGCAGATTGCGGAAGGTCCGCCCGACGACGAACGGGCAGGCATCGCCGTTGCCGTCCGGGAAGTCGCGCCGCCAGGAGAGCGGGCTCTCGAACCCGCCCTCGACCGGGGCGGCACCGAGCGGCTTGAGACGACCCATGCCGGCGGCGGCGAGGTCGCGGGCGATGCCGCGCACCCCGGCGCAGTCCGGGCGGTTCGGCGTGAGCCCGATCTCGATGACCGGATCGCCGATACCGAGCGCCTCGGCCGCCGGCGTCCCCGCAGCGAAGTCGCCGGCAAGGTCGATGATGCCCTCGTGCTCGTCCGACAAGCCGAGCTCGCGCTCGGAACACAGCATGCCGCTCGACTCGACGCCGCGGATCCTCGACTTCTTCAGCTTCGTCCCGGTGCCGGGGATCGTGCAGCCGGCGCGCGCGAACACCCCCTTCATGCCGGTCCGCGCGTTGGGCGCGCCGCAGACGACGTCGAAGCGCTCGCCGCCGCCGATCTCGACCGTGCAGACGCTGAGCCGGTCGGCGTTGGGGTGCGGGCCGGTCTCGACCACGTCGCCGACCACGAAATCGGCGAGCGCTGCGGCCGGATCGTCGACCGCATCGACCTCCAGCCCGATCATCGACAGCCGCTCGGCGAGCGCCTCGAGCGGGGCGTCGGTGTCCAGATGGTCGCGGAGCCAGGAGAGGGTGAACTTCACTGGCCGATCCCGGCGGCGACGTTCGGCATGTCGAGCGCCGAAAACCCGTAATGGCGGAGCCAGCGCAGATCGGAGTCGAAGAACGTGCGGAGATCGGGGATGCCGTATTTGAGCATCGCCACCCGCTCCACGCCGAGGCCGAAGGCGAATCCCTGGTAGCGCGCCGGGTCGATGTCGCAGTTCTCCAGCACTTTCGGGTGGACCATGCCGGACCCCAGGATTTCGAGCCAGTCGTCGCCGGCGCCGATGGTGAGCCCGTCCGCCGATCGGCTGCAGCCGATATCGACCTCGGCCGACGGCTCGGTGAACGGGAAGAAGCTCGGGCGGAAACGCACCGGCAGGTCGTCGACGCCGAAGAATGCGCGACAGAACTCGATCAGGCAGCCCTTGAGATGGCCCATATGGGTCTCTTCGTCGATCACCAGCCCCTCGACCTGGTGGAACATCGGCGAGTGGGTGGCGTCGTGGTCGGCGCGGAAGGTGCGGCCCGGCACGACGATGCGGATCGGCGGCTTGTCGACCAGCATGGTGCGGATCTGCACCGGCGAGGTGTGGGTCCTCAGCAGCAGCCGCTCGCCGTCCTCGCCCGGCTCGAAATAGAACGTGTCGTGATCCTGCCGGGCGGGGTGCTCGGGCGGGATGTTCAGCGCCGTGAAGTTGTGGAAGTCGTCCTCGATATCGGGGCCTTCGGCGACGGTGAAGCCCATCTGGCAGAAGATCGCCACGATCTCCTCGATCGCCTGGCTGATCGGGTGGATGCGCCCGTCCGGCTCCGGCCTCGGCGGCAGCGAGACGTCGAGCGTCTCGCCGGCGAGCCGGGCGTCGAGCGCGCCCTCCCGGAGCGCCTCGCGGCGCGCGTCGATCGCCTCGGCGACGGCGGATTTGAGCGCGTTCAGCGCCTGCCCGGCCGCCCTTCGGCCCTCGGGGGCGAGCCCGCCCAGCTCCTTCATCAGCGCGGTCACGCTTCCCCTGCGGCCGAGCGTCTCGACGCGCAGCGCTTCGAGGGAGTCGAGATCGGCCGCCGCGATCCGCGCGAGCAAGTCCGACCGAAGCCGTTCGAGGTCGTCCATCCCTGAAGCCGCCGCCCGACGCGCCGCCGCCCGTCTAGTCCGACAGCGCCGCCTGCGCCTGCTCGACGATCGCCCTGAACGCGTCGGGCTCGTGGACGGCGAGATCGGCCAGCACCTTGCGGTCGACCTCGATCCCGGCCCGCTTCACGCCGTTCATGAACTGGGAATAGGTCAGGCCGTGCTGGCGGACGCCGGCGTTGATGCGCTGGATCCAGAGCGCGCGGAAGCTGCGCTTGCGGTTGCGCCGGTCGCGATAGGCGTATTGCAGCCCCTTCTCGACGCGCTCGATGGCGACGCGGAAGCTGGTGCGGTTGCGCTCGCGGTAGCCGGCGGCACGGGCGAGAACCTTCTTGTGCCGCGCATGGGCGGTGACGCCGCGCTTGACCCTGGACATGACGCGCTCCTCAGGCGTAGGGCAGGTAGGACTTCACCATCCTGGCGTCTTCCGGCGCCATGATGCGGGTCCCGCGCGCCTTGCGCTTCATCTTCTGCGTGCGCTTGCGCAGGTTGTGGCGCTTGAAGGCGAAGTTCGACCGCATCTTGCCGGTCGCGGTGGTGCGAAACCGCTTCTTCGCCCCGCTCTTGGACTTGAGCTTGGGCATTTCATCCTCCGTCTCGGGACGTGCAACGCGAACCGCCTCGGCATGCCCCGCGGTTCCGGATCCTCTCGGACCCGGCCGCTTCGCCGGACGATCCCAAACAGACGGCGGGTTATAGCGGCGCGCGGCGCGGCGCGCAAGCGAGGCGCGGGCGCTACTTGGGCGCCATCACCATGACCATTTGCCGGCCTTCCATCTTGGGCAGCTGCTCGACCTTGGCGAGCTCCCCGAGCTCGTCGCGCACCCGGAACAGCACCTTCAGCCCGAGATCCTGATGCGCCATCTCGCGGCCGCGGAAGCGCATGGTCACCTTGACCTTGTCGCCTTCGTCGAGGAACCGGCGGATGAAGCGCATCTTGACGTCGTAGTCGTGCCGGTCGATCGCCGGGCGGAGCTTGATCTCCTTGACCTCGATCGTCTTCTGCTTCTTGCGGGCCTCGGTCCGCTTCTTCTGGTTCTCGTATTTGAGCTTGCCGTAGTCGAGGATCTTGCAGACCGGCGGGTCGCTGTTCGGCGATACCTCGACGAGGTCGAGGCCGCGCTCTGCGGCAATCTCGATCGCATCTGCGGTGGGAAAGACACCCAGCACGGTGCCGTTGGTGTCGACGACCCTGACGGCCTGAGCCCGGATCGCCTCGTTGACGCCGCGTTCTTCGCGAACCGGCGGCTCCATAATCGGGGGTCTTGCTATGGATGCATCTCCTTGGCTGTCGCGCGGGCCGGCACGGATGCGGCCCCCGCCACCCCGCGCGGGCCGGTCAAATACATAAGCAGGTTTAGCTTTACCGTGCAGTCACCCGTCGCGGTGTTGGTGCGGGGCAGCCCCTTACGACATAAGTCTA
>JAPPGP010000209.1:84058-108697 GCA_028821395.1 Defluviicoccus sp.
CCCCCCCCCCCCTCTTTTTTTTGGGGTTTTTTTTTTTTTTTTTGCCGGGGGGGGGGGCCGGGGGGGGCCCCCCGCCCCCCCCCCCCCCGCCACCCGGCGCGGGCCGTTCAAATCCTTCAGCAGGTTTCGCTTACCGGTGCAGTCACGCGTCGCTGTCTTGGTCCGGGCCAGCCGCTTCCGACTTCAGTCTATCGATCGCAGTATCGAGCGCAAGGACTTCTTGTTGCCGGCCGCCGAGGCGCCGGACCGCCACCGTGCGGGCTTCGACCTCGTTGCGCCCGACCACCAGCAGGACGGGCACCTTGCGGACGCTGTGTTCGCGCACCTTGTAGCCGATCTTCTCGTTGCGCAGGTCGAGCTCGACCTGCAGCCCGGCCGCCCGGGAAGCTGCCGCGACCTCGGCGGCGTAGTCGTCGGCATCGCCGGTAATGGTCGCCACCACGATTTGCAGCGGGGCCAGCCAGAACGGCAGGTGCCCGGCATAGTGTTCGAGCAGGATGCCGAGAAAACGCTCGAGCGAGCCGAACAGCGCCCGGTGCAGCATCACCGGCCGGTGGCGCTCGCCGTCCTCGCCGACATAGGCGGCATCCAGCCGCTCGGGCAGGTTCAAATCCACCTGGAGCGTGCCGCACTGCCAGTCGCGGCCGATCGCGTCGCGCAGGACGAACTCGATCTTGGGCCCGTAGAACGCGCCCTCGCCCGGGTTGACGCCGTATTCCAGCCCCATGCCGTCGAGCGCGCCGCGGAGCGCGCCTTCGAGCTGGTCCCAGACCGCGTCGGAGCCGATCCGCCGCTCCGGCCGGTCGGAGAACAGGATGCGCACGTCCTCGAAGCCGAAATCGCGGTAGATGTCGAGGATCAGGGCGACCACGGTGCGGCACTCGGACTCGGTCTGTTCGGGGGTGCAGAAGATATGAGCGTCGTCCTGGGTGAAGGCGCGCACCCGCATCAGCCCGTGCAGGGCGCCCGACGGCTCGTAGCGATGCACCCGCCCGAACTCGGCCACGCGCAGCGGCAGCTCGCGGTAGCTCCGCGTGCCCTGGCGGAATACCTGCACCCCGCCCGGGCAGTTCATCGGCTTGACCGCGAACACCCGTCCGTCCTCGGTCTCGGAGGTGAACATGTGCTCGCGGAAGGTGTCCCAATGGCCCGACAGCTCCCACAGAGAGCGGTCCATCAGCTCGGGCGTGGAGATCTCGACATAGCCGGCTTCGTCCTGGCGCCGGCGCATGTAGTCGATCAGCCGCAGATAGAGGCGCCAGCCGCGCGGGTGCCAGAACGCCGCGCCCGGCGCCTCCTCCTGGAAGTGGAACAAATCCATCTCGCGGCCGAGCCGGCGATGGTCGCGCCTCTCCGCCTCCTCGAGCCGGTGCAGATACGCCTTGAGCTCCTTCTCGTCGCGCCAGGCGGTGCCGTAGATGCGCTGCAGCATCTCGTTGCTCGAGTCGCCGCGCCAATAGGCGCCCGCCACCTTCAGGAGCTTGAAGCCCTTGCCGACATGCCCGGTGGACGGCAGATGCGGGCCGCGGCAGAGGTCAAGCCATTCCCCCTGGCGGTAGACCGTCACCGCCTCGCCGTCGGGCAGGCCGCCGACGATCTCCGCCTTGTAGGCCTCGCCCCGGTCGGCGAAGCGGCGAACCGCGTCCTCGCGGTCCCAGACCTCGCGGACGATGGGCTCGTCGCGGGCGACGATCTCGTGCATCCGGCGCTCGATGCCGTCGAGATCCTCGGTCGAGAACGGCGTCGGCCGCGCGAAGTCGTAGTAGAAGCCGTCTTCGATCGCCGGGCCGATGGTCACCTGGGTTCCCGGGAACAGGTCCTGCACCGCCTCGGCCATGACATGGGCGGCGTCGTGGCGGATCAGCTCCAGCGCCTCGTCCGACCGGCGGGTGACGATCTCGACCGCGGCGTCGCTCTCGATCGGACGGACGAGATCGCGGACCTCGCCGTCGACCTTTACTGCGATCGCCGCCTTGGCGAGACCGGGGCCGATCGACGCGGCAACCTCGCCGCCGGTGGGCGGCCCGTCGAACGGCCGCCGGCTGCCGTCGGGGAGGGTGACGACCACGGGCGAAGATGCGGGCTGCGTTGCGGTTGCCATGATTCCCTTCGCGAGCGCTCTGCCGGGCGAACCGCGCGCATTTAGCGCAAACCCGGCCCGGCCACAAGCCGGGGCTCAGGCGCCGTCCAGCGCGGCGGCGGCAAAGATATAGGCGCCGAGCCCGAGGATGCCCATGAAAAAAACCCGTCGGAAGCGCTCTTCCGACAGGCGGCGGCGCATGAGTTGGCCGATCGCCATGCCGGCGAGCGCGGGGAGCAGCGCCGCCGCCGACACCATGCCGGTCTCGCGGGCGAACAGCCCCGACCCGCCGAGCGCGAGGGCCAGCGCGAGCGCGGACGTGGCGAACAGGAACCCCATCGCCTGGACCAGCGCGTCGCGGCCGAGCCCGATCGCCTGCAAGTACATGACTCCGGGGACCACGAAGGAGCCGGTCATCCCGGTCAGCACCCCGTTCACCGCGCCGAACAGCGGCCCCGCCCGGCCCTCCGCCCGCGGCGGAATGGAGAGCCGCCAGCCGCCGAGGCCGAGCCCGGCATAGGCGACCAGGATCAGGCCGAGCAGCGCGGACAGCAGCGCGAGGTCGACCCGGGTGAGCGCCAGCGCGCCGAGCCAGACGGTGATCGTCGCGGCCAGCATGAAGGGCCACAGCCGCCGGACGATCATCCGCGCATGGCCGCCGATCGCGGCCTGCCACAGGTTGGTCGCCGCCGCCGGCAGGGTGAGCAACGCCATTGCCGTGGTCAGGTCGAGCAGGATCGTGAGCAGCCCGAGGCTCACCGTCGGCAGGCCGAGCCCGATCAGCCCCTTGACCCCGCCCGCCAGGAGGAAGACGGCGGCAATCGCTGCGGCGGTGAAGGGATCGGTCATGGCTGCGCGCCCCGGCCTGCGGGCGGCCGGGTTTCGTGGCTTTGGCTGCGGTGATAGGGTCGGGAGACGACGGCGCCGATGATCCCCACGGGCAAACGAGACTGGAAGTACCGCCGGTGAACGCGGACGGTTGCGAGACGGCGGCGATCCTAACACGCCCCGGCGGCGCGACAATCGCCTACCGCCGCTTGGCCGGGTGCGAGCCCGGGGTGATGTTTCTCGGCGGCTTCCGCTCGGACATGACCGGGACCAAGGCGACCATGCTGGAAGCGGCATGCCGCGAAGCCGGGCGCGGCTTCGTCCGCTTCGACTATTCCGGCCACGGGGAGTCGTCGGGCGATTTCCTCGACGGCACCATCGGGAGCTGGCGCGACGACGCGCTGGCGGTGCTCGACGAGGCGGCGCAGGGCAGGCAGGTACTGGTCGGCTCCTCGATGGGAGGATGGATCATGCTGCTGGCGGCGCTCGCCCGGCCGGAGCGCGTGGCCGGGCTGGTCGGCATCGCCGCGGCGCCGGATTTCACCGAGGAGCTGATGTGGAACCGCTACGGCGCCGACATGCGCGCCGAGCTCCGCGAACGGGGGGTGATTCATCTCCCGTCCGACTACGACGACCGGGACTACCCGATCGCCTACGGGCTGATCGAGGAGGGGCGCCGACATCTCCTGCTGCACCGGCCGATCGCGATCCACTGCCCGGTCCGGCTGCTGCACGGCAAGCGCGACGCGGACGTGCCGTGGACCACCGCGCCGCGCATCGCGGAGAAGCTGCTGAGCCGCGACGTCCGCGTCTTCCTGGTGCCCGACGGCGACCACAGGCTGTCGCGCGACGAGGATCTCGCCCGGCTCCGGGCGCTGGTCGACGAGCTCTGCGGCGCGGCAGAGAGCTGACCCGGGCATGGCGTCACCGGACAGGGGCGCGGCCGGGCCCTGGCGCGACCTGATCCGCCGGGACTACGCGACCTATTCGGCGATCGTGCTGCTCGGCACGCTGCTGCACGCGCTGCAGATCCTGGTGATCTCGGTGGTGATGCCGACCATCGTCGCCGATCTCGGCGGCGCGGTCTATTACGCCTGGACCGCGATCGTCTACACCGTGGGCTCGATCGTCGGCGCGGCGACGGTCGAGCCGATCACCCGCGCGATGGGGCGCCGCGTGGGCTATGTCGCGGTGGCGGCGGTGTTCATGCTGTCGACTGCGGGATGCGCGCTGGCGCCCGACATCTTCACGCTGATCGCCGCGCGCGGCATCCAGGGTTTTGCGGGCGGGCTGGTCATCGGCGCCTCGATGGCGCTGATCGGGGTGTTGTTTCCCGCCCATCTGCGCGCCCGCATCCTCGCCGCCTATCAGGGCGTCTGGATGTTCGCGCAACTGCTCGGCCCGGTGTTCGGCGGCGTCTTCGCCGAGATCGGCTGGTGGCGCGGCTCGTTCTGGTCGCTGATCCCGTTCATCGCCTGCTACGCGGCGCTGATCTGGTGGAAGGTGCCCGACACCGCGCCGCAGCGGGGCGAGCAGGGCGGCGGCTTCCCGTTCTTCCGGCTGACGGTGCTGACCGCGGGCGTGATCGCCGTC
Source organism: Defluviicoccus sp. (assembly GCA_028821395.1). Classification (GTDB taxonomy): domain Bacteria; phylum Pseudomonadota; class Alphaproteobacteria; order MPNO01; family MPNO01; genus MPNO01. The sequence continues at coordinate 88,560 of JAPPGP010000209.1, forward strand.
GCGGCGGCCGGGCCGATCGACGATACCGCGCTGCGGTCGGTCCTGATCGCGGCATCGATCGCGCTGGTCTGGCTCACCTTCCGCCTGGACAGGACCGCCCGCACGCCGCTGTTCCCGACCCGGGCGCTGTCGCTCTCGGCGGTGGTCGGGCTCGGGCTGCTGATCCACTTCCTGGTGGGCAGCGTGCAGACCTCGATCACGCTGTTCGTGCCGCTGCTGCTCCAGGTATTTCACGAGATGCCGCCGATCTACATAAGCTTCATCGGCATCGTTCTCTCGCTCGGCTGGACGGTGGGTACATTCATGGTCAATGGCTGGAGCGGCGGGCGCGAGCGCCTCGCCCTCTGGTCGGGCCCGGTGATCGTGGTTTTCGGGCTCGCGCTGATGACGGCGACGACCACGGCGCCCGGGCTGGTGCTGCTGACCGTCTCCGCCTTCCTGATCGGCTTCGGGGTGGGAATCCACAACGTCCACCTGATCACCCGGACCATCGCCCGGGCGGACCCGGGCGAGGAGGGGCTGACCGCGGCATCGCTGCCCTCGGTGCGCTCGCTGGGCACCGCCTTCGGGGCGGCGCTCGCCGGCATGCTGACGACGATCGCGGGTTTCGACGACTCGATGAGCCGGGAGGCGGTGGGCGACGCGGTGACCTTCGTGTTCGGCTTCAACCTCGCGCCGGCGGTGCTGATGGCGGTGCTGATGTTCCGCCTGCTCGCGGTCGATACGGGCGACTCAAGGCGGGGCCAGGTCGCGTAGCCCCTCGCGGTAGCTGGGAAAGCGCAGCACCACGCCGAGCTCGCGCTTGATGCGGTCGTTGCGCACCCGCCGGCAGCCGGCATAGAAGCCGCGCGCGGGCGGCGGGAGCTCCGCGGTCTCGAACCTCTCCTCGGGCGGCGGCGCCACGCCGAGCAGGCGCGCGGCGAAGACGACCACGTCGGCCTGCGGAGCCGGCTCGTCGTCGGCGAGGTTGTAGATCCGGCCCGCCGCGGGGCGCGCGATCGAGGCCCTGAGCGCCTGCGCGATGTCGGCGACATGGATGCGGCAGAACACATGCCCCGGCTTGACGATGCGCCGCGCGGTGCCGGCGCGCAGCCTGTCCAGCGCGCTGCGCCCGGGCCCGTAGATGCCGGCAAGCCTAAAAATTTGAACCGGCACGCCCTGCGCCTCGCCGAAGGCGAGCCAGGCACGTTCCGCCGCGAGGCGGCGTTGCGCGCGCGCCGAGTCCGGGCGCGGCGCATCCTCCTCGCCGACCCAGCCGCCGTTCCGGTCGCCGTAGACGCCGGTGGTCGAGAGATAGCCGATCCATGCGAGCCCGCCCTCGGCGGCGATCCTGTCGCCGAGCGCGGCGAGCACCGGATCGCCGTCCGCTCCGGGCGGCGCCGAGATCGCCAGATGGGTGGCGCCGTCGACGCAGTCCGGGCGGTCGAAGGGAAGTACCGAGAAGCCCGCGGCGGCGAGGGCGCGGGCCCTCCCCGGCTGGCGCGTGGTGCCGGCGATGTCGGCAAAATCGTCCGCCGCCGCGCGCGCCAGCGCCTCCGCGCAGTAGCCGAATCCCAGGCAGACCAGCTTTCGAGGCGGGCGGCTCACGCGGTTTGTTCGGCGGCTGCCTCGGCGAACACCGGATGGTCGTAGCGGTCGACCATCTCATGCGGGACGACCTGCCAGAACCGGCCGAGCTCGCGCTCCCAGTGGATCAGCATGCGCTCGGCGAAGCGCGACTGGGTCTCCCTTGCGTGCTCCTCGACCAGTGCCTTGAGGAGATCCGACCAGTATGGACGCTGGATGCGCTGGTAGAACACCGTGTCCTCGTTGACCCGTGTGGCGAAGCTGTCGTCGGGGTCGTAGACGAAGGCCATGCCGCCGGTCATGCCGGCGGCGAAGTTGTCGCCGACCGGGCCGAGCACCGCCGCGATGCCGTTGGTCATGTATTCGCAGCCGTTGGACCCGCAGCCCTCGATCACCGCAGTCGCCCCCGAGTTGCGCACCGCGAAACGCTCGCCGGCCTGGCCGGCGGCGAACAGCCTGCCCGCGGTAGCGCCGTAGAGAACGGTGTTGCCGATGATCGTGTTCTCGTTCGAGGCCAGCGTGCTTGCGGTGGTCAGGCGGACCACGATGGTGCCGCCTGAAAGCCCCTTGCCGACATAGTCGTTGGCATCGCCGAACACCTCGAGCTTGAGCCCCCGGACCGCGAAGGCGCCGAGCGACTGTCCCGCCGAGCCGCGCAGCCGGACGGTGATGTGTCCGGGCTGGAGCCCGTCCATCCCGTAGCGCCGCGTGATCATCGAGCTCAGCCGGGTGCCGATGGCACGGTGGGTGTTGCGGATGTTGTAGGCGAGCTGGATCTTCTCGCCCCGCTCCAGCGCCAGCGCGGCGTCCTGGATCATCTGGGCATCCAGCGTCTCGGGGACCTCGTTGCGGCCTTCCAGCGTGCAGAACAGTGGCTTGTCGCCGGGATCGGCCTGGACCAGCAGGGGGTTGAGGTCGAGGTCGTCGAGATGCGCGCTGCCGCGGTGGGTCTGGCCCAGCAGCTCGGTGCGGCCGATGATATCGGTGAGCCGCCGCGCGCCGAGCCGGGCGAGATGCTCGCGCACCTCCTCGGCGATGAAGCTGAACAGGTTCACCACCTTCTCGGGCGTGCCGGAAAACCGCGCGCGCAGCCGCTCATCCTGGGTGCAGACGCCGACCGGGCAGGTGTTGGAATGGCACTGGCGCACCATGATGCACCCCATCGCGACCAGCGAGGCGGTGCCGACGCCGAACTCCTCGGCCCCGAGCAGGGCCGCAATCACCACGTCGCGCCCGGTCTTGAGCCCGCCATCGACCCTGAGCACCACCCGGTGGCGGAGCTGGTTCAGGGTGAGCACCTGGTTGACCTCCGACAGCCCCATCTCCCAGGGCAGCCCGGCATACTTGATCGACGATTGCGGGCTCGCCCCGGTACCGCCGGAATGGCCGGAGACCAAGATCACGTCCGCCTTCGCCTTGGCGACGCCGGCGGCGATGGTGCCGATGCCGCTCTGCGAGACCAGCTTCACGCAGACCCTGGCGTCGGGGTTGATCTGCTTGAGGTCGTAGATCAGCTGCGCGAGGTCCTCGATCGAGTAGATGTCGTGATGCGGCGGCGGCGAGATCAGGCTGACGCCCGGGGTCGAATGGCGGAGTCTCGCGATCATCTCGGAGACCTTGATGCCGGGAAGCTGGCCGCCCTCGCCGGGCTTGGCGCCCTGGGCGATCTTGATCTCGATCTCGCGACAGTTGTTGAGATATTCCGCCGTCACCCCGAAGCGGCCGGAGGCGACCTGCTTGATCGCCGAGCTCGCGTTGTCTCCGTTGGGCCTCGGCCTGTAGCGCGCCGGGTCCTCGCCGCCCTCGCCGGAATCCGACTTGGCGCCGATCCGGTTCATCGCGATCGACAGCGTCTCATGCGCCTCGGGGCTCAGCGCGCCGAGCGATATGCCGGGCGCCACCAGGTGCTTCCTGATCTCGGTGATCGACTCGACCTCCTCGATGGGCACCGGTTCGCGCTTGAACCGGAACCCCATCAGGTCGCGCAGGTGGATCGGCGGCGCGTTCTGGGTGCCCTCGACGAACTTGCGGTATGTGGCGAAGGAGTCGTTGGCGACCGCGGTTTGCAGGATATGCATCTGGCGGCCTTCGAACGCGTGCGCCTCGCCGTTCTGGCGATAGCGGTAGAGCCCGCCGACGGGAAGCGCGGTCGCGGCTTCGTTCAGCGCGCGTTCGTGCAGCTCGAGCACCTTGCGGCGGATGCCGTAGAGCCCGATGCCGGAGATGCGCGAGTTCATCCCCGGGAAATAGCTGTTCACCAGCCAGCGGCTGAGCCCCACCGCCTCGAACTTGTAGCCGCCCCGGTAGGACGACAGGATCGAGATGCCCATCTTGGACATCACCTTGAGCAGGCCCTGGTCGACCGCCTCGTGGTAGCGTTTCAGGCAATCTTCCAGCGAGCGGTCGCCGAACAGGCCGCGGCGGTGACGGTCGGCGATGGTGTCGTTGGCGAGATAGGCGTTGACCGTGGTCGCGCCGACGCCGACCAGCACGGAGAAATAGTGCACGTCCATGCATTCGGCGCTCTCGACATTGAGCGAGGTGAAGGTCCTGAGCGACTGCGCGACCAGATGGCTGTGCACGCCGCCGACGGCGAGTATCGACGGGATCGCCGCACGCTCGGGGCTGATCCTGCGGTCGCTCAGGATCAGATGCACCGCGCCGCCGCGTACCGCGTCCTCGGCCTGGCGCTGGATGCGGTACATCGCGCGCCGGAGCGACAAATCGTCGTCGTTGTTGCGGAAGGTGCAGTCGATCTCGACCGCGCTGTCTCTGAGGTAGTCGCGCATCGCCGCGAACTCGGCGTTGCTGAGCACCGGCGATTCGAGCTGCAGCAGCCGCGTCTGGCTCTCGTCCTGCTCGAGCACGTTGCCGAGATTGCCAAGCCGCGTGCGCAGGCTCATCACCCGGTACTCGCGCAGCGAGTCGATGGGCGGATTGGTCACCTGGCTGAAGGACTGGCGGAAGAAATGGTGCAGCCCGCGGTAATGGTCCGAGAGCACGGCGAGCGGCGTGTCGTCGCCCATCGAGCCGACGGCTTCCTTGCCGTCCTCGACCATCGGCTGGAGCAGCAGCTCCAGCTCCTCCAGCGTGTAGCCGGCCGCAACCTGGCGCTGGCGCAGCGCGTCGCCCGTGTAGTCCACCCTGGGGCCGGTGCCGGTCTTGATCAGCCCCTCGAGCTCGGTGATGTTGCGCGACCACTCGGTATAGGGATAGGCGGCCGCCAGCCGGCGCTTGATCTCGCCGTCGCGGTAGAGCTTCGCCTCTTCGAGGTCGACGGCGATCGTCTCGGCCGGCCCGAGGCGGCCCTTGGCGACGATGCGGGCTTCGGAGACCCGCACCATGCCGGTTTCCGAGCCGACGATCAGCAGGTCGTTGTCGAGCACCGAGTAGCGCATCGGCCTGAGGCCGTTGCGGTCCATCGCCGCGATCACCCAGCGCCCGTCGGTGGCGGCGATCGCGGCCGGCCCGTCCCACGGCTCCATGACGCAGTTGACGTAGCTGTAGAAGGCCCCGATCCCGGGCTCGATATCGGTCTTCTTCGACCACGCGGCGGGGATCAGCATGGCGCCGACATGGGGCGCCGACCGCCCGGCCCGCACCAGCAGCTCGAACACGTTGTCCAGCGAGGCGGAATCCGACCCGCCCGGCTCGATAACCGGCTTGAGGTCGTCGACGAAGCGTCCGAAGACCTCGGCTTCCATCCGGGTCTCGTGGCTCCGCATCCAGTTGATGTTGCCGCTGAGCGTGTTGATCTCGCCGTTATGCGCCAGCATGCGGAACGGCTGGGCGAGCCGCCAGGTCGGGAAGGTGTTGGTCGAGTAGCGCTGGTGGTAGACCGCAAAGCGCGACTTGAAGCGCTCGTCCAGCAGATCGGGGTAGAAGGCGGTCAGCTGCTCGGCGAGGAACATGCCCTTGTAGATCACCGAGCGGGTCGACAGCGAGCAGATGTAGAAGTCGTTGATGTTCTCCGCCCGCACCTGGTTCTCGATCAGGCGGCGGACGATATAGAGGTCGGTCTCGAACCGGGCGGGCGGCACGTCGGCCTTGCCCGCGATCATGATCTGCTCGATCTCGGGCCGGGTCGCATTGGCCTTGTCGCCGATCACGTCGACGTCGATCGGCACCTGCCGCCAGCCATAGATCTGGTAGCCGAATTTCAGGATTTCCGATTCCACGATGCAGCGGCAGCGCTCCTGCCCGGTGAGATCCGTGCGCGGCAGGAACACCATGCCGACCGCGATCGGACCGTCGCCGAGGCTGTGCCCGGTACGCTCGATATGCTCCTGGAAGAAGTCCTGCGGGATCTCGACATGGATGCCCGCCCCGTCGCCGGTCTTGCCGTCGGCATCGACCGCGCCGCGGTGCCAGACCGCCTTGAGCGCCTCGATGCCGGCCTCGACGACGTCGCGCCGCGCCACCCCGTCGATCGCCGCTACCAGGCCGACGCCGCAGGCGTCGCGTTCCAGCGCCGGGTCGTAGAGCCCGTCGCGGGCGAGCCGCTCGGCGGTTTCTCGCCAGCGCGCGATCGCGCGCTGGCCGCGGTATGCGTCTTGGCCCCTCATCGCAACCTCCCCGCCGGCCTCAGGCCGCCTCGTCCGCCGCCGCGTCGCGGCGTTCGACCCAGGCGTGGATCGCCTCCGCCGCATCCCGCCCGTCGCGGATGCCCCACACCACCAGCGACGCCCCGCGCACGATGTCGCCCGCCGCGAAGACGCCGTCGATCGCCGTCATCATCGTCCGGTAGTCGATCTTCACGGTGCCCCATCGGGTCACTTCGAGCCCCGGCGCGCCGAACAGCGCCGGCAGATCCTCGGGATCGAAGCCGAGCGCCTTGATCACCAGGTCAGCGCCGGTCACGAAGCTCGATCCCTCGATCGGCTCGGGCGTCTGGCGCCCGGCGGCATCGGGGACGCCGAGATGGATCCTGAGCGCCCGCACCCCGGCCACCGTCTGGTCGCCGACGAACGCCTCGGGCGTCGCCAGCCAGGAGAACCTGACGCCCTCCTCCTCGGCATACTGCACCTCGCGCCTGGACCCCGGCATGTTCTCGCGGTCGCGGCGATAGAGGCAGGTGACCGACTTGGCGCCCTGGCGGACCGCTGTGCGCACGCAGTCCATCGCCGTGTCCCCGCCGCCGAGCACGACCACGTCCCTGCCGGCGGCGTCGAGCCGGCCGTCGTCGAAGGCGGGCACCGCGTCGCCGAAACCCTTGCGGTTGGACGCGATCAGGTAATCGAGCGCCGGCACGATGTTGCCGAGCCCGCCGCCCGGCACCTGGATGTCGCGCGCCCGGTAGACGCCGGTCGCGATCAGCACCGCGTCGTGGCGCCCGCGGATCTCGTCGAGGCTCGCATCGCGCCCGACCTCGAAGCCGCGGTGGAACACGATGCCGCCCGCCTCGAGCAGGGCGACGCGGCGCGCGACGACGCTCTTCTCGAGCTTGAAATTGGGAATGCCGTAGACCAGCAGCCCGCCCATGCGGTCGTGCCGGTCGTAGACATGAACCCCGTAGCCACGCCGGCGCAGCTGTTCCGCGGCGGCGAGCCCGGCCGGCCCGGCGCCGACGATGCCGACGGAACGGCCGAGCTCGCGCGCCGGCGTCGGCGGCTTGACCCAGCCGCGCGCAAACGCGGTATCGGTGATGTAGCGCTCGACCGAGCCGATGGTGACCGTGCCGTGGCCCGACTGCTCGATCACGCAATTGCCTTCGCACAGCCGGTCCTGGGGGCAGATCCGGCCGCAGATCTCGGGCATGTTGTTGGTCGCCGCGGACACCTCGTAGGCCTCGGCCAGGCGCCCCTCGGCGGTCAGCATCAGCCAGTCGGGGATGTTGTTGTGCACCGGGCAGTGGATCTGGCAGTAGGGCACGCCGCATTGCGAGCAGCGGCCCGCCTGGGTCGCCGCGCCCGCTTCGGTATAGAGCGCATAGATCTCGTCGAAGTCGGCGCGCCGGGTCTCGGCGCTGCGCTTCTCCGGCGTCGCCTGGGGCAGGTCGACGAATTTCAGCATGTGGCGGGACATGCCTGCCCTATCCCCCTTGTGGCGGCGGTATTCTCCGTCTTGTCCGCCGTCGCGGCGGCTCGCCGACGAATGCCGAGCGCACCGCGTCTTGAGGTAAACTACCACGAGGATCGGGGAAATCAAGACAGATAGGTCATTATTGCTGTCCTAATACTCTGTGGATCATTTCTTCAGTTCGCGGCCCGAGAGGGGTTCCGGCCGGTCGAGACAATATTTAGTTCCATTTTGCGACTAAATTGTCCTTGGTTCGGTTCTTGACCGGCCTGGCGCCTGGCATCCGGCGGCCCGCGACAGCGAGGAGGACGCCTTGACGCTGCTTCAGCTCACCGTGATCGCGGTGGTGCAGGGCATCACCGAGTTTCTGCCGATCAGCTCGTCGGGGCATCTGCGGATGATCCCGATGCTGACCGGCTGGCCCGATCAGGGGCTGACGATCGACATCGCGGTGCATGCCGGGACCCTGCTCGCCGTGCTGGCCTATCTGTGGCGGGACGTGTTGAGCATGCTGGCCGGTCTGGTCCGAATCCGCTCGGGCATGGCGGACCCCGGGGTGCGCCTGATCGTCCACCTCGCGGCCGCCACGATTCCGCTCGCCGCGGCCGGCTACGCGCTCACCGAGTTCGTCGGAACGGCATGGCGCAACAGCCTAGCGGTCATCGCCTGGGCGACGTTCGGCTTCGGCCTGCTGCTCTACTTCTCCGACCGCATCGGGCTCACGGTGCGCCGCATCGAGCATATGCGCCTGTCCGGCGCGTTCGCGATCGGCCTGGCGCAGATCCTCGCGCTGATCCCCGGGGCGAGCCGGGCCGGCGTCACCGTCACCGCGGCCCGGCTGCTCGGCTTCGAGCGGCGCGACGCCGCCCGGTTCTCGATGCTGCTGTCGATCCCGAGCATCGCCGCGGCGGGCGGCTTCGCGTACCGGGAGCTCGCCGAGTCCGGCGACGTGGCGCTGCGGTTGAACGCCGCGCTGGCCGCCGGCCTCGCATTCGTCGCGGCGCTGATCGCGATGGCGGCGATGATGCGCTGGCTCAGGCGGGCGAGCTTCGCCCCGTTCGTGATCTACCGCCTGATCCTCGGCGGGATCTTGCTCGGAATCGTCTATCTCTAGCCCGGCGGGCGGCCGCCTCGGCGATAGCGCGCGAGATAGCCGGGCGCTATCGCCGCGAGCGGGGTGGGCTCGATGCCGAGATCGGCGAGCCCCGGCGCATCGTCCGCGGCGACGTTGTCCGAGCCCAGCATCCTGATCTGGTCGCAAGTGAGCAGCGGCGGCAGGGGCGAGAGCTCCATGATCCGCGCCGGCAGCATGGCGAGCGCGCCCGGAACCGGCAGCAACAGCCGCCGGCGCCCGATCTGCGCCAGCAGCATTTCCATCAGCTGCCTGAAGCTCAGCACCTCCGGGCCGCCGAACTCGTAGGTCTGTCCGGCGGTGCCTCCATCCTCGACGATGCGGGCGATGCCGTCGGCGACATCGCCGACATAGACCGGCTGGAACTTCGTGGCCCCGCCGTCGATCAGCGGAAGCGCGGGGGCGAGGCGTGCGATCCACGCGAACCGGTTGAGAAAGTCGTCCTCGGCGCCGAATACGATGCTGGGCCGGACGACGGTGGAATCGGGGAATTGGCGCCGCATCGCCGCCTCGCCGGCAGCCTTGCTTCGCGCATACTCGGCCGCGGCGTCGGGCGCGGCGCCGATGGCGGAGACATGGACCACGCGCCTGACACCAGCCGCGGCGGCCGCGCGCGCGATCCGCTCGGCACCCTCTTCATGCACCGCCCGGAAACCCTGCGCGCCCGCCTCGTAGAGCACGCCGACCAGGTTGATCGCCGCATCCGCGCCCGTCACCGCCGCGGCGACCGACGCGTCGTCGCGGATATTGGCGGTCACCGGCACGATCTGGCCGACATCGCCCAGCGGCTTCAGGAACAGCGCGCGGTCTGGTCGCCTGACCGCGACGCGGACGCGCCAGCCCCGGCGGGCGAGCTCGCCCACGGTATAGCGTCCGACGAAGCCTGAACCGCCGAAAACGGTTGCGGTAGGCGTAGCCATGGCGCGACCCCCTCGATCGGCGGCTAATATCGGCTGGAGCGAGGACCGTCAACCGGGACGCGTCCCGTCGCGGCGGACCGCGAAAGCGGTTGACAAGCCGACGGCCTCTGGCGTACGGAGCCGCGAAGCGGGGGTCCGGTCGCCGCTTTGCCCAGGTGGCGGAATTGGTAGACGCGCAGGTTTCAGGTACCTGTGACCGCAAGGTCGTGGAAGTTCGAGTCTTCTCCTGGGCACCACCGGATCGCGCGCTTCCGGTTCTCCGGGGCCCGGACGGGCGGCGGTGTTGCGCGCATGGCGATAGAGATTCACGAGGGCGACCTGCCGGCGGGCATCGATTTCGGCGGCGCGGTGGCGGTGGACACCGAGACCATGGGCCTCGACCCGGCGCGCGACCGGCTGTGCCTGGCGCAGCTGAGCGCGGGCGACGGCAATGCCCATCTGGTGCGGTTCCGCCAGCCGCCCTGCGACGCCCCCAACCTGGCGCGGTTGCTGCTGGACCCCGGGGTAACCAAGATCTTTCACTTCGCCCGCTTCGACATCGCGGTGCTCGAACGCCATCTCGGGGCCCGCGCGGCGCCGGTCTACTGCACCAAGATCGCCTCCAGGATCGCGCGCACCTATACCGACCGGCATTCGCTGAAGGACCTGGCGGGCGAGCTGCTCGGCGTCGAGATCTCCAAGGCGCAGCAATCCTCGGACTGGGGGGCCGAGACCCTGACCGCGGCGCAGCAGGGCTACGCGGCGTCGGATGTCCTCCACCTGCACGCGATCAGGGATGCGCTCGATCTCATGCTCGAGCGTGAGGCCCGGTCCGAGCTCGCCCGGCGCTGCTTCGATTTCGTCGGGCACCGGGCAGCGCTCGACCTCGCGGGATGGCGCGACATCGATATTTTCGCCCATTGACGGGAGCGCGGCCGCGGCGATCGGCAGCGCTGCGGCGGCGTCCGAATTCGGTTACCATGCTCCATCGGAGACAGCCGCGCGCGGCCGCGGTCGGGAGAGCGCCGGGAGTGCCATGGCCAAGGTGAACGAGCTCCGATCCCGGCCCGCGCGGGAAGCCGGCGATATCGCCGCCGCCCGGCGGGTGCTGGAGACCGAATGCGCGGGTCTCGCCGCCCTGGCGCATTCGATCGATTTCAGCTTCGCCGACGCGGTGGACGCCATGGCGCGCGCGCACGACCGCGGCCGGGTGATCGTCACCGGCATGGGCAAGAGCGGCCATGTCGGACGCAAGATCGCCGCCACGCTCGCATCGACGGGAACGCCCGCGCAGTTCGTTCATCCGGGCGAGGCGAGCCATGGCGACCTCGGAATGATCACCGCGCGCGACACCGTGCTCGCGCTGTCCAACTCGGGCGAGACGCCGGAGCTCTCGGACATCATCGCCTATACCAGGCGGCACGCCATCCCGCTGGTGGCGGTGACGGCGCGCGCGGACAGCGCGCTCGCCGGCGCCGCGGACGTGCTGATCCGGCTGCCCGAGGCCGACGAGGCCTGCCCGCTCAGCCTCGCGCCGACGACCTCGACGACGATGATGATGGCGCTGGGCGATGCGCTGGCGGTGGCCCTGCTCGACCGGGTCGGATTCTCGCGCGAGGATTTCAAGCTGCGCCATCCGGGCGGCCAGCTCGGCAAGCGTCTGGTCAAAGTTGCGCGGCTGATGCACGAGGGCGACAGGATCCCGCTCGCCCGGCCGGACATCCGCATGGCCGACGCGCTGCTGATCATGACCTCGCACAGCTTCGGCTGCATCGGGTTGATCGACGCCCGGCACAGGCTGGTCGGGGTGATCACCGACGGCGACCTCAGGCGCAATATGGGCGAGCGCCTGCTGGACAGGCCGGCGGCCGAGGTGATGACCGCGACGCCGCGCACCGTCCCTCCCGACGCGCTCGCCGACCAGGCGCTCAGGGTGATGAACGAGAACGGCATCACCAGCCTGTTCGTGGTCGAGGACGGCCGCCCGGTGGGCATCCTTCACATCCACGACTGCCTGCGCGCGGGCGTCGACTGAGCGGACATGGCAGCGATCGCCCCGACCCGGATCCAGCGCGGCTACTCCCGGTTCGTCGCGGTGATGAAGGTGGCGCTCCCGCTCGGCGCGGCGGCGGTGATCGTCCTCCTGTTCTCGTGGTCCCGGCTGTATGACATGCCGAAGCGGCTGCAGATCGGCGCGACCAGCTTCAGCGTCTCGGAGTCGACCAGCGGGCACCGGATGATCAACGCGCGCTATACCGGCACGGATCGCAACGACAACCCCTATACCCTGGCCGCGGAGTCGATCGTCCAGCAGAAGCTCGAACTCGACCGGGTCACCCTCAACCGGCCCGAGGCCGACTTCACCACGGCGGACGGCACCTGGGTCGCCGTCGCGGCCACAAGGGGTGCGTTCGTCCGCGAGGCCCAGCGGGTCGAGCTGAGGGGGAATGTCAGCCTGTATCACGACTGGGGCTACCAGTTCCTCACCGACGAGGCGACGATCGATTTCGCCCAGGCGACCGCCTGGGGAGACGCGCCGGTAAACGGCACCGGGACATGGGCCGACATGGAGGCAGCCGGGTTCCGCATCACCCGCCAGGACAGCCGGCTGGAGTTTTCCGGCCCGGCCCGCCTGGTGCTCTACTCCAACCCGAAGGAACAGCGGCCATGACCGGTCGGCTGGCGCCTTCGGTGCTGGCGGGGGTTGCGCTGGCCGCCCTCCCGGCGCTCGCGCAGACTGGCGGATTGCCGTTCCGCGACGGCTCCGGGCCGATCGAAATCGTCGTCGACGGCGGTGTCGAGTGGCAGCAGAAGGCGAAGACCTTCGTTGCGCGCGGCAACGCCCGTGCCCGGCAGGACGACGTGACGGTGCGCGCCGACGTGCTCACCGCGCATTACCGCGACAGCGAGAACGGCGGCACCGAGATCTGGCAGATCGTGGCGGAGGGGGCCGTCCGCATCGCCGCGCCGGACCGCATCGCGACCGGGGAGCGGGGCGAATATGACGTCGACAAGCAGTTGCTGGTGCTGACCGGGAAGCCGGAATTCGAACGCGGCGCCGACCGCATCGCCGCCGACGACCGGCTGGAGTACTGGCAGGGCGAGAGGCGCGCGGTGGCGGTGGGCAACGCGACCGCGGAGCGCGACGGCCGGACCCTGAAGGCGGGAAGGCTGACCGCGACATTCGAGGCGGATGGCGAGGATGGCGAACGGATCGAGCGCATCGAGGCCGTCGGAAATGTGATCTTCCGGTCGCCGAGCGAGGTCTTGCGCGCCGACCGCGCGACCTATGATGTGGCGGCGGAGCGCATCGAGCTCGAGGGCTCGGTGTTCATCACCCAGGGGCGCAACCGGTTGAAGGGTCAGGCGGCGGAGCTCGACCTGAAAACCGGGGTCAGCCGGATGCATGGGGGAGCGGGCGGCGTGACGGGCGTGCTGGTGCCGGGGACGGTGGCCCGTCCCGACGGCGAGAGCGGGCGATGACGGAGCGCGGAGAGCCGGAAGGGGCCGTCGGTCCCGCCCCTCGCCTGATCGCGCAATCGACCGGGCTGGAGGCCTTCTCGCTCGGCAAGCGCTTCAGGAAGCGTCCGGTGCTGCGCGATGTCAGCCTCAGGCTGGAACGGGGCGAGGCGGTCGGCCTGCTGGGCCCGAACGGCGCCGGCAAGACGACGTCGTTCTACATCCTGACCGGCCTGATCCAGCCCGACACCGGGGCCGTCGCGCTGGACGGCAACGACATCACCCGGCTGCCGATGTACCGCCGGGCCCGGATCGGCATCGGCTATTTGCCGCAGGAAGCCTCGATCTTTCGCGGGATGACGGTGGAGAACAACATCCGCGCGGTGCTGGAAGTCACCGAGCCCGCGCCCGACCTCCGCGAGGGCCGTCTGGAGGCGCTGCTCGGCGAGTTCTCGATCACCCATCTCAGGCGCACCCCGGCGCTGGCGCTGTCGGGCGGCGAACGGCGCCGGGTGGAGATCGCGCGGGCGCTGGCGAGCTCGCCGAGCTACGTCCTGCTCGACGAACCCTTCGTCGGCATCGACCCCATCGCCGTGAGCGACGTCCGCGAGCTGGTAAGCCATCTCAAGGACCGCGGCATCGGCGTGCTGATCACCGACCACAACGTGCGCGAGACGCTCGACATCGTCGACCGCGCCTACATCCTGCATGACGGCCGCGTGCTGATGGAGGGCAAGCCGTCGGAGATCGTGGTCGACGACGAGGTGCGGCGCGTCTATCTCGGCGAACGGTTCAGCCTGTAGTCCGGTTTTCCCGGACTTATCCCCAGCGGGGGCGCGCGATATTGCGGATCGCCTTCAATGGTTGCAGACTCGCCCGCTGGTTTGCCGCTGTTGACTCGCGGGCGGGACAACCATAAGTTCCGCGCCCTTCGCGACGGAGCGGGGCTGGAAGAGCCAAAGGGAGTGCGCCGGGGCCAAGGCGCGGACGCGTTTGAAAATCGGACTCACCGGACGTCGCATGGATGTGGGCGAGCGTCTTCGACGGCATGTCGAGACCCGTCTCAACGACGGCGTAGCCAAGTATTTCGACCACGCGATGGAATCGCACGTGGTCTTCGAGCCCGACGGACCTCTCGTGCGGGCGGACATCTCGGTCCATGTGGGGCGCGGCATCCAGGTCCAGGGGCACGGCGCGGCCGGGGATGCGCAGAACGCTTTCGATCAGGCGATGGAGAGGATCGCCAAGCGGCTCAGGCGCAACAAGCGCCGCTTGCGCGACCACCACCGCAAGTCGGGGTCGGCGCGCCGCGACGATGCGCTGACCGCCCAGCACGTCATCCTGGCGGACCCCGCCGACCGGCCGGACGAGGAAGCCGAAGGCGAGAACCCGGTGGTCGTCGCGGAGACGATCGCGGAAATCGATTCGATGACGGTAAGCGAGGCCGTCATGCGCCTCGACCTCGCGGAACAACCGGTGGTGGTGTTCCGCAATGCGGCCAATGGCGGGCTCAACGTCCTCTACCGCCGGGGCGACGGCAATCTCGGCTGGCTCGACCCGGCCGGCGCCGACGGGGCGGGGGCGACCCCGCGGAAGGGCTAGCATGGAAATCGGCGATCTGCTGACCAGCGACCGCGTGATGGACCGCCTGCCCGCGGCGAGCAAGAAACAGGTGATCCAGGAAATTTCCAGGCGCGCGGCGGCGGTGACCGGGCTCGACGAGCGCTCGGTGTTCAGCGTCCTGCTGGAACGCGAAAGGCTCGGGACCACCGGCGTCGGCGAGGGCGTCGCGATACCGCATGGCAAGTTCCCCGACCTCGACGGTCTCTACGGTTTCTTCGCCCGGCTCGACCGGGCGATCGATTTCGAGTCCATCGACGATCGACCGGTCGACCTCGTCTTCCTGCTGCTGGCGCAGGAGGGGGCGAGCGCGGATCACCTCAAGGCGCTGGCCCGGGTCTCGCGGCTGATGCGCGATCCCGCCGTCCGCGACGAGCTGCGCCATGCCGCGGATGCCGGCGCGCTCTATTCCATCCTCACCGCGAACGGCCGCGTCCGCGCCGCCTGAGGCGGTCCGGATAGCTCCGGGCGGGGCCGTCCTTCGATACGCCCGGCTCCGGCGGGCTGCTCAGGACGATGGGGTGTGGAGCGGCTCAAGCCCCTCTCCTCATCCCGAGCAGGCCCCGAAGGGGCCGTATCGTGGGACGCCGCGCCGTTTTCCTTCACGTCATGGCCGGACTTGTTCCGGCCATCCACGCTGCCCGTCGTCAACACCGAAAGTTGCCAATCAAGAAAAAACTGCTTGATATGGGACGCGTTTTGGGGTATATTTTCTACTGTGGAGAAATGGGGTGCCGGAGATGCCGGCGCCCCTTTTGGTTGCCGCGCCGGATGCGCCCTAGGCGTCCGCGGCCTCGGCGCTGCGGATCTCGATCACCTTCTCGCGGCGCGACGGCTGCGGCCGCACGAGGTCGATATGGAGCAGGCCGTCGGTCAGCTCCGCGCCGGCGACCTCGATGCCTTCGGCGAGCACGAAGGAGCGCTGGAACTGCCGCGTGGCGATGCCGCGGTGGAGATAGACCCGCCCGTCGGAATCGGACTGCTTGCCCCGAATGGTGAGCTGCGAGGCCGCCACCGTGACCGCGAGCTCGTCGCGCCGGAAGCCGGCGACCGCGAGAGTGATGCGCAGCGCGTCATCTCCGACATGCTCGACATTGTACGGGGGATAGCCGTCGGCAGCGCTCTTCGAGACCCGGTCGAGCACCCGTTCGAGCTGGTCGAAACCGAGCAGGAACGGGCTGTTGAAGACCGACATGCGCGTCATTGCGGACCTCCTCTTGGCGAGCGGGGCGCAGTCTTTTCCCGCCGGGTCCCGCAGGCCCCCGGCGGACCGGCCTGTCAAGCGCCGTGACCACGGATATGGGCCGCCGGGGCGGAGACGGCAAGGCCGGCGGCGGCGCCCAGGGCGGGCTCGCGCGGCAGGGTGAGCGCGACCCGCAGACCGGGTTGGTTGTCGCCGAGCTCGAGGCTGCCGCCGTGGCGTTCCACCACCGCCGCGACCAGGCTGAGGCCGAGCCCCGCGCCGGGGGCGTTGCGCGACGCCTCGATGCGGAAGAAGCGCTCGGTCACGCGCTGCTTCAGGGCGTCGGGAATGCCCGGCCCGCCATCGGCGACGGCGATCTCGACCCGCTCGTCCAGCCCGCGCGCGGCGATCGCGACGGTCCCGCCGCCCGGCGAGAACTTGATCGCGTTGTCGAGCAGATTGGCCAGCGCCTGGAACAGCAGGTCGCGGTCGCCCCTGATCCGCCCGGCGCCGCCGGGCTCGGCGTCGAGCCCGACCCCGCGCTCCTCGGCGAGCGGCGCATAGAGCTCGGCGACGTCGCCCACCAGCGAGTCGAGGTCGAAGGACTCGACCTGCCCGGTCTCGACCGCCGCCTCGAGCCGCGCGATGCGCAGCAGCGAGTTGAACGTCTTGAGCAGCGCGTCGGCCTCCTCGATGGTGCGGCCGATGGCGCGGCGATAGGCGTCCTCGTCCGCCGGCTCGGCGAGCGCCAGCTCGAGCCGGCTGCGCAGCCGCGCGAGCGGGCTTCTCAGGTCGTGGGCGATGTTGTCGCTCACCTCGCGGACGCTGGCGACGAGCTGCGCGATGCGGTCGAGCATGTCGTTGAGGTTGGCCGCCAGCCGGTCGAACTCGTCATCGGTGCCGCGCGCCGGGATGCGCCGGTCGAGCGCGCCGGCCATGATTTCCCGGCTGGTCTGGTTGATCGCGTCGATGCGGCGCAGCATGGGGCGGCTGACCAGCACGCCGCCGGCGATGCTGAGGAACAGCGCCAGCGCGATCCCCCAGCCGATGGATTCGCGGAACCGAGCGTCGATCTCCAGCCTCTCGCGGATGTCGCGCCCGACCAGCAGCCGGAGTCCGCCGGTGAGCTCGAAGATGCGGGCGCGGCCGAGGTCCACCGCGCCGCGCCGGTCGGCGTATTCGAGCTCGAAGGTGATCCAGCCGTCGGGGCCGGGCGCCTCACGGGGCCAGGCGCTGAGATTGCCGGCGAGCGGGCGCAGGCTGGAATCGGTCAGCAAGTAGAGCCCGCGGCTCGCCCGCGCCCGCGCGGTACGGCGGTTGAGCGCGCGCACCAGACCGATCGTGCCGAACTGGGAATACTGCTCGCCGAGCCCGCGGATCTCGGCCTCGATCGCCGCGTCGGTCTGGCGCGCCATGAAGCCGGCGGTGGACCAGTAGAGAAACCCGACCAAGACGACCGCCGAGACGCCGAACAGCCCGAAATAGATCAGGGTGAGGCGAAATGTCGTGCTGCGCAGCAGGCTAGGCAGTTTCCGCACGGAGTCGGTATCCCGCGCCGCGCACGGTCTCGATGAGCGGGCTCGCGGCACCGGCATCGACCTTGCGGCGCAGCCTGGAGATATGGACGTCGATGACATTGGTCTGGGGATCGAAGCGGTAGTCCCATACGTTCTCGAGCAGCATGGTCCGGGTGACCACCCGGCCGGCATTGCGCATCAGGCATTCGAGAAGCTGGAACTCGCGGCGCTGCAGCTCGATGCGCCGGCCGCCGCGGGCGACGCGGCGGGCGAGCAGATCCATCTCAAGATCGCCCACCCGGAGCACCGTGTCGCGCACCGGCGCGGCGCCGCGCCGGAGCAGCGCATCGACGCGGGCACGCAGCTCGGAGAAGGCGAAGGGCTTGACCAGGTAGTCGTCGGCGCCGGCCCTGAGCCCGGCCACCCGGTCCTCGACCTCGCCCTTGGCGCTGAGGAACAGGACCGGGGTCTTGCGCCCGGCGCTCCGCATCGCCTCGACGATGGCGATCCCGTCGAGCTCGGGCAGCATGCGGTCGACCACCGCCACGTCGTAGTCGGTGCCGAGCGCCAGCACCAGCCCGTCGCGCCCGTCATGCGCGACGTCGACCGCGAACCCGCCCTCGGAGAGCCCCTTGGCGATGAAGCCCGCGGTCTCGGCGTCGTCTTCGATGATCAATGCGCGCATTGCGGGACCGGCACGGCCGAAAGGCGGGAGCCGGGACCGCCCGCGCGGCCCCGGCCCCGACCGACGGATCCTGCTACTCTACGCGTCGGCGAAGCGGACCGCCACGATGCGATCCTCGCCCTTGCGGTCGATGGTCAGCAGCACCGCCTTGCGGCCGTCCTTGCGGACCTGCTCGACCGCCTCGACCGCGTCGGCGGCGGATTTCACCGGGGTATAGGTGACGCGCTCGATCACGTCGCCCGCCCGGATGCCGCGCGACCAGGCCGGGCTGTCGCTCTCGACATGGCGGATCAGCGCGCCGCTGGCCGCCTCGTCGAGCCCGAAGCGGGACCGCGCGGCGGGGTCGATATCGGCCACCGTGATGCCGGTGCCGGCGAGCCCCTCCCTGGCGGGCTTGGCGGGTGCGCTCGCGACCTTCTGCGCGGTCGGCATCAGCCCGGTGGTGACGGAAAGCGTCATCGCCTTGCCCTCGCGAAGGATCGCCAGCTCGACGACCTTGCCCGCTTCGGTGCCGGCGACGAGGCGCGGCAGGTCGCGGAACTTCTCGACCGCGGCGCCGTCCCATTTGGTGATGATGTCGCCCTGCTCGAGGCCGGCGTCGCGCGCCGGGCCGGTCTCGGCCAGCGAGGCGACCAGCGCGCCGGTGGCGTCCTTCATGCCGAGGCTCTCGGCGATGTCCGGCGTGACCGGCTGGATCTGCACGCCGAGCCAGCCGCGCTCGATCTTGCCGTCCGCCTTGAGCCCGGCGATCACCCGCTTGGCGTCGTTCGACGGGATGGCGAAGCCGATGCCGACATTGCCGCCGGTGGGCGAGTAGATCGAGGCGTTGACGCCGATCACCTTGCCCGTGGCGTCGAAGGCGGGTCCGCCGGAGTTGCCCTGGTTGATCGGCGCGTCGATCTGCAGGAAGTCGACCAGCGAGCCGCCCCGCAGGTCGCGTCCGCGCGCCGACACGATGCCGGCGGTCACCGAGCCGCCGAGGCCGAACGGGTTGCCGATGGTCATCACCCAGTCGCCGGCGCGGATGCGGTCGGAGTCGCCGAACTCGACGAAGGGAAGCGGCCGGCCGGCGTCGATCTTGAGCAGCGCGAGGTCGGTCTTGGCGTCGCCGCCGACCAGCTTGGCGTCGAACGTGTCGCCGTCATGCAGGCGGACGCGGATCGAGCGCGCGCCGGCGACGACGTGGTTGTTGGTCACCACATGGCCGTCCTCGTCGACGATGAAGCCGGAGCCCACGGCGGACATCCGGTGGTCGGGCCGCATCGGCCCGCCGAAGCGGAAGTCCGGCATGGACCGCCCGAAGAACCGCTCCATGAACTCGCGGAACTGCCCTTCGGGGGCGTTGAAGAAGGGGCTGAATTTCGGCATGTCCCCGGGCTTTTCGAGCATCGCCGGGGCGGCGCCGCGGTCGGTCGCGATATTGACCACGGCGGGTCCGACGCGGGCGGCGATGTCGGCGAAGCTCTCCGGCGCGGGGCGCGCATGCGCGATGCCGGACGCCGCGGTCGCCATCGCCGCGGCGAGCGCGCCGGGCAGGACCACCCGGTGCAGGACACGCTTGTCGAACGTCAATGTGGCAGTCATGGCTCACTCTCCCGAATTTGTCGTCGCCCGAGAGATAGCGCCTCCGTCTGAAGCGGGTCTTACCGGAACATGAAACTTGCGTAAGGTGGGGCCGGGCGTTCCGGCTCCGCCGGGGCCATCGCCTCCGCGCTACCCCGCCGTCGTCGGAGGGCAGGCGCGCACCCTCCCCGACCTCTTCCCACACTCGTCATGTCCGGACTTGTTCCGGGTCTGCAAGGTAGGATTGCCAGTCCCCGCCATCATCCGCCGTTTGACGCCGGGAGCATGATAGACAGTTGTAATCGTTGACGATTGTATATCCTCCCCGGTTTCGCGGCCCTTGACTTGCCGCCAGACATCGCCTTCAATCGACCCCGATTTGATGCCGCTCGCATACGGTTTGATGACTGGAATTCGCGGCAATTTTCGGAGGGTGCGTCGAGCGGGAAAGCGTTCGGTCACGCAGTGATGGAGGGGACGATGGCACAGAGCGAAG
>JAPPGP010000159.1 GCA_028821395.1 Defluviicoccus sp.
GCCCTGCCGGGCCCGTTCGCGGCGCTCGACGCCGAGCGCATCGTCTTCGTCGACGGGCGCTACGACGCGGCGCGGTCGCTCTGCGGCGCGCTGCCCGCCGGGGCGCGGCTCGACGTGCTGTCGGCCCGTCTCGGAAATGGCGGCGGCGATGCCGCCGTGATCCTCGGCCCCGGGCTCGGCGAGTGGAACGGGGCGGGGCAGGAGGGGCTCGCCGCCCTCAACGCCGCGATGGCCCGGGATGGCGTGGTGCTGGAGCTGGCCGACGGCGTCAGGCTGGAACGACCCGTCCTGGTCGTCCACCTGCTGAGCGGCGCGGCCGGGGCGCTGCATCCGCGGAGCGTGCTCCGGCTCGGCGCGGGCGCGGAAGCGGAGCTGGTCGAAGTCTTCGTCGGCCGCCCGGGCGCCGGCGGCTGGACTAATTCGGTGCTCGAAGGTGCGCTCGGACAGGGCGGCCGGCTGCGCCATGCCGTGCTGGTCCGGCCTGGCGCGGACGCCGTTCACACCGGCCGGATGACGATGGATGTCGCACGCGACGCGGGCTGTGCGACGCAGGCGTTCACCCTCGGAGGCCGGGTGGTGCGGAACGAGTTCGTCGTCCGGCTGTCGGGGACGGGGGCGGAGTGCAGCCTGTCGGGCGGCGCCTTGGCGCATGCACGCCGCCATGTCGACCACACCACCGAGATCACCCACGCCGCCCCGCACACCGAGAGCGAGCAGGCTTTCCGCAACGTCGCCGACGACAACGCCCGGACCGTGTTCCAGGGCCGTGTCGTGGTCGAGCGCGACGCGCAGAAGACCAACGCCCGGCAGTCGAGCCGCAGCCTGCTGCTGTCGCCGGGCGCCGAGGCCCAGAACAAGCCGGAGCTCCGCATCTTCGCCGACGACGTCAAGTGCAGCCACGGCGCGACCGTGGGCGACCTCGACCGGGACGCGCTGTTCTATTTGCGGGCCCGCGGCATCGACGAGGAAGAGGCCCGCGCCCTGCTCACCCGCGCCTTCGTCGCCGATCTGCTGACCTCCCTGCCGGTCGCCTCGCTGCGCCCGGCGGTCGAGGAGGCGGTCGACGCCTGGCTGCGCCGAAACGCGAACCGGGGCGGTTGAGATGACGTCGGTCAATGGCGGCTACGACGTGGACGCGATCCGCCGGGATTTCCCGATCCTCGGCGAGAGCGTCTACGGCAAGAATCTGGTCTATCTCGACAACGGCGCGAGCGCCCAGAAGCCGCGCGCGGTGATCGACAGCCTCGCCCATGTCTACGAGGCGGAGTACGCCAACGTCCATCGCGGCGTGCACTACATGAGCCAGAAGGCGACCGACGCGATGGAGGCGGCGCGCGAGAAGGCGCGCGCCCTGATCAACGCCGAGCACGCGCACGAGGCAATCTTCGTGCGCGGCGCGACCGAGGGGATCAACCTGGTCGCCTCGAGCTGGGGGCGGGCCAACCTCGCGCCGGGCGACGAGATCGTGCTCTCGGTGATGGAGCACCACTCCAACATCGTCCCGTGGCAGATCGTGGCCGAGCAGACAGGCGCCGCGATCCGGGTGGCGCCGATCTCGGATGAGGGCGTGCTCGACATGGACGCGCTCGAAGCCCTGATCGGCCCGCGGACCCGGATGGTGGCGATCACCCATGTCTCGAACGCGCTCGGCACCGTGGTGCCGGTGGCGGACGCGATCCGGCTCGCCCGCCGCGTCGGCGCGCTGGTGCTGCTCGACGGCTGCCAGGCGGTGCCCCACATGGCCGTCGACGTGCGCGCGCTCGACGCCGATTTCTACGTCTTCTCCGGCCACAAGCTGTACGGGCCGAGCGGGATCGGCGTGCTCTACGGCAAGGAGGCGCTGCTGAAGGCCATGCCGCCCTACCAGGGCGGCGGCGAGATGATCGAATCGGTGACCTTCGAGAAGACCACCTATGCCGGACTGCCCTTCAAGTTCGAGGCCGGCACGCCGCATATCGCGGGCGCCATCGGTCTCGGCGCGGCGATCGACTATGTGACCGGGATCGGGTTCGAACGCATCGCCGCCCACGAAAACGACGTGCTCGACTACGCCACCGAACGGCTCGGCGCGCTCAACTCGGTCCGGCTGATCGGCACCGCGCCGGACAAGGCGGCGATCGTCTCGTTCAACCTGGAGGACGTGCATCCACACGACGTCGGCACCATCCTCGACCGCGAGGGCGTGGCCGTCCGTACCGGGCATCACTGCGCCCAGCCGGTGATGGACCGCTTCGACGTGGCGGCCACGGTGCGCGCCTCGTTCGGGCTCTATAACACCCGCCACGAGGTCGACGCGCTGGTCGACGCGCTCGGCCGGGTGCAGGAGATCTTCGGCCGATGATCGACCTCCGCAGCCTCTACCAGGACGTCATCCTCGACCACTCGCGCAACCCGCGCAATTCCGGCCCGCTGGAGCCGCACAGCCACCACGCGAACGGCAACAACCCGCTCTGCGGCGACAAGATACAGGTCTATATGCGGCTCGCGAACGGGACCATAGACAACATCGCTTTCGAGGCCAAAGGTTGCGCGATTTCAGTGGCCTCGGCTTCGATGATGACAGAATTGATCAAGGGCGGCGGGGTCGAGGACGCGCGTGCCATCTTCGCCCGGTTCCACGAGATCGTGACCCGCAAGGGCGACGTCTCCGAGGCGGAGATCGAGGCCCTCGACAAGCTCGCCACGCTGATCGGGGTGCGCGAGTTCCCGATGCGGATCAAGTGCGCGACCCTGCCCTGGCATACCATGGCGGCGGCGCTCGACGGCGTTGCCGAAGACGTGACAACCGAGTGAGCCCGGAGAGCGCGGCGATGAATGACAACGCGACCGGAATCGAGGCGGCTCCCGCCGGCCCGGTGGGCGAGGCGGAGACCCTCAGACAGGCGGTGGTCGAGGCGGTGAGCTCGGTCTACGACCCGGAGATCCCGGTCAACATCTACGAGCTCGGCCTGATCTACGACGTGAGCGTGTCCGAGGCCCGGGACGTCGACATCCTGATGACGCTCACCTCGCCGATGTGCCCGGTCGCCGAGTCGCTGCCCATCGAGGTGGAGTCGCGGGTCCGCGGGGTCGACGACGTGAACGACGTCCATGTCGAGCTCACCTGGGACCCGCCCTGGACGCCGGAGATGATGAGCGAGGCGGCGAAGCTCGAGCTGGGGTTCATGTGATGGCCGTACGGGATAGAGTGGCGGCGGAGGAGAGGCGATGAACAAGCAGGCGATGACCCTGACCGATGCCGCCGCCGACCGCGTGCGGCACCTGATGACGCGGCGCGAGGAGCCGGCCGTCGGGCTCCGCATCGGCATCCGCACCGGCGGCTGCTCGGGCATGGCCTACCAGATGGAGTTCGCCGCCGAGCAGAACCCGCTCGACGAGATCGTCGAGGACAAGGGGGTCACCGTGCTGATCGACGGCCGGGCGCTGATGTTTCTCGTCGGCACCGAGATGGACTATGTCGAGGACAAGCTGCAATCCGGCTTCGTGTTCAACAATCCCAACGAGAAGGGGCGCTGCGGCTGCGGCGAATCCTTCCACGTCTGAATGCCCAAGGTCTACGCCATCGACGGGGTGATCCCGGTCGTTCACCCCACCGCCTATGTCCATGAGACGGCGGTGCTGATCGGCGACGTGATCGTCGGGCCGGGCTGCTATATCGCGCCCTCGGCGAGTCTCCGGGGCGATTTCGGCCAGATCCGGCTGGGCGAGGGCTCCAACATCCAGGACAACTGCACGGTTCACTGCTTCGCCGGCGGAGAGACGGTGGTGGGCGCCGATGTCTCGGTCGGGCACGGCGCGGTGCTGCACGGCTGCTCGGTGGGCGACCGGGCGCTGATCGGCATGAACGCGGTGGTGCTGGACGGGGCGGTGGTCGGCGCCCAGGCGATCGTGGCTGCGCTCGCCTTCGTCCGCGCCGAGTTCGAGGTCCCGGAACGGACCATCGCCGCCGGCGTACCGGCCAGGGTGCTGCGCGGGATCGACGCCGCAGAGGCCGGATGGATGGTCGACGCCAACGCCGACTACTACGCCGCGCGCGACCGGGCCTGGGCCTCGATGCAGCGCGTGGACGCGCTCCACCGCCCCGACCGGGAAGGGCCCAGGCTGGCCTTCGATGGCGCGAAACCGCTCTCCCAGTCCCGCGGCGGATAGGCGATGGCGGCGCGTCGCGAGCTCGACCCGCAGACCGCGCGCGTGCTGGCCGACCTCGACGGGCCGGGCGTCGCCCAGGTGGCCGACATGACGCCCGCCGGGGCGCGGCGGCATGTCGAGGATTTCGTGCGCAAATGGGACCTCGACCCGAGACCCCCCATCGGCGCGGCCGAGGATCTGGCGGTCCCGGGGCCCGAGGCCGGGCAGACGATCGCGGCGCGGCTCTACCGGCCCTCGGGGGTGGGCGGCGCGCTGCCGCTGGTCGTCTTCTTCCACGCCGGCGGCTACGTCTTCGGCAGCATCGAGACGCATGACAGCTTCTGCCGGCTGATCGCACAAGGCGCGGGCTGCCTGGTCCTCTCGGTCGCCTACCGGCGCGCGCCGGAGCACAGATTCCCCGCCGCGCACGAGGACTCCTACGCCGCCGCTTCCTGGGCGGCCGCCCATGCGCGGGAGATCGGTGCCGATCCGGCGCGTATCGCGGTGGCGGGCGATTCGTCGGGCGGGACGCTCGCGAACGGGGTCTGCCAGCTCGCCCATCGCCGCGGCAAGCCCAGGATCGCGCATCAATTCCTGTGGTATCCGGGGACCGCCGGCGGGCCCGAGACCGAGTCGATGCGCACCCTGTCGGAGGGCTATTTCCTCAACTCCGGGCTGATGAAGTGGTCGATGGGCCATTATCTCAACGCCCCGTCCGACCTCGCCGACCCGCTGGTCGCGCCGATGAAGATGGCCGATTTCTCCATCCTGCCGCCGACCTTTCTGATGACCGCCGGGTTCGATCCCAGGCGCGACGACAACGCGGCCTTCGTCGATGCGCTCGCCGCCGCCGGCGTGCCTGCGACCTTGCGCGTGCTGGAGACCACCATCCACGGCTTCATGTTCATGCTGGGCGGGATCGACCTCGCCGTCGACGCGGCGAAGGAGTCGGCCGCCTACATCCGCGCCGCCTTGGCCTGAGCGGACCGCGTGTGGCCCGTGCCGGAATTGCTACCGAAGGCGGTATTCGCTATATCCTGAGCATGAGCGCCGAGATCATCGCATTGCTGGCGGCGACGCTTACGTTGGGATGGTTCTTGTGGACAGCCACCAACCGGATCAACGATCGCATCGAACGGTTGGAGAAGCGGATGGGTTTGGTGGAGCAGCGCGTAGCCAGAGTCGAAGGTCTTTGCGAAGGATACTTTGGCAAGGGCGAGAGCGGTGGCCTCCGCGCGAATGGCGAATAGGAATAGCACGATGGCCGCACTGACAGTCACCGGCACTAAGGTACGGATAAACATGACCCTCGGCGACCGGGCCGATGAGTCCCCCGACTCCGCGGCGGTCCAGATCTTCTATCGGTTGCGCGGGAAAGGTTCATCGGTCAGCAGCGCGGTAGAAATTCCGGTGCCGCTCTCGCCGGGCCTTATCGAAGAAGGACAGCATGCGGTGGAGGAACAGGCCCGCATGCTTGCGCTGACGGTGCTGGAGGAACTCGCCGCTTCCCTGCGCAGGCCCCAGGGTCTATCCGCGGCCGAATAGCCGATAGGCGAACTCTGGCAGCAGGGCGGCCTCCATGTTGCGCTCCCCCCCAATTCGCCCTACATAGCTCTGGCGGGGCGTGGCGCAGCCTGGTAGCGCACCTGCTTTGGGAGCAGGGGGTCGCAGGTTCGAATCCTGCCGCCCCGACCAGCCAGGGCTTCGGGGCCGACGATGAGCGACGTGAAGATCTACCGCCCGGCCAAGACCGCCACCCAGTCCGGCCGCGCGCGCTCGGCCAGATGGGTGCTCGAGTTCCCGACCGCGCTCGCGCAGCGCCGCGACTCGCTGATGGGCTGGGCCGGCTGTGGCGACACCCGCCGGCAGGTGCGGCTCGAATTCGACAGCGAGGACGCGGCGATCGCCTACGCCCGGCGCAACGGCTTGAGCTACGCGGTGGAGCCCGCGCGCGAGCGGCGGGTGAGGCCGAAGAGCTATGCCGACAATTTCCGTTTCGGCCGGGAGGGCAACTGGACCCACTGACGCTCAGCCGCCGCCGAGCCCCTCCAGCGTGCGGTCGAGGATGCGGAGCCCCTGGTCCAGCACCCGTTCCTTCCAAGAATCCTCGTCCGGGAACAGCCGCTTCCTGATATCCGCCTTGATCACGCGGCCGAGCGGACTGTCCACCTCGCCGTGGACGTGCAGCCAGTTATCCGCCTGGAGCGCGTGCAGCACCTCGCGCACCGGATAGGTGCCGAATTCGAGGGTCCCGCTGATCACCTCGGCGCCGTCCGCCGCCTCGCGCACGGCGCGGGCGATCACGCCGGTCAGCGGCGCCGAGGACGAGGTGCCGGAGGCGGGCGAGGTGACGATGTCGCCGTACCAGTCGCGCATCCGCCGCCCGCCCGGCGTCGACGGGCCCGCGCCGCCGATCAGCTCGGCATCGCCATAGCCGCCGAGCCCGGTATGCAGGTCGATGAAGGCGACCCTGCGCGCGCCGGCGACGTGCGCGTCCAGGATGGCGCGGAAGGTCGCGTTCGACCATACCGGCCGCCGGCCGCCGTAGAACAGCCCGTCCGCGTGGTCGTACTGGCCGCGCGTCACCACGGCCTGAAGCGCGAACGCGCCGTGCTTCTCGATATAGGCGTCGATCGTCCGCCCCATCTCGGCGAGGGTCGGCTCGTCCCAGCGTTCTGGGCAGAGCAGCTTGTGGATCTTGCCATAGGCCTCGTTCGCCGGGTGCGGCCCGCCGTGATCGAGGAAGTTGCGGTTGAGGTCGACATTGTCCTCCGTTACCCGGCGCAGCCAGGCGAAGCCGTGCGGGTTGATCGCATGCACCAGCACGAGCCGCGTATCGTCGGGAAGCGCGGGCCGGCTCGCGAGAAAGGCGATCTCGATCGCCGAGCCGGCAAAGGCCTCGACCCCGTGCGTGCCGGCATTGACCAGCAGCACAAGCCCGGCATCGCCGGGACCGAGCACCGCGACATCGGTCGTCAGCTTCGCGTCATGCCCGGGAGGCGGGGCGGCCGGGTTGACATGATCCGTGAGCGCCGCGCCCGCCGCCCGCGCGGCCGCGCGGAATTTTTCGCGCGCAGTCCAGTAGTCGGGCGAGAAGGCCGAGAGGTCGGGCATGCAGGGGCTCCCGCAACGGGGGTGTCAAATGCGCCCCCCTGTTGTAAGACAAGGCGCGGCCACCGCCAATCCGCGCGCCCGTAGCTCAGCCGGATAGAGCAGCGGACTTCTAATCCGCAGGTCGCAGGTTCGAATCCTGCCGGGCGCGCCAATCTTTTCAAGGGGTTAGGGGATATTGGGAAGGGTTACAAAGGGATTTGGGTAGCAAAGAGGTAGCAAGGAAGAAACGACATGCGGAAGTTTGTGACTGCGGCGTTCGCCGTGATCGTGACCGCCGGCGCGGCTGGCGCGTGCGAGGTCGAGGACTGGCGGTGGACCTACACGGCGATGATGAACGCGCTCCAGATCGAGGGCGTGACCACCTGCGCCAAGGGCGAGATGTCCGTCCGCATCTACGACGGAGAAGGTGAGAACCGCAAGTTCCTAGCCGTCGATACCGCTTATATCGAGCGGCACATATTCCAATCGATCGTTACTGGCATCGAGAGAAAACCCGCCAACCTGACTATCAAGTACACCATCGACGCGGAGTAGGCAGGTCGCGGCGTTCAGGAACGGCGCCGTCCATCAATCAGCGAAAGTGACATGCGCACGATCATTGCAGGCGCCACCATAGTGGGGGCTCACCCATTCCTTTACAGAACTATCGTCGCGGCGGTCATCTTGGCGATCACGATTGCCGTCTCGGTGATCTGGGAGAAGATGGTTTACACGATCCCGGTGCTTGCGGTGTTGCTGTTTCTGGCCGCTGGCCTCCAAGGGCTCAGCGGCGGCATCTCACGGCGGAACATCGATCAAGAATCGGTCGAGGTAGAAGTCGACTTGGAGGCAGGGGCCGGCCTTGACAGTGGTTTTTGATCACTCCTGTTGAGGACGGCCGCTCCGCTTCGGTCAATTCCTACCAGTCAACCGCTCATCAGCATGAAGCGCGGCGGCGGAGAGAGGTTCTCCGCTTGCAGCGAATCGGCTGCTTCACATTGTTGACTGAGCAGCGATCAGCTCCAAGGGACGAGCAGTTGTTCAGAATCCGACGTAAACGGGTGGTCAAGCGCCTTACCGTCATGGACCCTCTGAATGAGCCGTTTGTGAGCTATGTTCAGCCGAGGCGTACATCGTGGGTATGGTTGTCGGTACTAAAGAATTCCGTAGAAGTGAACTGGTCGGTCGTCTTTGGATGGGGGCAAGCCCGTGTGGAATGGCTCCAGACCTTGCCCTTGCTCTTCCGCCCTCCACCCCACGAAGCCTGAATCACCGTGAGGGGCGCCGCTCGATCCCCCCTACTGCCCCCTCGTCGCCTCGGCGGCCGCCTTGATGAGGTTGTACATCGGCGCGATCTTGGGGTTCTTGCCCAGGAACTCGTCGCCGAGCGGGCGGGTGCGGCGGAACAGCTCTTCCCGGTCGGCGGCGGTGGGCTCGGTGACCGTGCCGCCCTTCTCGACCCAGAGCTTCTCCCACTTTGCGGTGATCTCGATGGCGATCTTGCCGGTGATGTCGCCCATCTCCCTGCCGATGTCGAAGATCGCCGCGCGGTGCGCGGCCGGCAGGCCGTCGAGCCACTTGCGGTTGAGCCACATGCCGCTCGGGATGAAGGCCGACTTCTCGTTGTAGATGTACTTGGCGACGGTGTAGAACTTGGACGGCCCCATCACGATGATGCCGCTCCTCACCCCGTCGATTCCCTTGCGCTGGAGCGCCGGCAGGACCTCGGAATAGGGCATCGGGATGCCGGCGGCGCCGACGGTCTTGAGCGTCGCGATCTCCATTTTGGTGGCGAGCACCCGGATCTTGCGGCCCTTGAAGTCGTCGAGCGTCTCGATCGGCCGCCTGGAGGCCACCGCCGTCCCGCCGGCCGACCAGGTGTAGTTGCCGACGATCCCGGCATGCGAGGCGAGCGCCAGGAACTTCTCGCGCACCGTCGGGTGGTTGAGCGTGCGGTGCTGGTGCATCTGCGAGTCGAACAGGGCAGGGGCGTCGGGCGCCTGAAAAGCCTGGTTGAGGCCGACGAAGAAGCCGGGCGGCGAGATGAAGCATTCCTGGGTGCCGAGCTGGATTCCCTCGACCTGGCGCGGGATGGTGCCGAGCTGGGCGAGCGGGAAGATGCGCACGTCGACGGCGCCGCCGGTCTTCTCGGCGACCTTCTCCTTGAAAATCTCGGCCGAGCGGTGCTGCGAGTCGTTGACCGTCACGAAGCCGCATTTCATGTCGTAAGTCTTCCCGTGCGCCGCCGTCGCGGCGAGGGAAGCGGCCGCGGCGATCACGATGGTCTTCTTCATCTCCTGTCTCCCTGTGGTCGGCGTGTCGTCTCAGGCGCCGCGAAAACGGTAGTCGAAACGCTTGCCGTCGGAAACCACCCGCCCCGCGGTGGTGCCGGGGAAGTGGCAGGGGACGACCAGCGTGTCGGTGTCGGCGACCGATTCGAGGATGCGGCGCCGCGAGCGGTTCGACATCTGAGTGTCCCAGCAGAAGCAGGAATGCCAGTCGGGCTCGCGGCATTGCAAGGCGTGGTGCATCAGGTCGCCGGTGAACACGGCGCGCATGCCGTTGGATTGCAGGTTCACGCAGACATGGCCCGGCGTGTGGCCCGGCGTCGGCGTGAGCCAGATCGAATCGTCGAGCGCGTAGTCGTCGTCCACCAGCAGCGCCTGCCCGGCCTCGACCACCGGCAGACAGGAATCGCGCCAGATGTCGCCCGGCGGGTCGGCGCCCTTCTCGGTCTCGGCGGCCCAGAACTCGTACTCCCGCCTGCCGAAGACGTATCTGGCGCGCGGGAAGGTCGGCACCCAGCGTCCGTCGACCAGCCTTGTGTTCCAGCCGCAGTGATCGACATGCAGATGGGTGCAGAACACGTAGTCGATGTCCTCGAAGCGGAGGCCGAGGGCGGCGAAGCCGTCGAGCCAGGGCTGCTTGGGGTAGTCGAGCCAGGCGCCCCGGTTGGGCTTGTCGGCGCCGACGCAGGTGTCGATCAGCACGGTGTGGCGGGGCGAGCGCAGCACGAAGGTCTGGTAGGTGATGATCAGCAGGTCCTCTGCCGCGTCGTAGACGAAATCCGGCAGGCCGCGCAAATGCTCGTCGACCTGCTCGCGCCCGGCGCTCGGATACATAACCAGCGGGTTGCGCCAGGGACCGTCGCGCTCGACGATGCTGGCGATCTCCACGTCGCCGATCGCGAACCTCTCCATCACGCTCCCTCCCTTGCTCCGGGCTTGCGCCGGCCCTCGTGCCAGGCGACGAAGCAGGCGCCCGCACAGATCATCGAGCCGCCGATCCAGGTCATCGCGTCGGGCACCTCGCCGAATGCGAGATAGCCGATCAGCGCCGCCCAGACCAGCCGGACGTAGTCGACCGGCGAGACCAGGCTGGTGTCGCCCTCCTTCAGCGCCTGGTTGAGGCAGAGATGCCCGCATGTGCCGAGCGCGGCGAGGATGAACAGCTCAAGGTACTGTCCCGGCGCCGGCCAGGTCCAGAACGGCAGCGCGGCGAAGAACGACATCGGCGCCAGCACGATCATCATGTAGGCGGTGATGGTGAGGCTCGATTCGGTCCGCGTCAGGGTCTTGATGACCAGCATCGCGAGCGCCCAGAGCAGCGCCGCGGCCACGGTCAGCACCGGGCCGAGCCCGATCTCGCCGAAGCCGGGGCGGAGGATCACGATCGCCCCGAAGAAGCCGATGACGATGGCAGCCCAGCGCACCGCACCGACGCGTTCGCCGAGAAACACGATGGCGAGCGCGCTGGCGAAGATCGGCGCAGTGAAGGTGAGCGCGGTCACGTCGGCGAACGGCGCGATGGTGATCGCGTAGAAGAAGCACAGCATCGAGGCGAGGTTGAGAATGCCGCGCAGCGCGTGCACCTTGAGCTTGCGCGTCCTGAGCGGCGCGATCCCGTAGCGGAACAGCACCGGGGCGAGGAAGACGAGGCCGAACAGGTTGCGGAAGAACGCGACCTCGAAGGGGTGAAGGCCCTCCGCGGTGTGGCGGATCATCGCGTGCATGGAGGTGAACGCGATGGTCGCCACCAGCATCATCGCCATGGCGCGGAGCGTGTTGCCTTCGCCGTCGGCGATCGCGCTCAACCGTATTCGCGCAGCACGTGGCGGGCGAGCGCCATCTTGAGGATCTCTTCCGGCCCCTCGGTGATCATGAACGAGCGCAGATCGCGCCACAGCTTCTCGATCGGCAAATCGGTGGTGAGCCCGATCCCGCCATGGATCTGGAGGCAGCGGTCGGCCGCCTCGAAGCCGCCGCGGTCGCCGATATACTTGCACATATAGGACTGGTAGCGGATGTCCTCGCCGCGGTCGTAGCGCGAAGCGGCGTCATAGACCATCAGCCTGAGCTGGTGCAGCTCGGCATAGGTGTCGACCAGCATCCACTGGACGGCCTGGCGCTCGGCGAGCGGTTGGCCGAAGGTCACGCGCTGCCTGGCGTAGGAGGCGCCGAGCTCGAGGCAGCGCTCCATCGTGCCGATGCCGAGCGAGCCGTGCCGCATGCGCCCGAAGGTGATCCAGTTCTGCGCCATGCGGAACCCGTCGCCCTCGTTGCCGATCAGGTTCTCCGCCGGCACGCGGACGTCCTGGAAGCCGACCTCGCAGGGCCGATCGTCCATCATCGTTTCCTGCCGGCGGATCACGTCGACGCCCGGCGTGTCCATGTCCACCAGGATGCAGGAGATGCCGCCGCGCGCGCCCTTCTCGCGGTCGGTGACGCAGACCACCTGGGCGAAATCGGCCTGGTCCCCGCCGGTGACGAAGCGTTTCATGCCGTTGATCACGTATTCATCGCCGTCGCGGATCGCGGTCGTCCTCATGCTCGCCGGGTCGCCGCCGGCATCCGGCTCGGTCTGGCAGAAGGCGGCGTATTTCTCGCCCCTTATGCAGGGCCAGAGATAGTCGTCCTTCTGGTCGTCGCGCAGGAACTGGAGCAGGATCGGGCTCACGTCGGGGCCGAAGATCCAGGGTTTGCGGCGCGGAAAGGCGATGGTGCGGCCGGTCTCCTCCCAGACCAGAACGCGGGCCAGAAGTCCGAGCCCCATGCCGCCATACTCCTCGGGGATGTCGATCATCCAGAATCCGAGCTCGCGGGCGCGCGCTTCGAGCTTCTCGCGGACCTCCGGCACCATCAGGTGGCCGTCATAGGCCTCGCGCTCGATCGGGATCACCTCGTTGTCGATGAACCGCCGGAGCGTGTCCTTCATCATGCGAAGCTCTTCGGGAAGCTCGAAATCCATCGTCGTCCCCTTGGTCGCGGCGACCCACAGTAAGCGGCCGCCCCCACGCCGGGTCAAGCCGGGGCCGGCTCGACTCCCTGCGTCAACGCGCTAGATTCCGCTGCGGCGCACAGGCGAAGGAGGGACCGGCCATGGGCATGCTGATCGACGGCGCGTGGATCGACGACGACGCGAAATACCGCAACCCGGAAGGCGGCGCCTTCGTGCGCGCGGAATCGGTCTTCCGGTCGTGGATCACCGCCGACGGATCGTCCGGCTTTCCCGCCGAGCCGGGCCGCTACCACCTGTTCCTCGCGCCCAACTGCCCGTGGGCCCACCGCACGCAGATCGTGCGCCACCTCAAGGGGCTGGAGGACGCGATCTCGATCACGCTCTCGGACCTGCCGCGGGCGCGGAGCTGGGCGTATTCGCAAGGCATCGGCGGCGATCTCGAGCCGGTCGACGGCGTGTTCGAGCTGCACCGGGCCTATGTCGCCGCCGATCCCGACTATTCCGGCCGGGTCACCGTGCCGACCCTGTTCGACAAGCGGCAATGGACCATCGTCTCCAACGAGTCCTCCGAGATCCTGCGCATGCTGAACAGCGAGTTCGACGCTCTCGGCGCGACCCCGCTCGACCTCTACCCGGAGGATTTGCGGGCCGAGATCGACGCCTTCAACGCGCGGATCTACGAGACCGTCAACAACGGCGTCTACCGGACCGGCTTCGCGAAGACGCAGGCTGCCTACGAGGAGGCCTGCAACGCGCTGTTCGACACGCTGGACTGGCTCGACGAGGTGCTCGGCGAGCGGCGCTATCTCTGCGGCGAACGCCTGACCGAGGCGGACTGGCGGCTCTACCCCACGCTGGTGCGCTTCGACTTCGTCTATCACGGCCATTTCAAGTGCAACAGGCGGCGGATCGAGGACTATCCCAACCTGTCGAACTACTTGCGCGAGCTGTACCAGCTACCCGGCATCGCCGAGCGGACCGACATCCCGGGCATCAAGCGCGGCTACTACGCCGACATGCCGCACGTAAACCCGACCGGGATCGTCCCGCTCGGCCCCGACATCGACCTCGCCACGCCGCACGACCGCGACCGGCTGCGCAAGGCCGCCTGAGTCTCAACCCCGGAAGGGCGGGAAGCCGGCATACAGCGCCGCGTGGTCGGCCTCGCAGCCCGGCATGCCCGGCCGGGTCAGGCACCCCTTGGGCGGCGCATAGCTGTCGATCCGCCGCGCCGGGCGCTCGTGCCACTGGATATTGAAGGCGGCGAGTCGGGGGAAGAAGCACAGCCTCGAATAGGGCAGGTGGTCGTGGACGAACCAGGCGAGCGGCCGCCAGTCCCCGCTCTCCGCGTAGCGGTCGGCGAACCAGGGGATGACGATGCAGGCAGTGGCGCCCATGCACCCCGCGGCATCGCGCCGGTCCCAGATATGGCCCGCGCGGCTCGCCGCGTTGGAGGCGCAGTTGAGCCGGTTCCGGTTGCCGAACCCGTTGACCGCCTCCGAGCGGTAGCCCGAGCGCACCGCGACGGTCCCGAAGGTCTCGCGCAAGGGTTCCAGCAGGGTTTCGCAGAGCCGCCTGCCCGCGGCGATCGCGAGGTCCGGGTCGTCGGGGATGTTGGGGATGCCGTGGAACGCCGCGATCTCGCTGTACAGGAAGTCGCGCATGAAGAAGGAGGGCGAGAGCCGCACCCGGCCGAGCTCTTCCAGCGCCTTCATCGAGCCCGGCCTGCGCATCGGGCGGATTTCCTACCCCGCCTTGCCGACGGCCGCCTTCATGTCTTCCAAAATCCGCTCGACCGTCTCCCGCGGCAGGTCCTGGGTGATGAAGACGATGCGGCTCCTGGTGTCGCCGTCGGGCCAGTCGGGGAGCTGGGCGGGGTCGTGGAACAGATGCTGCACGCCGTGGATCGCGATCGGCTTGTCCTGGCCGGCGACGTTGACGATCCCCTTGATGCGCAAGAGCTTCTCCCCGTGCGTCGCGATCAGGGTGCGGATCCAGCCGACGAAGGGCTCCCAGGCGAGCGGCTCGTCGTAGCGCAGGCAGTAGGCGCGGATGCTGTCGTCGTGGCGGTTGACGTCGTGGTGGTGGTGGCGGTGCGCGTCTTCCCCATAGGCTTCGTCGCGGAGCCAGCGCCGAACGTCGAGGCTCTTGGTCGCCGGGTCGTAGAGACCGGTGTCGAACAAGGCGTCGGGGTGGATGGCGCCGAACTCCGCCCGGACGATGGCGGCGCCGGGGTTGAGCGCGCGCAGGCTGGCTTCGAGGCCGTCGAGGTCTTCGCCCTCGGCGATGTCTCCCTTGGTGATAACGATGCGGTCGGCCACCGCCGCCTGCTTGACCGATTCGCGGTGCCGGCCGAGCTGGATGTCGCCATTGACCCCGTCGACCGCCGTCACCACGCCGTCGAGCGCGTAGCGGTTGGCGATCACCCGGTCGGTCATCAGGGTATGGATGACCGGCGCCGGATCGGCGAGCCCGGTGGTCTCGATCACCACCCGGGCAAAGGGCGGGACGTCGCCCTTGACGCGCTTGATGAACAGCTCGCGCAAGGCGCGGGAAAGGTCGTCGCGGACGGTGCAGCAGAGGCAGCCCGCGTTGAGCAGCACGGTGTCCTCGTCGATCCGCTCGATCAGATGGTGGTCGAGCCCGATCTCGCCGAATTCGTTGACCAGGACGGCCGTATCCGACATCTCGGGATGTTTCAGCAACGCGTTGATAAGCGTTGTTTTTCCGCTCCCCAGAAATCCCGTCAGCAGGGAGGCCTGGACGATGTCGTCGGGCTCGGGCGGGGCGTGGGTTCCGGTCATTTCCCGTACAGCTCCGCGGGGTCGATCTCGACCCCGGCTATGGTCGCCAGCCGGTCGTCGCGCAGGGCGCGAAAGAAGCAGCTGCGCCGCCCGGTATGGCACGCGACCCCGGTCTGGTCGACGGCGAGCAGCAGCGTGTCGCCGTCGCAGTCGAGGCGCAGCTCGACCAGCGCCTGCACCTGACCCGAGGTCTCGCCCTTGCGCCACAGCGCGCCGCGCGAGCGCGAGTAGTAGCAGACCCGGCCGGTGGCCAGCGTCTCCGCCACCGCGTCGCGGCTCATCCAGGCCATCATCAGCACCTCGCCGCTGTCGTGCTGCTGGGCGATCGCCGGTACCAGCTCGTCGCCGTTCCAGGAGATCGCGTCGAGGACCGCGGCAATGCCCGCTTCGCCCATGGTTTCGCTTTCCGGTTTGTCGATGCCCACTGAGTTAGGTCGACCGGCGGCGAAACGAAGCGGCCTCACCGTGCCGCGTTGAGCCGCGCGAGGCCGCGATCGAGGTCGCCGATCAGATCGCCGGTGTCCTCCAGCCCCGCGTGGATGCGTATCGTCGGGCCGGCGTCCCAGCGCGTCGCGGTGCGGATCGCCGCCGGGTTGGTGGGCAGGATCAGGCTCTCGAACCCGCCCCAGCTCGCGCCCATCGAGAACAGCTCCATGCCGTCCAGCATCGCGGCTACCGCCGCCTCCGGCGCCGGCTTGAGGACGACCCCGAACAGCCCGCAGGCGCCGGTAAAATCCCGTTTCCACAGCGCGTGGCCGGGGTCGTCCGGGAGGGCGGGGTGGAGCACGCGGTCGACCTCCGGGCGGTCCTGGAGCCAGCGCGCGAGGACGAGCCCGTTCTGGTGATGCTGGCGCAGCCGGACGCCGAGGGTGCGCAGCCCGCGCAGCGCGAGATAGACGTCGTCGGGCCCGCAATTGGCGCCGAGGTCGGCGGCCGACTGGCGCACTTTGGGCCACAGCGCTTCGCTGGTGGTGACCGTGCCCATCATCACGTCGGAATGGCCGACGATGTACTTGGTCGCCGCCTGCACCGAGACGTCGACGCCGTGCTCGAACGGCTTGAACAGCACGCCGGCGGCCCAGGTGTTGTCCATGATCACCACCGCGCCGGCCTCGTGCGCAGGGGCGGCGACCGCCGGGATGTCGGTCATCTCGAAGGTGAGCGAGCCCGGCGATTCGACATAGACGATGCGGGTGCGCTCGTCGATGAGTTCGGCGATCGCGGCGCCGATGGCCGGGTCGAAATAGGTCGTCTCGACCCCGAAACGGCCCAGAAAGCTGTCGCAGAAGCGTCGCGCCGGGCTGTAGACGTTGTCCGCCATCAGGATGCGGTCGCCGGTCTCGACGAAGGCGAGGATGGCGGCGTTGATCGCGGCCAGGCCGGAGCCGAGGCAGACCGCCCGCTCGCCGCCCTCGACGGCGGCCACCGCTTCCTCCAGCGCCGAATGGGTGGGCGTCCCGTGCCGCCCATAGGTGTAGATTCGGGGCTCGAACCGGCGTTCGCGCGCCTCGCGCATCGCCGCGACCGTCGCATGGGTGATCGTCGACGCGTGGTAGACGGGCGGGTTGACGATTCCGAAATTGGCTTCCGGATCGCGCCCGGCGGTGGTGATGATCGTGTCTTCCTTCATGGCGCGGCCGTCGGCTGGTTAAAAGGCCGCGCATCCTGCCAGCGCGGGTCGGGCGGCGCTAGGTCTCGACAGTTAGGTCTCCACCGGGGTGTCCGTGCGCATCCCCCATTCGGACCACGACCCGTCATAGACCGCGACCTCGTCCTGGCCGATCAAATGCAGCCCGAAGGCGAGCAGCGAGGCCGTCACCCCGGACCCGCAGGTGGTGGTGACCGGCCTCGCGACATCGATCCCAGCGTCGGCGAACAGGGCGCGGAGCTCGTCCGGGGGTCTCACGGTGCCGGTATCCGGGTCGACCAGACGGTTGTAGGGCAGGTTCGCGCTGCCCGGGATATGGCCCGGCCGGCAGCCCGGGCGCGGCTCCGGCTCGCTGCCGGCGAAGCGGCCCGGCGCCCGCGCATCGAGGATCTGCACGCCCGCCCCGTCGAGGCCGGCCAGGATCGTGTCGAGGTCGGAGATGCGCTCGCCGCGCGGTTCGGCGGAGAAGCCGGCCGAGGCGGGGCGCTCGGCGGCCGGGCCGGTCCCGGTCGGCCGTCCCTCCATCACCCACTTGACGAAGCCGCCATCGAGGATCGACACCGAATCGTGGCCGAAATAGCGCAGCATCCACCACGCCCGGCCGACGGTCATCATGCCGACCCGGTCGTAGGCGACCACGTGCGTCGAATCGCCGATCCCGAGCCCGCCCATCAGGGCGGCGAAGCGCGCCGGCGAGGGCGCCATGTGGGGTCTCGGGTCGTCCGGGTCGGCGATGCCGTCGATGTCCCAGAACGCCGCGCCCCCGATGTGCCCGCCCTCGAATTCCTCGCGCCCCGACCGTCCGTCGGTCGGCAGGTACCAGGTGGTCTCGACGACGCGGACGTCCGGGTCGTCGAGATGCGCTTCCAGCCATTCCGTCGATACCAGGGCACCCGTTTCGGACACGGCTCGGCCTCCCGTCCTGTGGTTGCAGCGCGCCAATCTACAGGACCCGGCGGTGTCGGCGAAGCGGTGGATCGCAGGACGGCGGGCATCCATGGGCGGCGCGGACCGGATGCCAGTTGCCCGCGATGCCCGGGGCGGACATATTCCCCGCATGACGGGCTATCTGGTCAAGCCGGACCCGGCCGACGCGCGGCTCACCGAGCGGGTGCCCGGGGTCGATCAGGACGGCAAGGCGATCGAGACCTCGGTCACCGTGGAGCGGCCGCTGACGCTGTTCCTCAACAGCCAGGAGATCGTCACCCTGATGACGATCGGCGACTATGTCGACTGCCTGGCGGTCGGCTACCTGATCAACCAGAACATGCTGCGCCAGGGCGACCGGGTGACCGGCGTCGACTACGACGAGGAGATCGAGACGGTGGTCGTGCGCACCGCGCACGAGACCGATTTCGAGGAGCGCATGAAGAAGCGTACCCGCACGTCCGGCTGCGCGCTCGGCACGGTGTTCGGCGACGTGATGGAGACCTTCGAGGAAGTCGTCCTCGACCCCGGGGCGGAGGTCAGGACGTCCTGGCTCTATGCGCTCGCCAAGGCGATCAACACGACCCCCAGCCTCTATCTGGAGGCAGGCGCCATCCATGGCTGCGTGCTCTGCGAGCGCGACCGGCCGCTGATCTACATGGAGGATGTCGGACGCCACAACGCGGTCGACAAGATCGCGGGCTACATGCGCCTCAACCGCATCGTGCCCGAGGGCAAGATGTTCTACACCACCGGGCGGCTCACCAGCGAGATGGTGATCAAGGCGGTGCAGATGCGGATCCCGATCCTGGTCTCGCGCTCCGGCTTCACCGCCTGGGGGGTCGAGCTCGCGCGCCAGGCCGACCTCACGCTGATCGGCCGCGCGCGCGGCCGGCGATTCATCGCGCTCGCGGGCGAGCACCGCATCGTCTACGACGCCGACCCGCGGTCGGTCGGCGAGGAGCCCGCCTCGGTCCAGCGCAAGGGCGCGCGCGCCGGGTAGGGCGCGATGGAGCTGGTCCTCGCCTGGCGGGGCCCGGTCGGGGCCGGCCGCTTCCCCGACGCCGAGGCCGCGATCGAGGCGCTCGGCGCCCCCGGCGTCTATCTCCGCACAAAGACCTACCGCAACGGGCGCACGGTGAGCTATGTCGGCCAGAGCCGGAACGTGCTGTCGCGGATCGACCAGCATCTGACGGCGATGCTCGCCCTCCAGACGCCGCTTCGCGACGGCAACGGGCGGACGATCTTCGCGGGCGACGTTGGCGCGCGCCTCGCCGCCTACAACGACCTCGCGGCGGCGGCCGGCGCGGCGGCGGAAGAGGTGCTGCGAACCCGCTTCTACGTCGCGCTCTGCGACGAGGATTTCTCCGACCAGCGCCTCGACCTGGTTGAGGGGGCGCTGAAGGCGCGGCTCGAGGAACGCATCGCCTCGGGCGCCGGGCTCGCCGCCTGCGAGAACATCCAGGGCGTCCCGGAAGACCCGTTCGCCGACATCGCCCGGATCGTCCAGGACACCGCCGCCCTGGTGCCGGCCGATGCCGAGCTGGTGGCACGCGCGCTGGGGAGCGACGCCATCCGGGTCGACGCCGCGCTGGCCGGGACGGGTCCGTGAGGCCGCGCATCGCCGGGATCGTGCTCGCCGGCGGGCTGTCGCGCCGCATGGGCGGCGGCGACAAGGCGCTGAAGCTGATCGGCGGGCGCACCATCCTGGACCGCGTGATCGCCCGCGCCGCGCCCCAGGTGGACCCGCTCGCGCTCAACGCCAACGGCGATCCCGCCCGCTTCGCCGCGACCGGCCTCCCGATGGTGCCCGATTCGGTGGAGGGCTTTCCGGGCCCGCTCGCCGGCGTGCTGGCGGGGCTCGAATGGGCGCGGGATCAGGGTTCCTCCCATGTCGCCAGCTTCGCCTGCGACGCGCCCTTCCTGCCGGCCGATCTGGTGGCGCGGCTGTGGCGGGCGGTCGAGGAGAACGGCGCCGAGATCGCGTCCGCGCGCTCGGACGGGCGGGAACACCCGGTCTTCGCGCTCTGGCCGGTCGCGCTCGCCGATGCGCTGCGCGCCGCCGTGGTGGGCGAGGGGGTCCGCAAGGTCGATGTCTGGACGGCGCGCTACCGCCTCGCCCATGCCGAGTTTTCGACCGCGCCCGTCGATCCGTTCTTCAACGTCAACCGGCCGGAGGACATCGAGGCG
This sequence comes from Defluviicoccus sp., assembly GCA_028821395.1. Lineage (GTDB taxonomy): Bacteria > Pseudomonadota > Alphaproteobacteria > MPNO01 > MPNO01 > MPNO01. Next base: position 20,029 of record JAPPGP010000159.1, read on the forward strand.
GCGGAGGCGGCGCTCAGCCGGCGACCTGGGCGGTGACCGCCGAGGCAAGGACGATCCAGCCGAACAGCCGGTTCGAGCGGAACTTGGCGAGGCAGTCCCTCGGCGCGTCGAGATCGACGGCGGCGACCTGCCAGACGAGCTGGATCGTGGCGAGCGCAAGCCCTGCATAGAGGATCCAGCCGAGACCGGCGGCATGTCCTGTCGCCGCGAACAGGGCGGCGGCGGCGAGGTAGAATGCGTAGAGCCAGGGCTTGCTGCCGAGGCCGAGGCGGCGCGCGGTGGACTTGACCCCGGCGGCGGGGTCGTCGCGCCGGTCCTGGTGGGCGTAGATCGTGTCGTAGCCCAGCGTCCAGAAGATGCCGCCGGCATAGAGCAGGACCGGCGCCAGAGAGATCTCGTCGCGCACCGCCGCCCAGCCGAGCAGGGCGCCCCAGTTGAAGGCGAGGCCGAGCACGAATTGCGGCCAGTAGGTGATCCGCTTGCTGAGCGGGTAGGTGAACACCAGGACCAGCGACGCCGCGCCCACCGCGATGGCGAAGGGGTTGAGCGCGAGCAGGATCGCGAGTCCGAGGCAGAGCAGCACGGCGAGAAAGACCAGCGCGCCCGGCACCGTGACCTGGCCGCTCGGCAGCGGGCGGTCGCGGGTGCGGGCGACCCGGGCGTCGAAGTCGCGGTCGCAGATGTCGTTGAACGTGCAGCCGGCGCC
>JAPPGP010000158.1 GCA_028821395.1 Defluviicoccus sp.
CGATGGCGATGGTGCGGAAGGTCGAGCCGTTGCCGATGCCGGTCGCCGCGAACAGCACCAGGAACAGGATGAGGAACGGCAGGAAATAGTCCTCCGGCGTCGGCGAGGCGTAGGCGAGCGACAGGAACCAGGCCACGCCGAGCGCGCAGGCGACCATGATCACCGAGACGATCTGGGTGACCAGCGCGCCGCCGAGGCGGTCGGAGATCATGCCGCCGATGGGGCGGATCAGCGCGCCGATGAAGGGGCCGGTCCAGGCATACATCAGGGCGCTCGGCCCGTTCGGGTTCACGGTCGTGTGGGTCATCACCCCGTCGACCTCGATATGCTGGAAGCCGAACACCACCTTGATCGCCAGCCCGAAGGCGGCGGCGTAGCCGATGAAGGAGCCGAAGGTCATGGTGTAGATGACCGTCATCGCCCAGGTGTGCTTGTTCCTGAAGATCGCGTATTGCTGGTCGAGGCTCTGGCGGATGGTGCCGGGGATCGCCCGCAGGGCGAACACCGTCGTGGCGATGACCAGCGGCAGCACCAGCCACTTGCTGAGCTCCAGCCCGGAACCGCCGGCCTTCGCCGGCAGCAGCAGCCACAGCCCGATCGCCGCGGTGACCAGCCCGATTCCCAGCATGCCGAGGATCTTGCCGAACGCCTCGGCGGTCGAGGTGAGGCCCGGCGAGACGTGCGAGGCGGTGATGTTGTTCATGCCGAACCAGGCGGCGACCGCCAGCGGAACCAGGATGGCGACCCAGACATAGCCGGCGTTGTGGATATAGGTCTCGGTCCCCGCCGGGATCTTGCCGACCAGCGTGCCGGAAGAGTTGGCGAGCACCAGCGCCGAGCCGCCGAAAATGCCGACCGTCATGACCAGCGGCACCAGGATCTGCATCGTGGTGACGCCGAAATTGCCGAGCCCGGCGTTCATGCCGAGCGAAAGACCCTGCACCTTCTTCGGGTAGAAGAAGGAAATGTTCGACATCGAAGAGGCGAAATTGCCGCCGCCGAAGCCCGACAGCAGCGCCATGGCCTGGAACTGCCAGAGCGGCGTCGTCGGGTCCTGCAGCAGCCACCCGGTGCCCGCCGCCGGAATGATCAGCAGCGTCGTGGTGAGAAAGATCGTGTTGCGCCCGCCCGCCATGCGGATGAAAAAGGACGACGGGATGCGGAGCGTCGCACCGCTCAACCCGGCGATCGCGGCCAGGGTGAACAGCTCCGCCTGGGAGAACGGAAACTTCAGGTTGATCATCTGGACGGTGATGATCCCCCAGTATAGCCACACCGCGAAGCCGCACAGCAGGCAGGGGATCGAGATCCACAGATTGCGGGTGGCGATGCGCTTGCCGTCCGCCTCCCAGAACGCCTCGTCTTCCGGATCCCAGCTGGTCAGGTTCTTGGCCATCGCTCTCCGCTCCCGGGTCTAGCGCGCCGCCGCCGGCGGCGGCTGCGGCACGTCCGGCACGTCGCTGAGATAGCGTTCCTCGACCAGCGCCGGGTGACGGCGGCGCTCCATCAGACGGATTGCCACGTGCATCCAGACCGTGCTCACCAGCACGATGGCGAACAGCAGCATGAAGGAGCTGGTCCAGACCCCGAACCAGTCGTTCAGGATGCCGAAGGTGATCGGCAGAACGAAGCCGCCGAGCCCGCCGATCATGCCGACCAGCCCGCCGACCGAGCCGACATGATGGGGGTAGTAGACCGGGATGTGCTTGTAGACGGCGGCCTTGCCGAGCGACATCACGAAGCCCAGCAGCACGCTGAGGAAGACGAAGACCGGCAGGCTGACGCCGAAAGTGAACTGCACGGGGGCGTCGATGCCCTGGACGATGTACTGGGTGCGGGGATAGCTCATCACGAACAGGCAGGCCAGCGACACGATGAAGGTCAGATACATCACGAGCCGCGCGCCCCACCTGTCCGACATCCAGCCGCCGAGCGCACGAAAAATCGAACCCGGCATCGAATAGGCCGCCGCCAGCATGCCGGCGGTGGCCAGCGACAGGTCGTAGGCGCCGACATAGAAGCGCGGCAGGTAGGAGGCGAGCGCGACGAAGCCGCCGAACACGAAGAAATAGTAGGTGGCGAAGCGCCACACCTGCAGGCTCCTGAGCGGCGCGAGCTGTTCGCGGGCGGAGACCGGCTTGCGGCCCTCGCGCTTGCGCGCCACCTCGCCGGGGTCGGGCCTCGCCAGCAGGTAGAAGGCGACGGCGGTCAGCGCCAGCAGCACCGCATAGATCTGCGCGGTCTGCTCCCAGCCGAAGGCGATGACCAGGAAGGGCGCGCCGAAATTGGTGACCGCGGCGCCGACATTGCCCACCCCGAAGATGCCGAGCGCCGTGCCCTGGTGGTCCTTCTCAAACCATTGCGAGGTGTAGGCGATGCCGACGATGAACGACCCGCCGGCCAGCCCGACGCCGAGCGCGGCGAGCAGGAACACCTCATAGGTCCGCACCTCGGAGAGCAGCCAGCACGCCACGGCGGTGGCCAGCATCTGGATGGTGAAGACCAGGCGCCCGCCGTACTGCTCGGTCCAGACGCCGAGAAAGATCCGGCTGACCGATCCGGTCAGGACCGGCGTGGCCACCAGGATGCCGAACTCGGTCTCCGACAGCCCGAGATCCTGTTTGATCTTGACGCCGATGATGGAAAAGATCGTCCAGACCGCGAAACACACGGTGAACGCGAAGGTGCTGAAACCGAGTGCCCGGTACCGGTCACCCCTGGAAACGCCCGTCAGGTCGTGCATCCCGTGCCACCCCCCTCGAATCCATGCAGGGTCTCGCCCATCCTCGCTCGCCGTTTATCGAGCAAATCGTCGGCGAAGCAAATGACTTCGATCAAGAGCATCGTCCGACCCGACCGGCTGTTCCGCGTGGGGCATTGCCGCGCCGCCGCTAACGCTCGCGGGAGCCGGGACACGGAAAATGGGTGGCGGACACCGCCGCGGGGCGCAGTCGTTCGCCGGAAGGAAATCTATATGAACTCCAGTATCCACAGCGACAACGCGGGCACGTAGGTGATCAGCATGAGCGCCGCGATGGCGAGCGCGATGAACGGCATCAGCCCGGGATAGAGCGTCGCCAGCGGAACCCGGAAGACCGCCTGGCCGACGAAGATGTTGAGGCCGAAGGGGGGCGTGAAGGTCCCGATGGTGAGGTTCACGACGGCGATGATGCCGAAATGGACCGGGTGCACCCCCACCGCGAGCGCGATGTCGGCGAGCAGCGGGGTGAGCACCAGGATCGCCGACGCGGTATCCAGCACCGTGCCGACGAACAGCATGAACAGGTTGAGCACCAGGAGCAGCATCCACTGCGGCATGCCGAGCCCGGCGATGTAGCCGGTCGCGGCGGTGGCGACCCCGGTCACGGTGAGCAGCCAGGAATAGACGCCGGCGGCGGCGACGATGATGAAGACCTGCCCGGTCAGAAAGGCGGAGTTGGCCGCGGTTCCCGGACCGGCGGAGTCGCTTCGCGCGCTGCCCTGCCGCGCCAAAGGATAGTACGGTTGTCGCAGGCACCATACCGCCCGCCACGCCAGGGAGATTCCGATGACCGAACCCGTCATCGCGCGGAAGGCGCCTTACGAAATCGAGATCAAGAGAACCTATCGCTATGCCCGGTGCGCCTGCGCGCGGCGCAGGCCATGACCCTGGTGAGACATGCGGGCTAGCTGTTCCACCATGGCACGTCGTTGAACGAGCGCAGGTCGAGCTCGTTGGTCCAGGTCGAGCGGTGCTGGCGCGCGAGGTGGAGATAGGTGTCGGCGATCTTCTCGGGCAGCATGAGGCCGTCATGCTCTCCACCCCGGCTCTCGCGCAGCTCGCGGAACTTCTCCGGGCCGAGCATCTTGCCCAGCGTGTCCGGCGCATCGACCGCGCCGTCGATCAGGATATGGACGATGTGGACTCCGGCGGGTCCGAATTCCGCATTCAGCGTCTGGCACAGCATGCGCCTCCCGGCCATGGAGGCGGCGTGCGAATGCTGGCCCCTGTTGCCGCGCACCGCCGCCGTCGAGGAGGTGACCAGCACGGTGCCGCCGCCCCGTTCCGCCATCCGCGGGCACAGCGCGGTCGCCGTGCGGAACAGGCCGAAGGTGGCCATGCGCCAGCCTAGCTCGAAGATCTTGTAGGTGGTCTCCTCCAGGCTTCGACCGCCGACCTGCGAGCCGAGATTGTAGAGCGCCACCTCGACGGGACCGATCTCCGCCTCGACCGCGGCGATGCGGTCCTCGATGCTGTCCGGCTGCACCGCGTTGAGCAGATAGCCCGTGGCGTCGCCGCCCTCGCCCCTGATCGCCTCCACCAGCCGGTTCAGGCCGTCCTCGTCGGAGCGCCGGCAAAGCACCGCGTGGTAGCCCTCCCGCGCGAACCGCCTTCCCACGGTGCCGCCGATGCCGGCGCCGGCGCCGATGACGAGACAAACCGGTTTCATCGGAATTCCCTCTCCCATGCTCTTCTCGGCGTCGGGTGCGAAACGGTCCCGGAGAAGCCGCGCTCAGCCTCCGGCGGCGGACGGATGGATGGTGACGAAGCGCTCCTCGGTCCAGCCCTTGTCATAGGGGGTGCAAAAGATGCCCTCGTACCGCACGGTGCGAAGCTTCCACTCCCCGTCGACGCGGCGGAACTCGCAGCCGTACCGGCCCATGATCCAGACCGCTTCGCGGCTGTGGCCAGGTCCCTGCAGCGTCGCGGGCTCGAAGCAGAGCCAGCTGCCGTCGGCCGAATCGCCGTCCACCTCGATGGACTCCGTGCCCAGCAGGTGGCTGGATTCGCGGATCCTCGTGCCCTGGGAGAACTTCTTTCTGAGCGCGGCGCGTCCCCGCTCGTCCATCGCGACATCGGCGAAGCCGGATGCGCTGGTCCACTTCCCGTCATCGGTATAGAAGGCGACCATCCGCTCGCCGTAGTCCGGATGCTCCCGGTCGTCGGCCTTCCGCATCATGTCGGTCATCAACCGGCGTATGGCGGACTCGTCCTCGAGCCGCCGCAGCCTGGCGCGCAAGTCCTCGATCGTCTTCTCGACGTCCACCGCGTCCTTCCCCTGCGAATCCCGCCTTTGACGCCGTTCTAGGCCTCCGCCAGATTGGCCTCGCCCCATGTCCATTCGCGGCGCGCCAGCACCCGATCGACCGGGGTGTCGGCGGGCACGATCACCATTCGGCTGTCGATATCCGCAAAATCGATCGTTCCGTCGAGCGCCGGAAGGTCTTCGCCGGCCATCTGCTTGCGGATCATGTCGAGCAAGTAGTGCCGCAGCTGCATCACGAGCACGTCGCGCGAGCCGATCTGCTCGAGGCTCCGGTCGACGATCGGCCCCATGCTTTGCAGGATCGCGACATCCTGCGCGGCGATCCCGCGGATGCCGGAGAAGTTCTCGTGCTTCTGCCGCTCGCGGTCGAGAAAATGCATGTTCTCGAGGTTGCCGCGCGACCGGTACTCGATCGCGGGATCGATCAGGTCGTGGCCGAAATTGTGTTCGAGGGTTCGCCGCTCTTCCTCGTCCGCCGGCGTGTCGGGATCGTAGTGGACGTAGTAGAGCCAATGGTGCTCGTCGTCGATCGGCACCCAGGCGTGCCAGATGTAGCGCAGCTTGGTGCGCCCGGCCGGCACGATCGTGTGGCAGGGCACGACGAAGGGATCCACCCAGAACAGCGCCTTGGCGGGATCGGGCGTGTTCCAGCGCCAGATCGTCTGGAAGCCGAACGCCGCGTCCCGCGTGAATCCCTTGGGCCTGGGATCGACGCCCATCGCCTCGCGGGTGCTGTCGATCGGCGCCTGTCCGATCGGGCTGTGCAGAAAGGACGGGTGCGAGATGTCGATATCGGCTTCGAGGCCTTGCAGGAAGTTGCATTCCTGACGGTAGTGGTAGCCCAGCACATGGCTCGCCGGCAGCTTGGTGAACAGGAAGTCCGGGAACGGCGGCGGCACCGGCGCGCGACCCATATAGGTCCAGACGATGCCGCCCGCCTCGTGCGTCGGATAGGCGGTCACCTCGATGGTCTTGCCGAAATCGGGGTTGAGCTCGGTCGGCGTATCGACGACCCGCCCGTCGGCGTCGAACTTCCAGCCGTGATAGACACAGCGCAGGCCGCACTCTTCGTTGCGGCCGTAGACGAGGGACACGCGGCGGTGCGGGCAGAACTCGTCGAGCAGCCCGACGCGGCCCTCGGTGTCGCGAAACGCGACCAGCCGCTCGCCCAGGAGCTTGACGGCGATCGGGGCGCCATCCGGCTCCGGCAGCCTCTCGGAGAGCATCGCCGGCAGCCAGTAGCTGCGAAAGATCTCGCCCATCGGCGTGCCGGCGCCGGTGCGCACCAGGAGCTCGTTCTGTTCCCGCGTTATGCGTGCCAAGGCGCTTTCTCCGCGCTCATCGACCGAGGCGAACCGGCAACGAAGGCGGAGTATCACAAACGGTGCCGGGCACGGCAAGCTGGCCGCCGGCGCGGGCGCCCGGCCCCGTTCCGCCTTCAGAACGGCGCCAGCAGGGCGCCGTGCGGCGCGTCGCAGTTGAGCAGGTCGACGCGTTTGCCGGCGATGCGCCATTCGCCGCCTACGCGACGCAGGCTGTAGTCGTAAGCGCCGGCGAAGACGCGCTGGTCGTCGGCGCGATAGTCGAACATCACGAAGCTTGCGGTGACGCGACAGGCGTCATCGCCGTTCCGTTCGCGAATGGCGACGTTGCCGACGACATGGCGGGTGCGAACCGGCGGGGTGTTCGCGAATGCCTTGTCGTGCCGCAGCCGACGCGCCCGCGCCCGTAACAGGGTGACGCCCTCGTGGATCAGCGACGCAGTGTCCGAGGCGCTGGACTGGTCCGGTTGCGAGGGCACCCAGTAGGTTCCGTCGTCGCAGAACAGGTCGACCCAGTCGTCGTAGCGCCCGTCGTCGATTGTCGCGCATTCGCGAAACAGGAAGTCCTCGATCTCGCGGTGCAGCAGCAGATCGTCGAGCGACGGGCCGTCGGCCATCGGCGCTCACCCCGACCGCATATAGTCGAGCCAGGCGCGGTATTGCGTGCGTATCGGCAGCTCGCTGGTGCCGGACCCCGCGTAGCCGCCGCCGTCGAGCGGCCGGTCGCGACCTTCCTCGCGCCCCAGGTCGATCCATTCGGGCTCGGCCGCCGCGAACCCGGTCTGGCACCCGGTGTAGATCTCGAGATCGTCCGTGGCGATCAGCGAGGCCGGAGAGTTGAGCGTGGTGAGAAACCGCACCGCGCTCTCGTAGAGCCATTGCGGCGCCCCCTTCAGGCGGAAGCAGAAGCTGTGCGCGATCGTGCGGTCGACCGCGACGGGCTCGACGACGCGCATCGACTGGAACCGCGGGTTGAGCACGAGGTTGGGATAGATCAGGTGGTTGTAGGTGTCCCAGCCGAGCACCGCATCGGCTCGCTCGGCGCCGAGCCGGGCGGCGAGAAGCTCGCGATAGGCGTTGAATTCGGGCGTGTCGGGCATGGCCGAAATCATGCCGGACTCGTAGAACCCGCCGATATGGCTGTGGCCGCGCGGGAAGCCGCGGGTTCCCGCTTCGGACATCGCCGACAGCGGAATCCCGTTGGCCGCGTACATTTGCAGCGCCTGCTGCGTCGCCGGGTCCTCTGCCGCGCCGCGCTCGAAATCGCGGCCGACGCCGATCGAGGACTCGTGGACGAAGGTGGGATGCACGAGATCGTTGGCGTTCTCGATGTGCAGCTTCCAGTTTCCCTTGTAGTCCTGGCGGAAGCCGCCGCCGGCGAGCTCGATCTCGCCATCCGGAGCGCGGTCGACGAGGTTGTCGAGAGCCTTCGCCGCGGGTCCGAGAAAGCTGCCAAGGTCGGGACCGTCTTCGGCGAGGCTGGCGAACACGAAACCGCGGTAGCTGCCGGTCCTGGGCACCGGGGCCAGGCCGGCATCGGCGCCGCCCAGGGCGCGGGGGCTGGTATATCCGTCCGGCTGGGGGACGCCCAGCAGGCGCCCGTCCCGGCCATAGACCCAGCCGTGGTAAGGGCACGCGAACCGCTCGACGTTGCCGCGGCCGGCAATGCACACCAGCATCCCGCGATGCAGGCACCGATTGCGCATGACGCGAATCTCGTTGTCCTCGCCCCGGACCACGAGCAGCGGCTCGCGCCCGATCCCGGCGCGCAGGAAATCGCCCGGCCGGCGAAGCTGACTCTCGTGGGCCACGAAGATCCAGGCGCGCCCGAATATGCGCTCCATCTCCATCTCGAAGATGTCGGGATCGGCGTAGACGCGCCGATGGACGCGGCCGGGTTCGACCAGGCTTTCAACCGAGATAGGGCCAGCCATATCCAGACTCCCCGCTTGCCGCGTATCCTATGCGCGGGGCGCGGGAATGGGAAACCCGCCGCCCTCATCCCATCGTGTCGGGCAGGAACAGAACGATGGACGGGAACATGACCAGCAGCAGGATACGCAAGACATCGGTGACGATGAACGGCGCCACGCCGCGGTAGATGGTCGACAGCTTCACGTCCCTGGCAACGCCGCGGATGACGAACACGTTGAGACCGAAGGGTGGCGTGATCAACCCCAGCTCGACCGTCATGACCACGACGACGCCGAACCAGATGGGGTCGAACCCGAGATCGACGATCGCCGGAAAGATGATCGGCACCGTCAGGATGATCATCGCCAGGGAATCCATCAGGCAGCCGAGGATCAGGTAGAACAGCAGCAACAGCAGCAGGATGCCGTGAGGCCCGATCGGCAGCGCGAGCAGCAGGTCCGTCAGCTTCTGCGGCGTCTGGGTAACGGCGAGAAAGACGCCGAACAGCAGAGCCCCGATCAGGATCGTGAACACCGCTCCGGTGGTGCGTACGCTCTCGATCAGGCAGTCGAGCGTTTGCCGCGGGGTCAGGCTGCGCCGCATCGCTGCGATCAGGAACGCGCCGGCCGCACCCATGCCCGCGGCCTCGGTGGGGGTGAACACGCCCCCGTAAATCCCGCCGATGACGAAGAAGAACACCAGCGCCACCGCCCAGACGTTGCGCAGCGAGGCGATCCGCTCCCGCCAGGACGCGCGGGTCCCGGCCGGCACCGCGTCCGGGTTGAGCCACGCGATGATCTGCACGGTGGTCATGTACATCGCCACCGCCAGCAAGCCCGGGATGAAGGCGGCGACGAACAGGCGGCCGATATCCTGCTGGGTGATGATGCCGTACACCGCCAGCACCACCGACGGCGGGATGAGAATGCCGAGCGTGCCGCCCGCGGCGATCACGCCGGTGGAGACGCTGCGGCTGTAGCCGTAGTCGCGCATCTCCGGCAGCGCGACCCTGGCCATCGTCGCCGACGTCGCGACCGAGGAGCCGCAGATCGCCGCGAAGCCGGCGCAGGCGGAGAGGGTGGCCAGCGACAGGCCGCCGCGGCGATGCCCGAGCCAGGCGTTGCCGGCGCGGAACAGCTCGCGGCTCATGCCGGACGCGCTGGCGAACGCGCCCATCAGGATGAACAGCGGGATCAGGCCGAACGCGAAGTCGGTGGCGTTGCGGATCGGCGACAGCGCCACCATGCGCAGCGCCGGCTCGATGCCGCTCAAACTGGCGAAGCCGCCGATGCCGACGATCGCCATGGCGATGCCGACGGGAACCCGCAGCAGCATGAGCACGAACAGGACGGCGAAGCCGAGCCCCGCGATGAGGTCGTTGTCCACCCGCGCCGCCGCTATCCGGGCGGCGTCTTGGCGCCGGCCGCGGGGACGGTCGGGCGCATCAGCCGCCACAGGCGGACCGCCAGCAGGACCGTCGCCGCGACGATGCCGATCCAGGCCAGGGCGTAGAACGGCCAGATGTCGAGCCGCAGATCGAAGGTCTGCGACGTGGTCTCGTAGGTCACGACGATCTTGCGCACCAGCATCCGCGCGAAAACCGCCATGGCGACGAGCGAGCAGGCGGTGGCGAAGATGTCGATCAGGCGCTTGCCGCGCGGGCCGACCAGGGTCCAGAGCACGTCCATCTGGATGTGCTCGTCGCGATAGCCGGCGACGGCGATGCCCCAGAAGACGACGACCCCGATCATCAGCCGTCCGATGTCGAAGCTGTCGGGGACGGGGAAGCTGAACAGATAGCGCAGGATGACGGAGGCGAATGTCAGCGCCGCGACGAAGGCAAGGAACAGCCCGGCCAGAATCTCGATGCCGGAGATCGCCCTTTGAATCATTTGCGACGGGTCCGGAGCGCCCGCGAACGCGGCTACCGGATGGGGTGCGGGTTCGTGCGCCCCACCCGATCCCGCGGCCGGCGAGGCGCTACTGAAGCAGCGCGTCGTGCTTCTTCAACGCCGCGATCAGCTCCTCATAGGCCTTGTCGGCATCGATTCCCTTCTTGGCCGCTCCTTCCGCCCAGTGGGCGCGAATCGGCTTCGCCGCCGCGTGCCATGCGTCCTGGGCTTCCCGCGGGATCTTGTACACCTCGTGCCCCTTCATCTTCTGCAGCTTGGTGCGGCCGAGGAACTCCCACTCGGTGAACGCCTCCGTTACCTTGCGCGCCCATTCCGGCGTGCAATGCGCGTCGATCGCCTGCTTCTGCGCCGGCGAGAGCTTGGCGTAGGTGCCCTTGTTCATCACCCAGATGAAGGCGGTCGACGCGATTGGGAAATCCATGTGGTATCTGAGAGGCTTGTGGATGCCCCAGATCTGCATCGAGTTCCACGAGAAGAACACCGCGTCGGCGATGCCCCGCTCGACGAGATCGCGCGTGTCTCCGCCGGGCGCGTAGACGCTGCTGCCCCCGAGATCCTTGACCAGACGGGCGATGGTGCCGTTCATCGGCCGGATCTTCAGGCCCTTGAGATCCTGCGGCATCACGATCTTCCTGGGCTTGCTGGAGATGACGCCCGGCTCCAGCGCATGCGCCAGGCAAAAGTGGACATCGTTCATCTCGTACTGCGCGTATTTCCGGTACCACTCGGTCAAGGCCGTCGATGCGGGCCGGCTGTCCGACACCAGCAATGGCAGCTCGATCGCCGAGATGATCGGCCATCGGCCGGGGATGAAGCCCGGGTTGTACCAGGCGATGTCGACGATGCCGTCCTTCGCCATGTCGTATTGATCCGTGGCCTTGCCAAGCTGCTGCGACGGGAAGATGGTGATCTTGATCGTCCCGCCCGACGCGTCCTCGACCGACTTCGCCCACGGCACCATCCCCTTGGTGTGCAGCGGGAACTTCGCCGGAAGATGGTGCGCATAGCGCAGGTTGAAGGTCTTCTCGGCGGCCTCGGCGCCGGACAGCGCGAACGCGGCAACCAAACCGAAAGCCAGAGCCGTCCTGGACCACATGGTGGCTGTCCTCCCGTTGTTTCTGTCGGGAATTAGATGGGCAGGGGCGGGAGGGGTCAAGGTCGATGCGCCGACCGTCGCGCCAACCGGCGTTAATCGCTGCCGGGCACGACGCGCGTCTCCATCGGCACATGGACGCTGCCGCCGGCATGGGGCGGAAACGCCGCCGCATCGGCGCGCAGCGCCTCTCGGGCGGGCGAAGCGAGCGCGGCCGACAGCGCCTCGGCGGAATCGAACGCGACCTTGTTGCGAAGCAGCGCCCCGGCGAAGCGGAACGGCAATCCCGACACGACGACGGAAGGCGTGTCGACCGCGACGGCCCGGACGCCCGGCAAGGCGCTCATCAGCGGTGCATGGCTGGTCGTGTAGTGGCCGAGCCAGGCCTGCTCGTCCTCCGCCGGGCCGGGATAGTGGACGAGGTAGGAGCAGAGGCCGGTGGCCCCAGCTTCGGCCGGATCGGGGACGGCATAGAGGCGGCGCAGCATTCCCTGCTGCGACACCGTCGTTCCGGCGAGGCCTGGCACGAAGCCGGGATCCGCGAGCCGCCGCAACCCACCCTCTTGCCGGAGCGCGGCTTCGCAGTCGGCGGCGTCCGCGAACTCCAGCTCGAGGGCCAGCACGGGCGCGACGTCTTGGCCGGCATGGGGATGGGGTGCGGGCGACGGCGTGTGGACGTACCCCGTGCGCAGCTCGGGCGAGCCGCGGACCGCCTCCGCCACCTGCTCGCGCTCGGCATCGGACAGGCCGCCGGCGGGCGCGGCCCGATGGAAGAAGCAGTACCAGACGACGGTCATGGACTCACGACCTCCGCGCCCCCGGTGCCGGGTCGAGCCCGCGCGCCGCTCAGGCGTCGGCCGCCTCCGCCCGCATGATCCCCATGCCGGTCAACCATTCGGGGACCGCGAAGTAGCAGTCGATCGTGGCCTCGTACCTGCCGGCCGCCCGCATCGCCGCGAAGGCCGCCGTCCAGGTTCGCACCTCGTGGACACCCACGCCCCCGACCGCCGACAGCGCGTCGTCCTCGGCATCGTCATAGGCGTCGAGCTCGCCCCTCTCCAGCGTCTCCATGAAGGCCATGTCCCATCCGGCGTCCGGCGCGAGGCACGGGCTGCCGCCGGCGGCGAGGTCGCAGCCGGCCTGAATGACCCGCGCCTGGCGCCGGTCGTAGTCGGCCTCGGTGCACTCGCCCCCTTCGATGAGCCGTTCGGGCAAGCCGTCGGCGAACATCGCCGGACCCGCGTTCGGCGGGTCGTGGGAAAGCCCGCCCGAGCCCACCACCAGGACGCGCTTGCCGAGCCCGGCGAGGAAGCGCCCGACGGCTTCGCCGAGCAGGCGGACGCGCGCGAAGCTCGGATAGGGCGGCGCGTTGCAGTTGACCATGATCGGCAGGCTCGGCCGCGCCGCGACCCCGCCGCAGAACAGCTTTAGCGGTAGGGTCACGCCGTGATCGACCAGCATCCGGTGCGACACCGCGACATCGATGCCGGCATTCCGGACCGCCGCGATGCAGTCCCGCGCGATATCGCCCGGAACGTCGAGCGGTCCCGGCTGTCCCCCCCAGTCGATGCCGCCACGCGCTTCGGTCCCGATGCAGAAGGACGGCATGCTGCGGTAGAAGAACCCGTTGAAGTGGTCGGGATAGAAGACCACGACCAGCTCCGGGTCGTAGTCGCCGACCCAGCCGGCGAGGCCGTCCAGCGCAAGCTGCCAGCCGTCATGCGCGGCGCGGTCGGCGGGCGGGACGTAGCCGAGCTGAAGCGGGCTGTGAGAAAAGCAGGCCAGGGCCACGGACATCGCCGTTCTCCTCTTCCCGTTCGGCGACGCCGGCGCGCTCTCGCCGGGTCGCCGCCACCGGTCAGTCTAAGGACAATCCCGAATTCGTCGAGGCCCGATCCGTCGAATATCCGCGCCGGAGGCGTCCATCCCCCGCCTCGCCGGAGCGACCGGGCGGTCCGTGCTCCCGGAAACGGCTTGGTAAGACGACTCCGCTACGGGTAACCTTCCCTGCCCGCCGCTCGGCGGAGCTCGGTTTCGCACGCCCCTCACCCGGAGGAGATCCATGCTGTTCGACGCGGATTCGCATTTTCTGCCCAAGGCGGCCTATGACGCGATGGAGGGACCGAACCGGCACTTGCGGCCGCGTATCGTCGCGGACGGCGCCGGAGCGACGATGCGGTTCCTCGGACGCAACCACCCGCGCGTCGCCCACTCGATCCCGGTCGAGCAGACCTGCAGCGTCGAGCGCCGGCTGCGCGACGTCGACCGGCTCGGCATCGATTGCCAGCTGCTGTTTCCCAACCACTCCGGCGTCTACAACGAGATCGCCGATGCCGGAGAAGCGCGCGACCTGGTCCGGAACCACAATGACGGGATGGCCGATGCGGAGCACCGCTCGGGCGGCAGGCTGATCGCGACGTTCTGCCTGACCATGCAGCACCCGGACGAGGCGATCGCCGAGCTCGAGCGCTGTGTCGGCGTGCACAAGCTGCGCTGCGCGGTGGTCTGCCCCAATGTCGACGGCGGGCGGATCGACGAGCTGCCGCTATGGGATATGTTCGCCGAGGCCGAGCGTCTTGGCGTGGTGGTCGCCTTCCATGGCGACGCGGACAGCAGGCAGATCGGCCACGAACGCTTCGACCGCTGGCGGCTGCACAACTGCCTCGGCTTCCCCTTCGACTACATGCACGCCATGGTCTGCCTGATCTACTCCGGCCTGCTCGACCGCTTCCCCGGGCTGAAGCTCCTGTTCGCCGAGGCGGGGGTGAGCTTCCTGCCGTTCCTGGAAGACCGCTTGCGCGACACGGTCGAGACCTTCGAATCGCCGCTCGCCTATCACAACTTCGACATCCGCGGACGGCCGATGAACAAGCGCGCGCCGCACGAGTATTTCGAGATGTTCCACCACGCCGTCGGGCTCGACGAGTCTCTGCTGGAGCACGTGATCGGCAAATACGGCGTGGACAAGTTCCTGGTGGGCACCGACTACCCCCACCCGGACGCGCACATGAACGTCGCCCAATCGGTGCAGACGCTCGCCTCGATCTCCACCGAAGCCTACGAGGCGATCGCCTGGAAGAACGCCGAACGGCTGTTCGGGCTGACGGAGCTCCACAAGCGGTCGCTGGCCGCGGAATAGTCCCCGGCGTCCTCTTGGGAATTCCGAAACGGACAGGAGTTAGTAGATGCCGTAGCGGCCGGGCGCGATGACGCCGTTGGGGTCGAGGGCGCGCTTGATCGCGGCGCAGGCCTCGCGGAAGGAGGGCATCAGCTTGTCCATGTGGAAGTCCTGCCAGTCGACCGGGGCCCGGCCGACCGCGACGCCGCGGGCGTAGAAGGCCTCGACGAGCCCGCGATAGGCGGCATCGGCGCGGGCGCATTCGTCGGCGTCCTCGCGGTTGAAGGATATGACGTGCAGCCCGCGGGCGAAGCGCGGCCCGGCGACGTTCATCACCTGGTAGTCGAGCCCGTTGGCCTCGTAGATCGCGCGGCCGAGCCTCTGGAACTCGTTGGCGATCGCGCCGTCCATCGGCGTGCCCGGCGTGAACCAGGCATTGCCGCCGCCCGGCCGCCATTTCAGCAGGCCGAGCTCGGTATGGGTCGGCTCGCCGGAGAAGGACGCGACGGCGCAGGCCAGCGCCGGTTTTTCCAGCGCCGCCTCGTGCGGGATGTAGGTCGCCTTGCCGGCCGCGGAGAAATGGTCGACCACCCGCTGGATCTGCGGCTCCATCGCGTCCATCGACGGGCCGTAGAAGGCGCCGGATACCGTCCAGGCGCCGAGCCCATGCTCGTGCTGCAAGGCCTTGCGCGCTTCGTCGCTGATCGATTCGCGCCCGCCGGATTCGGCATAGGCCGGGCTCGGGACCTCGCTCCCGATCAGGTACAGGTCGTTGGCGACGCGGAACAGGGTGGGCACGAAGTTCGACATCTTGAGCGGCCGGCAAAGCTCGACGATCGCTTCCAGATCGTCGTCGTCGGGGAAGCAGAAGTGGAAGGAGCGGATCGCCGGCGGCCGCGGCAGCAGCCAGACGCCGAGCCGCGTGACGATGCCGTAGTTCGACTGCGCGAACAGCCCGTCCAGGATCGGCCCGAAGGAATATTTCGACACGTGCCAGTTGACCAGCGTGTCGCTCTCGATCGAGCCGTCGCCGGTGCGGATGACATCGCCCGAGCCCAGCACGACCTCCATTCCGCAGCTGAAGCCGAAATGGTCGAAATAGGGGCCGTAGCCGGCGCCCTTGTCGAGCGCGTTGCCGATCATGCCGCCCTGGGGCGGGCCGGAGGTCGTCGAGTTCATCCACTGCCCGCCGCGCCGCTTCAGCTCGTCGGCGAGCATCTGGAAGCTCACCCCGGGCTCGACGGCGGCGAAGCCCATGCGCTCGTCGATCTCGAGGATGCGGTTCATGCGCCGGCCGAGATCGAGCACCGCCATGCCCTCGGCCGGGGCGGACCGGGTCCCGAGCCCCATATTGTTGCCGGTCGAGGTCGGGAAGAGCGGCACGCTGTGGCGGTTGGCGAGCCGGACCAGGGCGGCGACGTCCTCCGTCGAGCCGGGATAGAGCACCGCCGCCGGCCGCCGGTCGCCGCCCGGCATGGTGTTCTCGCCGTAGCGCTTGAGCGTCTCCTCCGCCGTGTTGACGTTGTCCGCGCCGATTCCGTCCGCGGCGTCGTTCAAGAACCCGTCCATGCTCATCGCGTCCCTCCCGGCATCGGCGCCCCACGCTACCAGATGGCCGGCCCGGCGGGACCGCCTTGCACCGGCGGCGCGGCCGGCTCGGCGGACGCAACCGCCGTCTCGGCGCGCGCAACCGGTTCCGGCAGGGCGACCCCGTGCAGCGCGGGCGGCAGCTTGCCGCCGGTCGCCCAGTCGAGCAGCTCGACCGTGTGCAGCGCCGGGAGCCCGGTGAAGCGCGCGAGCTGGACGAGGCAGCCGAGATTGCCGGCGGCCAGCGCCAGCGCTCCGGTGCTCTCGACATGTCCGGCCTTGCGGCGGCCCAGCGCCTCGGCCATGCCGGGCTGGAGCATGCTGTAGGCGCCCGCCGAGCCGCAGCAGAAGTGACCCTCCGGCACGTCGCGCAGGTCGAACCCGGCGACGCGCAGCAAGGCGCGCGGCCGGGTGCGGATCTTCTGGGCGTGCTGCAGCGAGCAGGCGTCGTGATAGGCGATTGTCAGCGGCACCGCCGAGTCCGCAAGGCGGAGTTCCTCCGGGGCGAGCAACTCGGTGACGTCGCGGGCGATGGCGGCGACGGCGGCGGCCTTGCCGCGCCGCGCCGGGTCGCGGGCCAGCAGGCGGGCGTAGTCCTTGACCACCGTGCCGCAGCCGGACGCGTTGACAACCACGGCATCGAGGCCGCCGCGCGCGAGCTCCGCATGCCAGGCGTCGACATTGCGCGAAGCGGCCGCTTCCGCCCGGGCCGCCTTGCCCATATGCAGGGTGAGCGCGCCGCAGCAGCCGGCGTCGGCGGGGACGACGACCTCGATGCCGTGGCGGGTCAGCAGCCGGACGGTTGCCGCGTTGATCTCCGGCGCCTGCGCCCGCTGGACGCAGCCCTGAAGCAGGACGACGCGCCGGCGCCGCCCGCCTTCGGCGGGATGGACGCCGGCGAGATCCTGGCGCGGCGGAAGGGCGGCGGGGGCCAGCTCGACCAGCGTGCCCAGCCGTCCCGGCAGCAATGCCCGGAACGGCCGGGCCAGCCTCGCGAGCCGGGTCATGCGGGCGAAGCGCGCCGGGTCGGTGACGGTTCGGGCGATCAGCCAGCGGATAAAGCGGTCGCCGAGCGGCCGCCGGTAGTTCTCCTCGATATGGGCGCGCGCGATGTCGGCGAGATGCAGGTAGTCGACATCGACCGCGCAGGTGGTCATGCAGCTGTTGCAGGAGAGGCAGGAGTCGATGTGGCCGACCGTCTTCGGATCGGGCCGGCCGCCGCGCTCCAGCATGGCGCGGATCAGGTCGATCCGCCCGCGCGGCGCCTCGTTCTCGTCGCGCGTCAGCACATAGGTCGGACACACCGCGGTGCAGAAGCCGTAATGCACGCAGGTGCGCAATATGCCGTCGGCCGCGGCGATCTCCGGGTCGGCGAGCTGTGCCGCCGTGAAGGCGGTCTTCATGGACCGGCCGGCGCCTGTTGCGGGCGACCGCGCGCCGGAGGCCGGTCGCGTTGACGCTCGATCGGGATTGCCCTACCGTCATGGCCTGATCGACGGATCGGGTGTACCCCGGATCGCACCCTGGAGGAACAGCCGTGTCGAGAACCCACGCCGAGTGGGAGGCGGTTCCGGCGCTTCCCCGCACCCACTTCGTAGACAACGCGATCTACACCGACGCGGCCCTGTTCCGCGAGGAGCAGGCGAAGATCTTCGGCGGCATCTGGAAATTCGTCTGCCACGAGGGCGAGATCCCCGAGGCCAACGATTTCCGCACCACCCGGGTCGCCGACAAGCCGCTGGTCGTCGCGCGCGGCGCCGACGGCAGGGTGCGGACGTTCGTCAACTCGTGCTCGCACCGCGGCACCGTCGTGGTTACGGAGCCCGCGGGCAATGCCAGGAACTGGACCTGCGTGTTCCACCGCTGGGTCTACGACAACCGGGGGAGCTGCATCGCCATTCCGCGCGACGAGGCATACCGGCATTGCGACATCGACCGGTCCAAGGTCGGGTTGCGCGAGGTGCGGACCGAGGTTCGGCTGGGCCTGGTCTTCGTCAATCTCGACGACGACGCGGAACCGCTCGACGAGTTTCTGGGCGATGCGCTGAGCCCGCTGGAGACGGTGCTGGGCGAGCGTCCGCTGGAACCGTTCCATTTCCACCGCGCCTCGCTGGAGTCGAACTGGAAGCTGTGGCAGCTCACCAATAACGAGCCCTACCACGAAATCATGCACGTCTATAACCGGCAGACGAATCTCAGCCGGAAGGAGTTCTTCGAGCGCGAGTTCACCTATCTGCCGAACGGCCATCTGGTGTTCGGCTCGTTCAAGCCGGACTACGCGCGCGGCACCCATTACGGTACCGACGACGCCCGCCTGCAACCGCTCCCCGGCCTTCAGCCCGACGAATGGATCATCGTCGACCTGTTTCCCGACGTGATGATCAACGTCCGGACGACCGTGGTGCGGATCGACAGCCAGATCCCGTTGAGCCCGACCAGGACGCTGGTCGAGTTCCGCGGCCTCGGGGTCAAGGGCGAGCCCGAGGACGTCCGCGCCATGCGCATCCGCCACCACAACGATGTCTGGGGACCGTTCGGGCGCAACGTGCCGGAAGACAATCTCGCGACCGAGCTCCAGATGATGGCGATGCGGGGCGACGCGATTCCCTACAGCATCCACGCCCGCGAGGAAGGCGGCACCGGCCAGGACGACAGGTCGGTGCGCGAGTTCTTCGACGTCTGGGGGCGGTTGATGGGCCGCGATCCGGCAAGCCCCTTCAACGGCGCGTGACCGCCGCCGGTTGAACTGCGCGGCGGATCGCCGCTCGGCAATGGCGCTTTCGTCGTCGGCTCCGTTCTCGCTAAGATGTCCGGCAACAAAACGGATTCGGGGCGCGATGCAACGATCCCCAAGGGAGGATGCGATCATGATGAAGCCGTACAAGCACGCATTGATTGCCGCTTCCGTCGCGGCGTTGGTCTGGGTGCCGTCCGCCGTCGCCAAGACGGTCGAGCTCAAATACGCGGGCTTCGTGCCGGCGGGCCATTTCATGTCGAAATACATCACCGCCTGGGCCGCCAAGCTCGAAGCCCTGTCGATCGGGCAGATGAAAATCGCCCTCTATCACGGCGCCCAGATGGGCCCGCCGCCCAAGTATTACGACATCGCGCGCAAGGGCGTCGCCGACTTCACCTGGATCCTGCATGGCGCGACGCCGGGCCGTTTCCCGTTGAACGAGCTGATCCAACTGCCCTACACGGTGCCGAGCGCGGAGGTCGGCACGCTGGTTCTCAACCAGCCCGATTTGCGCGAGGTGCTCGACAAGGAGCATCGCGGGCTCAAGGTGCTCTACCTGATGACGCACCAGCCCGGCAATCTGCACACCAGGACGCGCCCGGTGCGCACCGCCGAGGACATGAAGGGGCTGCGCATCCGCTTCGCCTCGCCGACGATTCGCGAGTGGGTCGGGGCGCTCGGCGGCACGCCGGTCGGTATGCCGCCGACCCAGATCGCCGACGGGTTGCAGAAGGGCACCATCGACGGCGTGTTCATCGACTATGGCGGGGCGCATACCGCGTTCAAGCTGGGCGGGCTCGTCAAGCACACGACCGAGATGTACTCCTACGTCTCCAGCTTCTCGGTCGTCATGAACCCGAAGACGTTCGGCAAGCTGTCCAAGGCCCACCAGGATCTCGTCACCTCGTCGACGACCGGGATCGCGCGCGAGGTCGGGCGCATGTGGGACGCGGCCGACGCGCCCGGCAAGGCCTATCTCGTCAGCGAGGGCGGCGAGACGATCCACCTGTCCGAGGCCGAGGACGCCAAGTTCAAGCGCATCGCCCAGGGCGTCACCGAGGCCAGGCTCGCCGGGCTCGAGGGCAAGGGGCTGCCGGCGCGCGAGGTCTACGGCAAGATGAAGGCGTATTCCGAGAAGTTCGCCGCGTCCTCGAAGAACTTCTGGAGCGGGCTGAAGCGCCGCTAGGGTCCACGCCGCCTTGAGCGTGGATGCGGTCTTCGATACGGCGGCGCGGTATCTGACCCGCGCCGCCGTCCTGTTTCTCGCCGCGATGATGATGATCACCGTGGTGGATATCCCGCTGCGGGCGATCAACCTGCCGATCTTCGGGACCTTCGACCTGGTCGAGCTGTTCCTGGTCGCGATGGTCTATCTGGCCATCCCCGAGACTTTCCTGCGCCGCGAGCACGTCGTCGTCGAGGTGCTCGACGAGGTGTTCGGGCCGCGGCTCCGGCCGGTCTTCGAAACGATCTCGACCGGGCTCGCGCTGGTCCTGCTGGTGCTGATGGAGATCCACATGATCGAGCCGGCGCTCGACATGTACGCGTTCGGCGACGAAACCAAGGATCTGGAGATCCCCAAGATCGTCCACTGGGTGCCGATCCTGCTCGGCGTCGCCTGCTCGATGCTGGCGGTGGCGCTATTGTTCGTGCGCGATCTGCTCCGGCTCGCCGGATCGGTCGGGGTCCGATGAGCCCCGAGGTCATCGGCATCCTCGGCGTGGTCGCGCTGATCGTGCTCATCATGCTGCGCGTCAAGATCGCCATTGCGCTCGGCATCGTCGGGCTGGTCGGGTATGCGGCGCTCGACGGCTGGGACACCGCGTTCATCGTGCTCGGCACCACGCCGTTCGACCTGACCGCGGGCTATGCGCTCTCGGTGATGCCGCTGTTCATCCTGATGGGCGTGGTGTCGGGCCATTCGGGCATGT
>JAPPGP010000104.1 GCA_028821395.1 Defluviicoccus sp.
GCCACGCTGCGACCGTGACCGCGCTTCGCGAGGCGCTCGGCCCCGAGCTGCCGCTGCTCGCCCGCGACGGCGGCTTCGTCGCGCCCGGCCACGACGCGGCGCTCGACGAGCTTCGCGCGCTGCGCGACGGCAGCCGGCGGCTGATCGCCGACCTTCAGAAGCAATATGCCGAGGCCACCGGCATCGCGTCTCTCAAGATCCGCCACAACAACGTGCTCGGCTATTTCGTCGAGGTGACGCCGGTCCATGAAGCCGCGATCGCCGGCCACGACGACTTCATCCATCGCCAGACCCTGGCCAGCGCGCGCCGCTATACCACCGTCGCGCTCGCCGGGCTCGAGGAGAAGCTCGCCACGGCGTCCGACAAGGCGCTGGCGCGGGAGCTCGAGATCTTCCAGGCGCTGGCCGCAAGGGTGACCGCGAACGGCGAGGCGATCGCCCGGACCGCGACGGCGCTCGCCGATACCGACGTCACCGTCGCGCTCGCCGAGCTCGCCACGCAGCGGCGCTATGTCCGCCCCGTGATCGACGACAGCCTCGATTTCGCCGTGACCGGCGCGCGCCACCCGGTGGTCGAGGCGTTTCTCGAACGCGACGCCGGGGCCGCCTTCATCGCCAATGACTGCGACCTCGGACAAGGGCAGCGGCTGTGGCTGGTGACCGGGCCGAACATGGCCGGCAAGTCGACCTTCCTGCGTCAGAACGCGCTGCTCGCCATCCTCGCCCAGATCGGCTCCTTCGTGCCGGCCGAGTCGGCGCGGATCGGCGTCGTCGACCGCCTGTTCTCCCGCGTCGGCGCCGCCGACGACCTCGCGCGCGGCCGCTCGACCTTCATGGTCGAGATGGTCGAGACGGCGGCGATCCTCAACCAGGCGGGTCCGCGCGCGCTGATCGTCCTCGACGAGATCGGCCGCGGCACGGCCACCTTCGACGGGCTCTCCATCGCCTGGGCGACGCTGGAGCACTTGCACGAGGTCAACCGGGCGCGCGCGCTGTTCGCCACCCATTTCCACGAGCTGACGGCGCTCAAGACCCGCCTGGACGCGCTCCGATGCGTGACCATGCGGGTCAAGGAGTGGCAGGGCGAGATCGTTTTCCTGCACGAGGTGATGCCGGGCGCCGCCAACCGGTCCTACGGCGTCCATGTGGCGCGGCTGGCCGGGTTGCCGGACGGCGCGCTCGCCCGGGCCGAGGCGGTGCTGGAGACGCTGGAAAAGGGCGAGCAGTCTGGTGCGCTCGCCCGCCTCGCCGACGACCTGCCGCTGTTCTCCGCCGTCGTGCCGCCTCCGCCCGCCGCGCCCTCGCCGGTCGAGGAGGCGCTCGCCGCCGTCAATCCGGACGAGATCACGCCGCGCGACGCCCTCGACCTGCTGTATCGTATCCGCGCCATGCTCTGAGCGGGCTGGCCCATCGCACGATACGCCGTGGCGGCGAACGCGTTATAGTCGGCGCATGGCGAGGATCTCGCGGCAACGGGCGATCATCGATCGCGGCGCGCTCAACGCCGAGCTCGATCTTCTGCTCGACGACGGACGGGCCGCGGGCACGCTGCGACGCGACGCGCTCGGGATCCTCAAGCGCGCGATGGCGGAAGGCGAGGCGGAGATCCGCCGGCGGTTCGAGGCCGCGCCCGGAGGCGGACCGCGGGCCCAGCGCGAGCGGTCCTTCCTGATCGACCAGCTCATCCGGGTCGTCTACGACCTCGCCGCCAACCGGGTCTACCGCGCCGCCAATCCGACCGTGGGCGAGCATCTCTGCGTCGTCGCCGTCGGCGGCTACGGGCGCGGCGAGCTCGCACCGTTCTCCGACATCGACCTGTTGTTCGTACCGCCCTTCAAGAGCGCCCCGCGCAACGAGCAGGTGATCGAATACGTGCTCTACATGCTGTGGGATCTCGGGCTGAAGGTCGGCCATGCCACGCGGACCGTCGAAGACTGCCTGCGGCTCTCCCGCAAGGACCTGACGATCCGCACCGCCATCCTCGAGGCCCGCTACGTATGGGGCGAGAGGCGGCTGTTCGACCGGCTGCGCAAGGAATTCCGCAAGGAGGCGGTGAAGGGCTCCGAACGCGGCTTCGTGGAGGCCAAGCTCGCCGAGCGCGACGAACGCCACCGGCGCATGGGCGACTCGCGCTACGTGCTCGAACCCAATGTCAAGGACGGCAAGGGCGGGTTGCGCGACCTGCACACGCTGTTCTGGATCGCCAAATGCCTCTACCCGGTGCGCGGAATGGCGGATTTGGTCGAGCACGGAGTTCTGCGGGCGAGCGAGGCCGCTCGCTTCGACAAGGCGCAGCGGTTCCTGTCCACCGTCCGCTGCCGTCTCCACTACCTCTCGGGCCGCGGCGACGACCGGCTGACCTTCGACCGGCAGCCCGAGCTCGGCGCCCTGCTGGGCTACAAGGACCATGCCGGCGCGCGCGGCGTCGAACGCTTCATGAAGCACTATTACCTGACGGTGAAGGAGGTCGGCGACCTGACCGGAATCTTCTGCGCCGCGCTCGAAATCGAGCAGTCCCGGCGCGCCCGCTTCAGCCTGCCGGGGCTCGGCCTGCTGCAGCGCGCCCCCGAGGGCCTGGCGATCGAGAGCGGACGCCTCGCGCTTGCCTCCGGCACCAGGTTCGCCGACCGTCCGGTAGACATCTTGCGGCTGTTCCACGCCTCGCAGGAGCGCGGGATCGACATCCACCCGCGGGTGCTGCGTGCGATCACGCGCAACCTCAGGCTGGTAGACGGGCTGCGCGAGGACGCCGAGGCGAACCGGTTGTTCCTCGACATGCTGACCTCGCCCAAGGACCCCGAACGGACCTTGCGGCAGCTCAACGAAGCGGGCGTGTTCGGACGCTTCATCCCCGATTTCGGCCGGGTCGTCGCCCAGATGCAGCACGACATGTACCACGTTTTCACGGTCGACGAGCACACCATCATGGCGATCGGCATCCTGCGGGGTATCGAGGACGGCGCGTTCGCGGACGAGATGCCGATCGCGACCGAGGTGGTGAAGACCGTGCAGTCGCGCCGCGCGCTCTACATGGCCGTCCTGCTGCACGACATCGCCAAGGGGCGCGGCGGCGATCATTCCGAGATCGGCGAGCGGGTCGCGCTCCGGCTCTGCCCGCGGGTCGGGCTGACGCCGGAGGAGACCGAGACCGTCGCCTGGCTGGTGCGCCAGCATCTGGCGATGAGCAACACCGCGTTCCGGCGCGACGTCAACGATCCCAAGACGGTCAGCGACTTCGTCGAGACGGTACGCTCGCTGGAGCGCCTGCGCCTGCTGCTGGTGCTGACGGTCGCCGACATCCGCGCGGTCGGCCCCGGCGTGTGGACCGCCTGGAAGGCGGCGCTGCTGCGCGACCTCTACTACGCGGCCGAGGAGGCGATCACCGGCGGCATGGCCGCGGCGGGGCGCGGCCACCGGATCGACCGGGTCAAGCAGGGCCTCGCGGCCGCGCTCGACGATTTCCAGGCCGGCGAGATCGAAACCCATCTGGAGAGCGGCTACCCCGCCTATTGGCTGTCGCATCCGGCGGAGGCGCTGGTTCGCCACGCGCGCCTGGTGCGTGCGGCGCGGCGCTCGGAAGCCCCGCTGCGCATCGACACGCGGATCGACCGCTACCGTCAGGCGACCGAGGTGACGGTCTACGCGCCCGACCATCCGGGGCTGTTTTCCCATATCGCCGGCGCGATCGCGGTTTCCGGCGCCAATATCGTCGACGCCAAGATCTTCACCATGACCGACGGCATGGCGCTCGACACCTTCTGGGTCCAGGATGGCCGCGACGAGCCGATCGAGAGCCGCGAACGGCTGGCCCGGCTGGAAGCCAATATCGAACAGGCGGTCACCGGCCGCATGCGGCCGATGCGCGAGCTCGAGGACATGATCCGCAGGCAGGGAGAAAAGCGCGACAGCGTGTTCACGGTCGAGCCGCGGGTGATCATCGACAATACCGCGAGCGCGACCCATACCGTGGTCGAGGTCAACGGTCGCGACCGCCCCGGCCTGCTCTATGCCCTGACGCGCGCCCTGAGCGGCGAGGATGTGCAGATCGGCAGCGCCCAGATCGCGACTTACGGCGAATCCGCGGTCGACGTGTTTTACGTGAAGGACATCTTCGGGCTGAAGGTCACGCACGAGGCCAAGATCGAGAGCATCCGCAAGGCGCTGCTTGGCGCGCTGTCCTCCATCGCCGCCGTCGCCGGGGAGACGGCCGGTCCGGCCGGGCAAGAGGCCGCCGCGCCGGCCGAGCCCTGAGCCTGCACCGCCCGCGCGCGGGCCGTTCGGACCTCGCATGAGACTGCTGAGCGCGATCGCCACCGTTGGCGGTTATACCCTGGCCAGCCGCGTTCTCGGCTTCGCCCGCGACATCCTGATCGCCGGGGTGCTCGGCGCGGGGCCGGTGGCGGACGCGTTTTTCGTCGCGTTCAAGCTGCCCAATTTTTTCCGGCGCCTGTTCGCCGAGGGCGCCTTCGCGGCCGCCTTCATCCCGCTCTTCACCCGCATCCTGACCGAGGACGGCGCCGACGCGGCGAGGCGTTTCAGCGAGCGCGTGCTTTCCGTGCTGATCGCGATCCTGCTGGTGTTCTGCACCGCGATGCAGATCGCCATGCCGTGGGCGATGTATCTCTTCGCCCCCGGATTCGCCGACGATCCCGAGAAATTCGATCTCGCCGTCGAATTCGCCCGCATCGCCTTTCCCTATCTCCTGTTCATCTCCCTGGTCTCCCAGCTCGGCGGGGTGCTGAACGCGCTCGACCGGTTCGCGGCGGCCGCGGCGGCGCCGATCCTGCTCAATCTCAGCCTGATCCTGTGCCTGGTCGGGCTCGCGCCGATGCTGGAGACGCCCGGCCACGCGCTCGCCTGGGGCGTGTTCGCGGCCGGCGTCGTTCAGTTCTTGTGGATGATCGAGGCATGCCGCCGCGCCGGCGTGAGCTTTCGCCTGCCGCGCCCGCGCCTGTCGGCGCCGGTGAAGCGGCTGATGGCCAAGATCCTGCCCGGTGCCGTCGGTGCCGGGGTGCAGCAGATAAACCTGGTCATCGGCGTGGTTCTCGCCTCGCTCCTGCCGACCGGCGCGGTGTCCTATCTCTACTATGCCGACCGGGTCTATCAGCTGCCGCTCGGCGTCATCGGGATCGCGGTCGGCACGGCGCTGCTGCCGCTGCTGTCGCGCCAGCTCCGCGCGGGCGACGAGGCGGGCGGGCGGGCGAGCTTCAACCGGGCGCTGGAATACTCCCTGCTGCTGACGCTGCCCGCCGCGGCGGCGCTGCTGACCATGCCCGGGCCCGTCGTCGCCGTGCTGTTCGAACGCGGCGCGTTCGATTCCGGCTCGACCGCGGCGACCGCCTCGGCGCTCGCCGCCTTCGCCGTCGGACTGCCCGCCTTCGTCCTGGTCAAGGTGCTGGCGCCCGCGTTCTTCGCCCGCGAGGACGTGGTGACCCCGGTCAAGATCGCCGGCATATCCGTCGCCGCCAATATCGGCCTCAGCGCCGCCCTGCTGGTTCCGCTCCAGCATGTCGGGCTGGCGCTCGCGACCTCGGCCGCGTCCTGGCTCAACGCCGCGCTGCTCGCCTTCGTCCTGCGCCGGCGCGGCCAGCTCGGGATCGACGCCCGGCTGCGGCGGCGGCTGCCGCGCATCGCGGTCGCCACCGTTGCCATGGCCGCTTGCCTGCTGGCCGGCGTCGAGCTGCTCGCGCCGATGTTCGCCGGGGGCGAGCTGGAACGGGCATTCGCGCTCGTCCTCGCGATCGCCGCCGGCAAGCTGGTCTACGGCGCCGCGGCGTTCGCGCTCGGGGCCGCGGACATGGCGGAGATCCGCCGGACTCTCGCCCGGCGGCGGGCTTGACCCCTCCGGGCGATGGGGGGATAACCCGCCTTTCCCCGCCGCACGAAGGTCCGGAGTTCCGGCCGTGAAGCGAATATTTTCCGGCGTCCAGCCGAGCGGCAACCTGCATCTCGGCAACTATCTCGGCGCGATCCGCAACTTCGTCCGCCTGCAGGACGGATACGAGTGCGTCTACTGCGTGGTCGACTTGCACGCGATCACGGTCTGGCAGGACCCGGCCGAGCTGGCGCGCAACACCCGCGAATGCGCCGCGACCTTCCTGGCCGCCGGTATAGACCCCGAGCGCAGCGTCATCTTCAACCAGAGCCGGGTCGCCGCCCATGCCAGGCTGGCCTGGATCTTCAACTGCGTGGCGCGGCTGGGCTGGCTCAACCGGATGACGCAGTTCAAGGAGAAGGCGGGCAAGCAGCGCGAGAACGCAAGTGTCGGGCTCTACGTCTATCCGAGCCTGATGGCCGCCGACATCCTCGCCTACAAGGCGACCCATGTGCCGGTCGGCGAGGACCAGAAGCAGCACCTGGAGCTGACCCGGGACATCGCGCAGAAGTTCAACCACGACTTCGGCATCGAGTTCTTCCCGCTCATCGAGCCGCTGATCTTCGGCGAGGCGACCCGGGTGATGAGCCTGCGCGACGGCGCGGCGAAGATGAGCAAGTCCGACGGCTCGGAGGCCTCGCGCATCAACCTGACCGACGACGCGGACTCGATCGCGCACAAGATCCGCCGCGCGCGGACCGATCCCGAGCCCCTGCCCCACTCGCCGGACGGGCTCGCCGGGCGAGCCGAGGCGGCGAATCTGGTGGGGATCTTCGCCGCCCTCGCCGACCGGACGGCCGAGGATGTGCTGGCGGAGTTCGGCGGGCGGGGCTTCGCCGATTTCAAGCCCGCGCTGAGCGAGCTCGCCGTCGCCGTGCTGTCGCCGATCGCAGCCGAGCTCAGGCGGCTGATGGCCGATCCCGGCTACGTCGACTCGGTCCTCGCCGCGGGTGCGGAGCGCGCCGCGGCGATCGCCGATCCGGTGCTCGACGAGGTCCACGAGATCGTCGGCCTCGCCGCCCGGTGAGCCGGGCGGGCTGACCCCCGATGCAGATCTACCTGCCGATCGCCGAGGTCTCGGTCAATGTCGCGGTGCTGCTCGGCCTCGGCGGCGGCGTTGGTTTCCTGTCCGGGCTGTTCGGCGTCGGCGGCGGGTTCCTGATGACGCCGCTGCTGATCTTCATCGGCATCCCGCCCGCGGTGGCGGTGGCGACCGAGGCCAACCAGGTCGTCGCCGCCTCGGTGTCCGGCGCGCTCGCCCACTGGCGGCGGCGCAATGTCGACGTCAAGATGGGGCTGGTGCTGCTCGCCGGCGGCTTCGTCGGGTCGAGCCTCGGCGTCTGGCTGTTCACCCTGCTGCGCGGCATCGGCCAGATCGATTTCGTGATCTCGGTGGCCTATGTGGTGTTTCTCGGGATCATCGGCGTGCTGATGGTGGCAGAGAGCGTCCGCGCCTGGCAGCGCCAGCGCAACCCGGCGGCGCCCCGCCGCAAGCTCCACCAGCATTACTGGGTGCACGGATTGCCGCTCAAGATGCGGTTCCGCGCCTCCAAGCTCTATATCAGCGCGTTGCTGCCGTTCTCGATCGGCCTGTTCGTCGGCGTGCTGGCCGCCATCATGGGCGTGGGCGGCGGGTTCGTGATGGTGCCGGCGATGATCTACCTGCTCGGCATGCCGACCTCCATCGTGGTCGGGACATCGCTCTTCCAGATCGTGTTCGTCACCGCCAACGTCACCTTGCTGCAGGCGATAAACAACCAGACGGTCGACATCATCCTCGCCCTGTTCCTGCTGATCGGCGGGGTGATCGGCGCGCAGATCGGCGCCCGGTTTTCGGCCCGGCTGCGCGGCGAACAGCTCAGGATCCTGCTCGGGTTGATCGTGCTCGCGGTGTGCGTGCGGGTCGCCTGGGGGCTGGTCGCGAGCCCGGACGATTTGTTCGCGCTCGGCGTGCCGGGGGGGCGGGAATGAACCCGGCCCGGCTGACGGCGGCGCTCTTCGCCCTGCTGCTGTGGGCCGCACCCCCCGCACCCGTCCTGGCGGCCGACAGGCTGACGGTGGACCTGTCCAGCGACGAGGTCGCGATCACCACCGGGTTCACCGGCACCGAGCTCCTGCTGTTCGGCGTGAAAGACGGGCCGGGCGACGTGGTGGTCGTCCTGCTGGGTCCGAACCGCGACGCGGTGGTGCGGCGGCGCGAGCGCGTTGCCGGGGTCTGGGTCAACGGCGAGTCCGTCGTCTTCCGCGGCGTGCCGGCCTATTACCATGTCGCCTCGACCCGGCCGATCGAGAGCATCGCGCCGCCCGAGATCCTGGCTGCCAACCGGATTGCCGCGGGCACGCTCGACCTCGCGGCCAACACCCAGCTCCCCGCGGCGAAGCGGGCGCCGTTCCGCGACGGGCTGATCCGCAACAAGACGCGCCAGGGGCTGTTCGGCTACCACCCGGGCGGTGTCACGGTGCAGGGCGAGCGCCTGTTTCGCACCACCGCCGTCTTCCCGGCCAACGTGCCGACCGGCCCCTACCGGGTGAACGTCTACCTGTTCGACCGTGGTAAGCTGCTCGCGCGCCAGGAGACCACGCTGATTGTAAGGAAGCACGGGTTGGGAGCGAGCGTCTTCAATTTCGCGCATCGGCAGTCGATCCTGTACGGCGTGATCGCGATCGTCGTGGCGGTCGCTGCGGGATGGCTGGCCGGCGTCGTCTTCCGGAGTTGACGGACCATGACCGAAGCCCCGGCCTCGGGCGGCGGTTCCCCCGAACCGACCGCGGAAACCCCGCCCCAGCGGGAGCGGGTCTTCCTCTGCGTCGTCGATTCCAGCGAAGAAGTCCACGTCGCGCTGCGCTTTGCCGCGCTCCGGGCCAAGCGCTCGGGCGGCCGGGTGGCGCTGCTCTACGTCATCGAGCCGGGCGACTTTCAGCATTGGATGTCGGTTGCCGAGAAAATGCGCGAGGAGGGCCGGGAAGAGGCCGAGCAGGTGCTCCAGGAACATGCTGCGGAGGTCGTCGCCATCACCGGCCGCACGCCGATCTTCTACGTCCGCGAGGGCGCGCCCCGGGACGCGATCGTGCAGCTCATCGAGGAGGAGCCGGCGATCTCCATCCTGGTACTCGGCGCCGGCACCCACAAGAAGGGTCCCGGACCGCTGGTCTCGTCGATCGCCGGCAGGCTGTCGGGCAAGTTTCCCATACCCATCACCGTGGTGCCCGGTACGCTGAGCCACGAGCAGCTCGACGCCTTGACGTAACGAAAATGTTATCCACAAGGCTCTTGCAACTGGGGGGCCGTTCGGCCCAATCTGGACAGAGAGGAAACGGTTCAACGATAAAGGGAGACTGGACCGGGGGTCGTGTATGCCCGCCGGTTTCCAGCAGACAAGGGGTTGATTGGATCGCGAGGTTGGCGAGCCGTCCGCCTCGGATGGTTCGTCGGGCTGTCGGTCGCTTTGGTTCCATCGGTCGCGGTCGCGGAGACCGATACCGCGGGGATGGGCGACGGCGGTTTCCGGCTCTCATACCTTGAACGCTCCCCGGTCGAAGGTTTGCGCGGCCGTGACGTCGGCCGCCCGGCGCCCGACGGGACCGTGGAAGCGCTCGAGGCGCTGTTCGCGCGTCTCGATTACCGTCTCGACCGGGTGCGCGAGCGTGGCGTGGTGCCGCGCCTTCTGGTGCGCCGGATGCCCGACGGGTTGTCCCGGATGCGTGGGACGGAGCGGCGCAAGGCGCTGTTCATCCGGATCGCGCTGCCGTTGATCCTGACCACCAACGAGGCGATCCTGCGCGACCGGAATCGCATCGAGAGCCTGCGGGCGGCGTATGTCCGGGATGGATCCCTGCCCGCCGGCGAAGCACGGTGGCTGTGGCACGTCTTCGCCGCCTACAAGGTGGAGCCTTTCGATTTCGCGGAGCTGCTGTCCCGGGTCGACATCGTGCCGCCCTCCCTCGCCGTCGCCCAGGCGGCGGAGGAGACCGGATGGGGCACCTCGCGGTTCGTCCGGCGCGGCAACGCGATGTTCGGCGAACGCACCTGGACGAGCCGCGACGGGATGGTCCCAAGGCGCATGCGGGCCGGGGAGAAGTTCCGCGTCCGCCGTTTCAGCCAGCTGCTCGCCGCCGTGGCTGCCTACGTGGCCAACCTCAACACCCATCCCGCCTATGCCGCATTCCGGGCGCGGCGCGGCGAGATGCGCCGGGCAAACCGCCTTCTGGATGCCACCGCGCTGGCCGGCGGGCTGGAGGCCTATTCGGTGCGCCGGAAAGCCTATATCCGGACCGTACGCGCGATCATCCGCACCAACGCGCTCGCCGACCTCGACCGCCTCGAGCTCGAATCCGGCCTGCCGCAATTCGCGACCGCCCCGACCCCTGGCACGCGCCGCCTGGCCAACTAGCTAGGGGCGCGGCACCAGGAACTGGGTGCCGAACCAGCGCCAGCGGCCCTGTCTGGCCGGCATTGTGCAGTTGAGGCGCGGCCGCCCGGGCGGGAACGCCCGGTTGAACCGCAGCTCCACCCGCGCCGGCCCGATGCGTTCCAGGCGCACCTTTCCCTGGCCCGAGGCGTAGCATGTGAGCAGGTCGATATAGGCCAGTGCGCGGCCGGCCACGGTGAAGCCCACATTGGGCGGATTGCCGGCCGGCCCCAGCAGGCTGTCCGCCGGGGTGATGTCGGTTACCTCCAGGGGCAGCGCATCCGCGGCGAGACGAAAGCGCTCGGCGTCGCCATGCACCTCGTTCATTGGAAACCGCGGCAGGAAATGGAAGCGCGAACCGGGATGGATCACCCCCGAATGGTGCCCCAGCGCCGCCGCGAACCCGTTCTCCAGCACCACCTCCCGCACCGCGAGCGACATCGCTCCGTACGGGTAGGCGAATAGCTCCGGTCTTGCTCCGAGCTCCTCCTCGAAACGGCGCGACGCTCGCTTGATGTCGCGGTCGTTGCGCTCACGCCCGAGCGTCGGCATCTGGCTGTGGGACGCCGTCTGGTTGCCGATGGTCGCCCCGCCGCGCACCACTTCGCGGATCTGTTGCCAGCTCATGTAATGCTCTCGCCCTTCGTCGATTGCATCGGTGGAGACGAACAGGGTGACGGGCAGTTCCGCTTGCCGCAGCCTCGGCCAAGCCTCGGTGTAGAAGGACAGAAACGCGCCGTCGACGGTAAGCGCGACCGTGCGGTCGGGCAGACTCCGCCTGGCCTTGAGCGCCGCCAGTATTTCCGGCAGCGCCATCACGTTGAGGCCGCGCTCCGCGATCACCTTCAGATGGGCCTCGAACTGATCGATGCGGATCGCTGCGGACGGCACATTCCGGTCGCCGAATCTCTGATACATAAGGACGACGGCGGAGGTCGCGGCGGCGGCGCCCGCAAAGCCGCCCCAGCCCGTCAAGACGGCCAGCCCTGCAAGCGTGCAGCACAGCGTCCGTCGCAGCAGCCGGCACGCGCATCCTGCTATCTGAAAGCGTGTCATGCGGGCCCTCACCAGGCGAAGGTTGCGCGCTTTGAGCCCCTGCGGCAAGCCCGACCTCCTGCGGCGATCGGTCTCACATCATCGGTTCGGGAAGATCGCCGTTCCCGCGCAGGGGGTAGGACCGGGCATCGAACAGCTGATAGTGCCACCATTCGTTGCGGTAAAAGTCCCAGCCGGAAGCGGTCATCAGGCCGAGCAGCACCAGGCGGTTGCGCTGGGCCTCGGCGCGCACGCCGGTGCTGCCGTGGTGGGACAGCGGGGTGAAGGCGTCGAACGCCGTCCCCATGTCGAGCGGCGTGCCGTCGCCGCCCAGCAGGGTCAGGTCGACGGCGACGCCGCGGGAGTGCGGCGAGCCCTTTCGCGGATCGGCGAGGAATTCCGGATCGGGCGTGTGTTCCCACAGCACCTGCTGGGCCTCGGTCGGGCGAAACGCGTCGAAAATGCAGATACCGAGACCGATGCCGCGCGCCAGGCGCACCGTCCGACGGAGCGCTTCGGCGGCGTCGCTGTGGAGGTAGCATGCCGGGCGCGCATAGACCGGTCGGCCGGTGAAGTTCCGCGCCGTCGCATAGGCGATGTCGAGCGCGACGTCGAACTCTTCGGGCGCGATCTCCACGAGCGACATGCCGCCCACCTTGCGATTTCGGGCACGCCACCATAGGAAGAGAGCGAACCCGATACAATTCCGGCGGTATGACGGACCGAGCGTTGCAGCCAGCCCGCATTTTAGATTTCGACAACGTTGCTCGGTTCCGTAATGCGCTGTAACAACGCGGTAAATCACCTTCATTTGGGAGCCCAGGAGCGTGTATTGCGGGACCGGTCGTCAATCCGAATTCGATGTTGTTCAAGCTCTTACTGTCGGTCCGGGCGGGTGGAAACCCGTCGACGCGCCGGATAGCATGACCCGCCGTCGCAGTCCCGGACGATAGCGAGGTCGAACCATGCCGAGCGAGCCGGCCGTAGAACGAACCCGGATCGACCCGCCGCTCGGGGATGAAGTCGCCCTTCTGAGATCCGCACTCGATCCGCTCGGGGTCGGATTCGGCATCTTCGACCGGGGTCTGACGCTGGTCGCGCGAAACGAGTCTCTTCTTGCGCTTTGCGGGTTTCCCGACGATCTGTGCCGGCCGGGGACACCGCTGGAGACGTTGCTGCGGCACACCGCGACGCAAGGCGGTTGCAGGCCGGAAGACGTCGAGGCGCTGGTCGCAAGGCGCCTGCGCGAGATTTCCCGGTTCGAGCTTCGCCAGCTCGATCACGACATGCCGGATGGGACCTGTCTCCGGATCCGGTACGATCCGATCCCGGATGGCGGCCTGCTCGTGTCCTGCCGCGACAGGACGGGTACGCGGCGAACCGAGCGCGCGCTCGAATCGAGCGAAGAACGCCGCGCCGGGGCGGAGTCCGCGCTTCGCGAGAGCGAGGCGCGCTATGCGTTCGCCGTCGAGGCGTTCGGAGAAGGCGTCTACAACTGGGACATCGCCAACGACATCGTTAGCTGCCCGCGGGGCTTCTACAAGGCGTTGGGCTTCGAGGAGCGGCAGCTCCGGACCGGAGAGGACTGGTTCGCCCGCATCCATCCCGACGATCGGCGGGAGTTCCTCGATGCGCTCGCCGCACACCTCAAGGGTCTGACCGACCGCTTCCAGGTCGAGTACCGCTGGCGCGGCGGCGACGGGACCTGGCACTGGCTGCGCCAGCACGGCCTCGCGCGACGCGACGAGAACGGGCGGGCCCATCACTTGATGGGGTCGATGGGCGACGCCACGGAGGTCAAGCAACGCGAGGCGGAGCTCAACGCCGTCCTCGACACCATCGAATACGGGATCTGCTTCATGGGGTCCGATCTGCGGGCGCGGATCGCCAATCGCGCCTTCCGCGACATGTGGAGCTTTGCCGACGATTTCTTCGACACCCGTCCGACCCTGGCCGAAATGATCGGCTACAACCGGCACACCGGGATCTACGGCGTTCCGGACGACGAGTGGGACGACTATCTCGACAGCCGCGTCGCGGCCGTCCGGGCGGGCGCCATACCGCCCTTCGAGTGGACCCGCGCCGACGGCATGGTCCTGCAATACCAGTGCATCGCACTGCCGAACGGCGGACGCATGCTGACCTATTTCGACATCACCGAGATGAAGCGGCGCGAGCAGCGGCTCAGCGAGCTGGTCGAGGAGCTCGGCAAGACCCGGGACGAGGCGTTGCAGGCGCGTACCCAGCTCACCGAGGCGATCGAGGCGGTCTCGGAAGGCTTCGTCGTCTTCGACGGGGAGGACCGCCTCGTCATATGCAACAGCAACTACGAGCGATACTACCGCGACGCGGTCGGCGAGGAGGTGGCCGCGCTGCTGGTGCCGGGCGCCGATCGCGAGACTATCCACAGGGCCGCCTTCGAACGCGGCATGTTCCCGGACAGCGGGGGCACCGCCGAGGAATTCCTCGCCGAGTGGCGGGACTACCCGATGAACGCCGTGGAGATGCGCTTCAGCAACGGCGTCTGGGTCAGGATCGACGAGAGGTTGTCCCCCGACGCCAGCGTCGTCGGCATCTACACCGACATTACCGACGCCAAGAAACGCGAGGCCGAGCTGGCCGACCTGGTCGACCGGCTGACGGTCGCGCGCGACGAGGCGATGGAGGCCAACCGGACCAAGAGTCAGTTCCTCGCCAATATGAGCCACGAGCTGCGCACGCCCCTGAACGCCATTATCGGCATCACCGAATTGCTGGAGGAGGACGCGGCGGACGACGGCCAGGACGACTATGTCGAGCCGCTGGAACGTATCTCCCGCGCGGGCAAGCACCTATTGCACCTGATCGACGAGGTTCTCGACCTCTCCAAGATCGAGGCGGGGAGAGTCGAGCTCCATGCCGAGGCCATCGACATCGCCGGGCTGATGGGAGAGCTCGCGACAACGGCGCAACCGCTCGCTAGGAAGAAGGGCAACCGGCTGGCGGTCCGTCATCCCAGGGACTTCGGCGCGATGCACGGCGACCCGACGCGGGTGCGGCAAATTGTCCTCAACCTGCTGAGCAACGCCTGCAAGTTCACCGAGGGCGGCGAGGTCAGGCTGACCGTCGAGCGACGGAGGGTCGGCGGCAAGGACTGGGTCGAATTCGCCGTCTCGGATACCGGGATAGGCATGACGCCGGAGCAACAGACCAGGGTGTTCGAGGAGTTCGCCCAGGCCGACAGCTCGACCACCCGGAAATACGGCGGGACGGGGCTCGGCCTCCCCATCAGCCGCCGACTCTGCCGCATGATGGGCGGAGACATGGAGGTGACCAGCGAGAAGGGGGTCGGCAGCACGTTCACGGCGCGGCTGCCGTCGACCCTGGACCCGGCGCAGTCGGGCGGCAACGGCCGGGAACGGGCAAGCGGCGCATGACGAGCCCGCATTTCCCGCCCCTGTCACGGCCTGCGTCGCGCCCGGGCGTTCGTCCCGCCAGGAGCGGGCCGAAGAGCGTATCGGGCAATACGGCCGAGGCCCGCGACGAAGCGGGCGGGCCATGACAGGGGTGGGAAATGCGGGCTAGAATCCTCTATGTCGAGGACAACGACGACAATATCTACATGCTCACGCGCCGCCTGCGGCGCAAAGGCTACGATGTCGTCGTCGCCACCGATGGCGAGAAGGGCGTCGAGATGTCCCGCACCGGCGCACCGGCGCTGATCCTGATGGATCTCAGCCTGCCGGTGGTCGACGGCTGGGAGGCGGCCAGGCGGATCAAGTCGGCGCCGGAGACGCGGCACATCCCGATCGTCGCGCTCTCGGCGCACGCCATGGAGGGCGATCGGGCGAGCGCGATCGCCGCCGGCTGCGACGACTACGACACCAAGCCGGTGGACTTCGCGCGCCTGCTGGCGAAGATCGAAGCGTTGCTGCCGAAAGGAACCGCTTCGTGAGCGGCCGGGACCCCGCCCTCCTCGTCGTCGACGACAACGAAGACAACCTCTATACGCTCACGCGGCGCCTCAAACGGCAGGGCTACGACAACGTGGCGACCGCCGAGGGCGGGCGGCAGGCGCTGGAGCTGATGGCCGCGCGCCCCTTCGACCTCGTCCTGCTCGACGTCATGATGCCCGAGATGGACGGCTACCAGGTGCTGGAGACGATGAAGGCCGATTCGGCGCTGTGCCGCATTCCGGTCGTCATGATATCGGCGCTGGACGAGCTCGACAGCGTGGTTCGCTGCGTCGAGCTCGGCGCCGAGGACTATCTGACCAAGCCCTTCAACCCGACCCACCTCCGCGACCGCGTTCGCGCCTGCCTGGAGAAGAAGCGGCCGGGGGACGGGGAGTCCGGGTGACCGCGGCGCGAACGCCTATCGGGCGTCCGCGGCCGGGAAGCCCGGAGGGTCCATCCCCCTGGCGTCGGCGGTGAGAAGATATCCGTAGAGATCCTGCATCAGCCGCGCGCGGTTCTCTTCCAGCCACCGCCTGACGACGGGGGTGAGCACCAACGTGCGACAGGGTTCGTCCGCGACCGTGTCGGTCGTGGCCGCGCGGGCCTCGAACGCCCCGCGCACCCCGATCGCGTCGCCGGGGCCGTACTGGCGGAGCCGCGCGCCGTCGGTCTCGTATGCCGAGGCCCGGCCCAGCAGCAGTAGCTGCAACCCGTCCTGTGGCGCGTCCGCCGCCACGAGGGCCTCGCCGGACTCGTAGTCCCGGACCTCCAGCCACTCCCGGAGCTCGTGGGCCATGTCCTCGAACTGGATACGCCGGTCAAGGTGGCGTTCGATATCGCCGGCGAAGCGGTCCAGCAACGCATCGCCGGACTCGTCCTGTTGGCGGAGATCCGACCTTTGCGCAGCGATCACGATATCCTCGCCCCGCTCGAGAGCGCGATCCGGATCCGTTTCGAACATCAGGTCGGCGAATACGGACGAGGGAAGATTGCGTTCCAGCCCGGTTCGGCAATTCTCGGGGGCGCCGGCAAGAGCCACCCTTACGCCCGAATCGTGCGAAGCCCGGATGAACCCGCAAAGGGCGTTCACGGCCGAGAAGTCGAGACCCGAGACCGCCTCGAAGTCGAGCAAGATGCAGGCCGGAGGCGGGTCGCGGTCAAGCGATTGCTTGAGTCGGCTGGCCAAAGCGTGGGCGCTGCCGAAGAAGAGATGGCCGCGCAGCCGGTATCCGTGGACCCGGTCGCCCTCGGCCAGCAGGATGGCCCGATTGGCGATGCGACGGCTCCGGTTGCTGGAGCGTTCGCGCGCGGTGAACTCGGCCTCCACCGAGTCCACGCGGCTGAGGCGGGCCGCGAACAGGACCGTCGTGATAGCCATCCCGACGGCCACGCCCTCGGCGAAACCGACAAACACGACGGTCACGAAGATCGCCAGGACTATGGCGTAGTCCGTCGGAGGAAGCCGCTTGCGGCTCTCCGCGAGCCATTCGTCCAGCATGCCGACGCCCACGAACAGCAACATCCCGGCCAGCAACGGAACCGGGATCGATGTCAGCGCCAAGTCGTTGAAGAGCAGGACGGAGCCCACCGCGAGGGCGGCGACGATGCCGGTGAGACGGGTTTCGACCCCGTATCTGTGGTTCAGCATCGACAATGGGGAGCTCATGCTTCCGGCCGGGCCGCCGCCCAGGCCGGAGATCACGCTGGCCCCGCCTGCCGCCCTGAACTCCCTGTTCCAGTCGATCTCCCGGTTCGCGGCCAGCTCGAAGCTGCTCAGGTAGATGACCCCGCAGAGCAGGGTGACCACCGCCCAGGCCAGCATCTTGGGAATTTGGACGACCACCGCCATCCAGTCGACATGCGCCAGATCGCCTGGATGCAAAGGGGGCCATATGGTTCCGTCCATCATGTCCGCGAACAGCAGGCTCCACGCCTTCGCCTGTTCCTCCGAGACACCGAGGAGGGACAGGCCAATGTGAAAGATCGCCGAGCAAAGAACGAAGCTCGCCGGCAGTATCCACGGATTGGTCCAGCGCTTGGTAATCAGGAGCAAACCGAGACCGTAGGCCACGCCGGGACCCCAGCTCCACAGGGCCGAGGATTCAAGGAGCGAATGAGCCACTTGCCAGTCCGGCGTCACCTGCATCATCGACAGCGCGGCCATGAAGCAGAGTCCGCCGGTGCCGGCGAGAACCCCGCACGCGACGGGGTACGGGACGAACCGGAGCAGGCTTGCCAGCCGAAATTGCCCGATCGCCGCAAGGCACACGCCCGTCGCGACCGCGCCCACGATCATGATCGCAACCATGGTCGCGAACAGCGCCTCCCCTTCCAGCGCGATCGCGGGGCCGATCGTGGCGAGCGCCATTACCGAAGGCGTCGATTGGATCGAGATCGACCCTCGGTAGCCGCCCGCGAGGGCGATCGTCAGGCAGATGGCGAACGCGCCGAACACCATCATGCCGATGCCCTGGGACACGAACGGCGCCAGCGGACCGGAGAAGACCAGAACGCCGAAAAGGATTGCGAAGAAGATCAGAATCACGCCGAAGACGACACCGACCGATATCGCCGGCAACATGCTGGCCGCGCTCAGATCCTCGCGGAGCTCGAAGACCAGCTTCGCGATGGGCGGCATTATCCCTTCGAGCCTCCAGGGGCGGCGGGAGAGGTATCGGCTCCCGAGCCGCCGGAGCCGGAGGCAATGGCGGCTCCGGCGCGAGAGCGGGCCGGGGGCGTCCGCCCAACCGGGGCCAAGGGGCGGCCACCGAAATCGGCGGTGTCGAAAGCGACCTCGACTTGCACGCTATCCCGCATTTCCCGCCAGGGTCATGGCCTGCCCCGGATCTCAGTCCGGGGCCTGCGCGGCGGCGTCACGGTCGCGGGCGTCAGTGCATCGAAGATGCCCGTAAAGCGTCGATGCGAGCCGTCGTCCGCCGCGAACTCGGCCGCGAGCGCGGAGATCGCGACCGGTGGCAGCGGCTCGGCCAAGTCCCCGCCCCTACAACCGACGAGAGTGGGCACCGCTCCCGCCATGGCGACGACGAGCACGCGCTGGAGCTCCATCGAATTCGTTCCCTTCTCCCCACGAAAATCGACATTACCAATTCAATGTCTACGTCAATTCGGTCCGGTAAGCATGCGGGAATTCTTCAAGCGCGTCGATTCCCTGCGCCGCGTCGGCGCCGCCTCGCGGGCGGGGATCCACGGGCGGGGCGGGGAGAATGGGTGTGGCCCGGGGCGAAGGCCAAACCGGACAGCAGTCGGCCGGACCCGGCAGGTGCGGGCGACGGGGATGCCAGGATCGGCGCGGCCGCCGCCGAATGGCTGTTGACAGCCCGGCCGGGAATGCGAGGTTGGATTCGCCATGGAGAACGGGCTCACGAGATCGCGCGGCGGACCGACCGCCTCCGGCGACGCGGCGCATCTGCTTCACCTGATCGCGACCCTGTCGCGCGAGCTCCGTTCCGCGCGGGAGGCCCCGCGCGTCTCCCTCGACAGCAGGCTGGGCGAGGATCTCGGCTTCGACAGCCTGGGGCGGGCCGAGCTGCTGCGCCGCATGGAGCGGAATTTCTCGGTCGGCCTTACCGCTTCCACGCTGGCCGAAGCGGAAACCCCCGCCGATCTCTGGCGCGCG
Source organism: Defluviicoccus sp. (assembly GCA_028821395.1). Lineage (GTDB taxonomy): Bacteria > Pseudomonadota > Alphaproteobacteria > MPNO01 > MPNO01 > MPNO01. The sequence continues at coordinate 18,892 of JAPPGP010000104.1, forward strand.
CTTGAGGCGGCCGGCGCGCCGCGCGGGCCCGCGACCCCGCCGCCCCCGGCGGATGCGCCCGCGGGTCTACGGCCTCGCCAAGAGCAGCGAGGGGCTCGCCTTTCCCCGGCCCGGAAGGGAGCCGCTCGCGGAGCGGATCGACCGGACCGAGCTGGCGGAGCGGTCGCGCGCCGTGCCGGTGGCGGAGGGGCACGGCGATGCCATCGAGGTCGTGGCGTGCGGCTCGCCGCTCCCCGGGGCATCAGTTCCGCGTGGTCGACGAAGCCGGCCGCGATCTGCCCGAACGCCGCCAGAGGCGGCTGCAATTCACCGGCCCTCGTCGACCGCGGGTTATCACGACAACGCGGAGGCGACGCACGCGCTGTTCGACGGCGACCGGCTGGAGACCGGCGACCTCGCCTATTTCGCCGGCGGCGAGGTCTATCCGACGGGCCGCATCACGGACGTCGTCATAGGCGGCGGGCGCAACATCCATCCGCACGAGCTCGAAGCCGCCATCGGCGAACGGGTGCTGGCCGGCTTGAAGCACCGGCTGATGGCGCCGGAGGCGGCAGCCGAGGCGATACGGGCCCATGCCGAGGAAAGCGCCATCACCTCGGCGACAAGCGGGTCAGCAGGCTGGTCATCAAGTTGTTGAACGCCGGCGTCATGGAAGATGGAGAGTGGCGGGACGACCGGCGGGGGACGCCGCAAGGCTCTGTGATTTCGCCGATCCTGGCGAACGTCTACCTGCACTATGTCCTCGATCTCTGGTTCCAGAAGAAATGGCGCAACCGCGAGGTCAATGGCGATTCGATCATCGTGCGTTATGCCGACGAGCTCGTGGCGGGGTTCCAGTACAAGCGGGATGCAGAGCGCTTCCTGAACGCCGCGAAGGAGCGGTTCGGATGCTTCGACTTGGAACTACACCCCGACAAGACCCGGCTCATCGAGTTCGGGCGGTATGCCAGCAAGCGCCGTCGCGTACGAGGGCAGGGCAGACCGGAGACCTTCGACTTCCTGGGCTTCACGCACTACTGCACGGAGACCCGGCGGGGGACCGTCACGTTGGGACGCGAGCCGGTTGCTAAGCGGATGAGCCGGACACTGAAACGGATCAAGGAGGCGTTGCGCAGGCGAATGCATGGCGATGTCGCCGGCACGGCGAAATGGCTGGGGAAGGTGGTCGACGGATGGCTGAACTACTATGCCGTCCCGAACAGCTTCCTCTACCTGAATCGCTTCATTGTTCGCCTCAAGCGGATGTGGCTCTCGATCATGCGCCGCAGATCGTCGTTGGAGAAGGCCACCCGGTCGGTACAAGGTGCACCGACGCTGGCGACAAAAGCATCGGCAGTAAAATTGCCGCGTTCGCCACAATCGATCCACCAACACGACCCATGAACGGCGCAGCGCCAGTTTACCGCGAAAAACCCTTTAGATCAGTAACTTAGAACGGATCAGATCGGAATCTCGATCTCTTGTCGGTCTCGGTCGAAACGCGTCCGCGTTTCAGTCGAGACCGACAATCCGGGTGGCGATGTTCCGCCCCGGTTCT
>JAPPGP010000255.1:0-4973 GCA_028821395.1 Defluviicoccus sp.
ATCCTCGATACACTCAAATCATACTGTAAAGTAATTTCAGATGCAGAACACTAGCGCGCATTCCTCAGAAGTCGAGCGAGATGTCGCGGTGGACGGCGAGGCAGCTCGACAGCGCGCTCGCCTGATCGCCGGTCAGGCGGTCCTGTTGCCGGACGCCGATGGTGTCGTGGATCGCGAGGTCGTAGGCGGCGAGCCCGGGCGCGAGCTCCGTCGCCGCGCGCGAACGCCAGGCAAGCTCGGTACGGAACGTTTCGACCGCCAGGTCGTAGGCGCGCATCGCCTTGCCGCGGTCCGGGGTGCGGCGCCGGAGCTCGCGCCGCGCGCGAGAGAGCTTGCTGCGGATCTGGCCGGCGCCGGCCACCTTGCCGATGCTGCGCTCGACCTCGCGCACCGCCTCCATCGCCGGCTTGGGCGCCGCGTCGGCGATGACGGCCCGCAGTCCGAGCAACGCGCCTTCCAGCGCCGCCAGCTCGCCCGCATCGCCGACCACGGCGCGCAGCGTGGAGACCGCCTCATAGGCGCCGTCGACGTTCCGGCGATAGGCGAGGCGGGCGCGCTGTTCGGCGCCGCTGAGGCTGCGGAAGCGCTTCTCGGTCTCCTTCCAGCCGGACGGCAGCCGCGCTTCCAGCGCCTGGCGCTCGCGGACCAGCGAGTCGATCTCGGCGTGCAGCGCGGCGGCGGCGGACAGATCCGCCTCGGCGTCGATGCGCCGCATCTCGGCCTCGAGCGCCTCGCGTCTCTCGTCGGCGCGGCGCATCGCCGCCTGCAGCCCGCGGACCTCGCGATGGACCGGCTTGTAGGACGGGCGCATCCGGGCGACCTCTGCCTCCGCCTCGCGCACCTTCTCGACATGCGCGAACGTCGCCGACGCGGAATCGAGCCCCTCGGCGAAGGCGCGGCGCCGGGGGGCCGGCAGGTAGCTCACATCGAGACCCCGCGCCGTCTCGATCGCCCGGCGGAGCCCATCCCGCCTGGCGTCGTATTCGCCGAACAGGTGATCCTCCAGGCACAGCTGGAGACGCGGGTTCTTGGGCGGCGGCGCGGTCTCGGAGCCGAGATAGACCCGGTTGGGCAGGTAGTTCACCAGCGCCGGGAACAGACCGACGATGCCGAGCGCGACGAGCTGGAGAAGGATGAACGGCACCACGCCGACATAGATCTGCGTGGTCTTGACCTCGGGCGGCGCGACCCCGCGCAGGTAGAACAGCGCGAACCCGAAGGGCGGCGTCAGAAACGAGGTTTGCATGTTGACGCCGATCATCACGCCGAGCCAGACGGCGGTGACGTTGGCCGAGGTGTCGGCGAGCAGGATCGGCGCGATAATGGGCACCACGACGACCGCGATCTCGATGAAGTCGAGGAAGAACCCCAGGATGAAGATCACCGCCATGACGACGGCGAACTTGGTGTAGAAACCGCCGGGCAGCCCGGTCAGGAACTCGCGCACCCCCTCCTCGCCGCCGAAGGCGCGGAAGGCGGCGGTCAGCATCGCCGCGCCGAGCAGGATGATGAAGACCAGCGAGGTGGTCTTCGCGGTCTCGATCATCACCCCGCCCAGCGTGTCGTCGATCTTGTAGGCGCGCCACGCGCTCCACAGCACCGACGCGACGAAGACCACCGTGGCGACGGCCGCCAGCGCGACGGCGAGCTGGTCGATTCCGGTCTTGATGTTCTTGACGTTGATGTCGAAGAAATAGAGCAGTACCGCCATCGCCAGCACCGAGGCGATGGCGAGCAGCCCCGGCGTGAACGCGCCCTTCTCCCCGGCGCGGAGACGGTAGCCGGCCATGATCAGCGCGCCGACCGCGCCGATCGCACCGGCCTGGTTGACCGTGGCTATACCGAGGATGATCGAGCCCAGCACCAGCAGGATCAGCGTCAGCGGCGGCACCAGCGCGATCAGGACGCGCTGCACGAAGCGCCGGTCGTAGCGCCCCTCGAACGGCACCGGCGGCGCGGTGCCCGGCTTGAGCAGCGACAGGACGAGGATGTAGGTCATGTAGAGCCCGACCAGCACGAGCCCCGGCAGCAGCGCGCCGACGAACATGTCGCCCGCGCTGGTCGAGGTGAGGCCGAACTCGGTCGGCATGCTGAACTGGCCGGTCGCCTGCTTGTACTCGGTCGAGCGCAGCGTGCTCGCCTGGTCGGTGGCGTTCGACAGCTGGTCGGCGAGGATGATCAGCACGATCGAGGGCGGGATGATCTGCCCCAGCGTCCCCGACGCGCTGATGGTGCCGGTGGCGAGCTGGCGCGAGTAGTTGTTGCGCAGCATGACGGGCAGCGAGATCAGCCCCATCGCGATCACCGTCGCGCCGACGATGCCGGTGGTCGCGGCCAGCAGGGCGCCGACGAAGACGACGGCGATCCCGAGCCCGCCCGGGATCGGCCCGAAGAGCTGCGCCATGGTGACCAGCAGGTCCTCGGCCACCTTGGAACGCTCCAGCATGATCCCCATGAAGACGAAGAGCGGGATCGCGATCAGGGTGTCGCGTTCGACCTCCCAGTAGATGCCGCGGAAATTGGTCACGCCCGCGTTGAGCCACTGGGTCGGCCCGCCATGGCTGAAATAGGCGTCGGTGTCGCCTTGCAGGAGCCAGCCGGTGAGCGCGGCGAGCCCGATGCTGAGGATCGCCGAGCCGGGCAGCGCGAAGGCGACCGGATAGCCCGACGCCAGGGCGAACGCCATCGACAGGATCAGAATGGCGAGGAACAGCGTTTCCATCAGCCGCTCTCGCCGGGCTCGGGCTCATCGAGCAGGGTCGCGGCGCTGGCCAGGAACTGGCTGAGGAACTGGGCCAGCATCGACAGCGCGTAGACCAGCAGGAACCCGGCCATCAGGTACTTGACGTACATGCCGTAGCCGCTCTGCGAGACCTCGAAGCTCAGCAGCGGGGCGTTAATCAGATTGGACTTGTCCCCCATGCCGCGGGTCAGGATCACCCAGCAGAGCGGCACGCCGAGCAGCGCCGCGCCCAGCGCGTTGGCCCACGCCTTGCCGCGCGCGCCGAACCCGGTATAGAGCACGTCGACCCGGACATGGCCCTCATGCAGCAGGGTGTAGGCGCTGGCGAACAGGAACAGGGCGGCGTACCAGAACCGGACCAGGTCGCCCATGAAGGCCTGCTCGTAGGAGAACACGAAGCGCGCGATGACGATCTGCAGCTCGGCCAGCACGATCAGGAAGGCGAGCCAGGCGAACCCGACAGACCGGGTGAGCGCGGCGATGACCAGGGCCACGCCGATCAGCGGGTAGTGCACGAACTCGCCGCGGAACCGCGACCGGCCGAGGGACTCGGCGAGCTCGGCGCCGACCGCGCCGACCAGCAGGTCCTCGACGCGCAGGAAGGAGATCGCCATGTCGACCAGCCCGACCAGGAGCACGCCCCAGAAGGCGGCGCGCGCGATATAGGCGGCGGCGGCGGACAGTATCTCGGCGTCGCTCCGCATCGGCCGCCCGCGCCACCAGGCGTAAGCGAAGGGCGCGAGCACGGCGGCGGCATAGGCGGCGAGCTGGAGCCAGCCGAGCGCCGCCCCGGCGGCGTCGAGGCCGGACCCCTCCGGGGCGTGGCCCAGCACGCCGAGATGGCCGAAAAGGCCTTCGAGCCCGGGCCAGCCGCGCCAGTAGATCAGGTAGTTGCAGACGGTAAAGACGAAAGCGACCGCGGCCGTCGCGAGGGCGAGCCCACGCAACGCGGTCGCCGGCCAGCCAGCGGCAGTCACCCGCACGCCCCGCCAGCGGCGGCAGGGTCGAAATATCGCATACGCCTAAGCCGCGTGGCGGACGGGCGGCGCTACCGCCCGTCCGCCTTGCGACCTACGCGTCAGACACCAAGCACGCGGTTGCGCTGGGCGAGATAGGCCTGATCGGCGATCTTGGCCCATCCGCCGACATCCTTGCGGGTCTTGAGGAAGCTCTCGTGGATCCGGTTGGCCAGGTCGCTATGCGCCCGAACCGTTTCGAACACCTCCGCGGAGCCCTCGCCGAAGCTGTCATAGACATCGTCGTTGAACCGGCGCAGCTTAACGCCGTGATCGGTGAGCAGACGGGTGAGTGCGGCGCCGTTCTTGGCGTTGTACTCCGCCATCATGATGTCGTTCTCCGCCGCGGCCAGAGACTCGATGATGGTCTGGTCGGACTTGGAGAGCTTGCCCCACCAGGATGCGTTCATACCGAACGAGAGCATCGTCCCGGGCTCGTGCATGCCGGGGTAGTAGTAGTATTTGGCGGCTTCGTAGAACTTGAGGAAGCTGTCGTTCCACGGCCCCACCCACTCGGTGGCGTCGATCGCGCCGGATACCAGGTTCTCGTAGATCTGGGCTCCCGGCAACGAGACCGGCGAGGCGCCGAGCTTGGCCATGACGTCGCCGCCAAGCCCCGGAATGCGCATCTTGAGGCCCTTGAGGTCGTCGGACGAGTTGATCTCCTTGTTGAACCAGCCGCCCATCTGGACGCCGGTATTGCCGGCCGCGAGGCATTTGAGGCCGAACTTCCCGGCCAGCTCGTCCCATAGCTCCTGGCCGCCGCCGAAGCGGATCCAGGCGTTCACCTCGGTATAGGTGAGACCGAAAGGCACCGAGGAGTAGTATGCCCAGCCGGGATGCTTGCCCTTCCAGTAGTAATCGGCCGCGTGATAGGCTTGGGCGTTGCCGGACGCGACCTCGTCGAAGGAGTCGAAGGCGCCCACCCGCTCGCCGGCGGCGAAGTACTGGACATGGATGCGACCGTCGGTCGCGTCGTTGATGCGCTTGGCGAGGCGCTGCGCGCCGGTCCCGAGCCCGGGAAAGTCGCGCGGCCAGGTGGTGACCATCACCATCTCGATGCGCTTCTGCGCGACGGCGGGGGCCGCGAGCGTGGTCGCCGCGGCCGCGGCCGCGCCCCCCCCCCCCGCCCGGGGGAGGGGAGGGGGGGGGAAGGGAGGGGGGGGGCCCGCGGGGGGCGTTTAGGCCCTGATTTTTGAAATTAAGCCCCCCCC
>JAPPGP010000255.1:4983-20312 GCA_028821395.1 Defluviicoccus sp.
CCCGGGGGTCTTGCGGGGGCCGGGGCTGGTGGAACCCCCCCCCCTCCCCCCCGTGTTTGGGGGGGGGGGGGGGGCGGGGCCGGGCCGGCCCCCCCCCCGCGCCGGCGACGCCAGCGCCGGCCTTGGTAAGGAAATTGCGTCTCTTCATCGGGAGGCTCCCTGCTGGACAGATGTCGCCGATTCTGTAGCAGATTCGCCGCCGCGGCTCAATTTCCGCGGCCGGAAAAGCGTCCTACGGCTCGTCCAGCGAGAACCGGTTGGAGCGCGGAAAGCCCCGGGGCACGACGCGGCCCGCCTGGCCGCGCTTTCCGGCCCACGGTTCGAGCACGGTCTCGCGCCGCGTCCTTTGGCCGGAACGCCAGGCGAGGCCCTGGGCGCGGTGGAACACGGCGATGTCGGAGAGCCCGCCCTCGGCATAGCGCTGCATGATCACCCCGCGCCCGCGCGTCATCTCGGGCAGCTCGGAAAGCGGGAATATCAGCAGCTTGCGGTTGCTTCCGACGGCGGCCACGCTGTCTCCGGCGGCGCGCGCGCAGGCCTGCGCCTCGGCCCCGGGGGCTAGGTTGAGCACCTGCTTGCCGGCGCGGGTCTGCGCCACCACCGCGTCTTCCGGCACCACGAATCCCCGACCGTCGGACGCGGCGACGACCAGCTTCGCCCCGGGCTCATGCACCAGCAGCCGGACGAGATCCTGGTCGTTGCCGAGCTCGACCATGAGGCGGACCGGCTCGCCATGGCCGCGCCCGTTGGGCAGGCGGTCGCAGGGGATGGTGTAGAAGCGCCCGTTGGTGCCGAAGGCGAGCAGCCGGTCGGTGCTGTGGGCGTGCAGCACGAAGCGGCTGCGGTCGCCATCCTTGAACTTGAGCCCGGCGGCATCCTCCTGGTGGCCGCGCACCGCGCGTATCCACCCCTTCTGCGAGCAGATCACGGTGATCGGCTCGCGCTCGACCGCCGCGTCGTCCGTAGCCTCGGCAGGGATCGGCGTATCGGCGATCCGGGTGCGCCGCGCGCCGCCCTCGCCGTCCGCGCCGAAGCGGGCCCGGACGTCGCGGATCTCCCCGGCGATGCGCTCCCAGCGCAGCGATTCCGTATTCAGCAGGCGGTTCAGCTCCCGCTGCTCGGATTTGAGGGATTTGTGCTCTCTTGCGATCTCCGCTTCCTCGAGCCGGCGCAGCGCGCGCAGGCGCATGTTGAGGATCGCCTCGGCCTGGACCTCGCTCATCTCCCAGCGCGCCATCATCGCCGCTTTGGGGTCGTCGTCCTCGCGGACGATGCGGATGATCTCGTCGAGATTGGCGAACGCGATCAGGTAGCCCGCGAGCACTTCGAGGCGCGCGGCGATCTTGTCCAGGCGATGCCGGGTGCGCCGGCAGAGAATGTCGTGCCGGTGGTCGAGGAAGGCCCGCAGCATCTGCCGCAGGTTCATCACCACCGGCACCCTGCCGCCGTCGAGCACGTTCATGTTCACCGAGACCCGGGTCTCGAGCTCGGTCAGGCGGAACAGCTGGGCCATCATCGCGTCCGCATCGACGGTGCGGGTGCGCGGCTCGAGGACGAGGCGCAGGTCTTCCGCCGATTCGTCGCGCACGTCGACCAGCGACGGCAGCTTGCGCTCGACGATCAGCCCGGCGATCCGCTCGATCAGCCGCGCCTTCTGGGTCTGGTAGGGGATCTCGGTCACCACCACCTGGTACTGGCCGTGGCTCAGCTTCTCGACCTCCCAGCGCGCGCGCAGGCGCAGGCTGCCCCGCCCGGTGGCGTAGGCCTCCTCGATCGCCGAGCGCGGCTCGGCGAGAACCCCGCCGGTCGGGAAGTCCGGCCCCGGCACCAGCTCGACCAGCGCCGCGTTGGGCGTCTCCGGATCGTCGATCAAATGGAGCCCTGCGTCGCACACCTCGCCCAGATTGTGCGGCGGAATGCTGGTCGCCATGCCGACGGCGATGCCGCTCGCCCCGTTGCACAAGAGGTTGGGAACCGCACCCGGCAGCACCGCCGGCTCGTCGTCGGTGCCGTCGTAGTTGGCGCGGAAATCGACCGCGTCCTCGTCGATCCCCTCCAGCAAAGCGAGCGCGTAGCGCGTCAGCCGCGCCTCGGTGTAGCGCATCGCCGCCGCCCCGTCGCCGTCGATATTGCCGAAATTCCCCTGCCCCTCGACCATCGGGTAGCGCACCGCGAAGTCCTGCGCCATGCGGACCATCGCGTCGTAGATCGCCTGGTCGCCATGCGGGTGGAACTTGCCCATCACGTCGCCGACCACCCGGGCGCATTTCTTGAAACCGGCATCGGGGTCGAGCCTGAGCTGGCGCATCGCGAACAGGAGCCGGCGATGCACCGGCTTAAGCCCGTCGCGCACGTCGGGCAGCGACCGCGCGGTGATGGTCGACAGCGCGTAGGCGAGGTAGCGCTCGCCCAGCGCCTCGGCCAGCGGGATCTCGCGGGTCGCGGAGTCGAACAGATCGGCTTGGTCGGTCATCGGGTCCCAGCGGAACGTCGAACCATGGCGTCGTGCAGCCGCGCCCGCGCCGGCGGCATCTTGCGCTCGGCGGGCGCGAGCGCCTGGCGGGCGAGGAAATGGCCGGTCAGCCGAAGCGCGGCGGCCACGGACCCAGCATCGGCCGACTCACCGCGGTCGATCAAGAACGGCGGCAGGGCAAGCAGACGATTCTCGTAAGTCCCGGCGGCGGCGCGGGAGACCGCGCGCCCGGTGCGCGGCGAGACGAAGGCGAGGTCCTCGGTCTCCCCGGTGACGGCGCAGCTTGCGAGGTCGAGTCCGAAACCGAGCGCGGCGAGCAGGGCGACCTCGAACCGCGCATAGGCCGCCGCCCATCCGGCGGTGCCCAGCGCGTCGAGCAGCGCGACGAAGGCCTCGAACACCGGGCGGTTGGGTTCGCGTTCCGGCAGCGTCGCCTCGACCAGCGCCGCCGCCGCGCCGAGCGCGGCGAGCGGTCCCCCGGTGTCGAGCAGCTCGGCCGCGTGCGCCCGCAGGAGCTCCCCCCGATAATTGCCGAGGTGATCGGCAAGCCTGGCCCGCCAGGTCGCGGCGACGCGGTTGCCGATCTGGTAGGTCGCGCGGGCGGCGCGGCCGGTGCCGCCCCGCACCAGCCCGGCGTGCAGGCCGTGGCTCTCGGTCAGCAGCTTGACCACCAGCGAGGATTCCCCGTGCTTGAGGCGGGCGATAACGATGCCGTGGTCGTGCCAATCCATCGCCTTCCCCGTCAGGCGTTGAAGTCGAGCCCCCAGGGCGAGAAACGCTCGGGGTCGTCGCCCCATTTCTGACGCACCTTGACGAAGACGAACAGATGCACGCGGCGCTCCAGCATCGCCTCCAGCTCGGCCGCGGCCTGCTCGCGCACCGACTTGATGCGCGCGCCCTGGCGCCCGAGGACGATCCCCTTCTGGCTGTCGCGCTCGACGAACACCGTCTGCTCGATGCGGACGCTGCCGTCGTCGAAGGACTGCCAGTCGTCGGTCTCCACGGTCAGCGCGTAGGGCAGCTCCTGGTGCAGCCGCTCGAACAGCTTCTCGCGGGTGATCTCGGCGGCGAACAGCCGGTCGTTCATGTCGGACAGCTGGTCCTCCGGGTAGAGCCAAGGCCCGGCGGGCACCGCCCGGGCAAGATGGCGCGCGAGATCGGCCACCCCGTCCCCCGTGGCCGCCGAAATCATGAATGTCGCCTCGAACGCACACGCCGCGTTGGCTTCGCGCGACAGCGCCAGCATGGCCTCGCGCCGCACCAGGTCGATCTTGTTCAGCGCGAGCACGCGGTGCGCCCGCGCCCCGGCGAGGGCGGCGAGGATGTGGGCGGCCTCGTCGTCGAGCCCCTTTCTCGCGTCGATCAGCAGCAGGCGGATATCGGCATCGGCGGCACCGGTCCAGGCGGCGGCGACCATCGCCCGGTCGAGCCGGCGCCGGGGCGCGAAGATGCCCGGCGTGTCGACATAGACCAGCTGCGATTGCCCGCAGGCCGCAACGCCGCTCACCCGGTGGCGGGTCGTCTGCGCCTTGGCGGTGACGATCGACACCTTGGCGCCCACCAGGCGGTTGGTCAGCGTCGACTTGCCGGCATTGGGCGCGCCGATCACCGCGACGAAGCCGCAGCGGGTCGCCGCGTTCGGGTCGGCGTCAGCCACCGGTGGCGGCCGCGATGTCGAGCAGGTCGCGGGCGGCGGCCTGCTCCGCGGCGCGCTTGGATCCCGCGCTCGCGCGCACCGGCGCCAAACCCTCGAGGCGGGCCTCGACGGTGAGCACCGGCGCGTGCGGCGGGCCGTCGGTCGCCACCAGCGCGTATTGCGGCAGCGGCAGCGCGCGCGCCTGCGCCCATTCCTGCAGCGCGGTCTTGGGGTCGGGCGGCGGCCGGTCGCCGATCATGGCGCCCCAGAACCTGGTCACCACCGCCATCGCCGCATCGTGCCCGCCGTCGTGGTATACCGCCCCGATGAGCGCCTCGCAGCCGTCCTCGATCACCGACGGCGGCAGGGAGTCGCGGTCGAAACCCCGATCGATGCGGATGTGCCGGTGCAGCCCGATACCGCGGCCGATCGCGGCCAGGGTGGCGCCGCTGGCGAGCCTCGCGTGGCGGCGCGCGAGGTCGCCCGGGCCTTCGTCGGGATGCGCCTCGCCGAGCAGCGCCGCGAGCCCGAGCCCGAGCACCCGGTCGCCGAGGAATTCGAGCCTTTCAAGCGACGGGCGGCTCGCCCCGGCGGCGCTTGCGTGGGTCAGCGCCTCCTCGAGCAGCGCGCGGTCGGCGAAGCGATAGCCGAGCGCGGCCTCTATGTCCTGCAATGCGTCCTCGCCGGACAAGCCTATTCCACGGCGTCGAAGAAACGCTTGAAGCGGATCGTGTTCGGCCAGCGCCAGAATTCCCACACGCTGGCCGAGCCGTCGATCGAGAAGAACAGGATCTCGGCGCGGCCGACGAGGTTCTCGACCGGCACGAATCCGACCCCGCTCAACACCCGGCTGTCCAGCGAGTTGTCCCGGTTGTCGCCCATCGCAAAATAGTGCCCCCTCGGCACGACATAGACCGGCGTGTTGTCGAGCTGACCCCGGTCGGTGTGCTCGAGGATCCGGTAGGTCCGGCCGTTCGGCAGGGTCTCGTCGAACTGCGCGGTCCGGTGCAGCCGGCCGTGCTCGTCGATCTCGATGAAATCGACGACACGGCGGCGCGCGATCTGCTCTCCGTTGATATGGAGCCGGCCGCCGCGCACCTGGATGCGGTCGCCCGGCAGGCCGACGATGCGCTTGATGTAGTCGGTCTTGTCGTCGGTCGGCAGCTTGAACACCGCGATGTCGCCGCGCTCGGGCTCGGACATCAGGATCCGCCCGGGGATCAGGGGCAGGCTGAGCGGCAGGGAATGCCGGCTGTAGCCGTAGGAATACTTGGAGACGAACAGATAGTCGCCGACCAGCAGCGTCGGCTTCATCGAACCGGAGGGGATGTTGAACGGCTCGAACGCGACGGTGCGGATGGCGAGCGCGATCAGCACCGCGTAGACGACGGTCTTGACCGTTTCCCACAGCCTGCCCGCCCTTCGCGTCGCCATCATCGCGGCCCATCCCCGTCGCGGACGGCGGAAATCACCACCACGGCGTGCGCCAGCGGCGGCTCGTCGGTCATCGTGAGCTCGACCGTCGCGCTCATGCCGTCGGGGGTGAGCGCCCGCAGCCGGTCGGCGGCGCCCCCGGTCAACGCCATCGAGGGCTTGCCCCCCGGCAGGTTGACGACGCCGAGATCGCGCCAGTAGACCCCGCGGCGAAAGCCGGTTCCGAGCGCCTTGGCGCAGGCTTCCTTGGCGGCGAAGCGCTTGGCGTAGCTCGCCGCCCGGCCGGCGCGGCGTTCCGAACGGCGGCGCTCGGTCTCGGTGAATACGCGCGCCAGAAAGCGGTCGCCGAAACGCTCCAGCGTCCGCTCGATGCGCCGGATGTCGATCAGATCGGTGCCGACGCCGATGATCACGCCGGCGCGCTCGCGCGCTCGTCGCGCCTTGCCGCGTCCATCAGCTCCCGCATGCGCCGAATGGCCCGATCGAGCCCGTCGAAGATCGCCTCGCCGATCAGGAAGTGACCGATATTGAGCTCGGCCAGCGTCGGGATGCGGGCGATGGGTCCGACCGAATCGAAGGCGATGCCGTGCCCGGCATGGCATTCGAGCCCGAGTGCGGCGGCGGCGGCGGCCGCCGCCTCGAGGCGCGCGAGCTGCGCCGGGGCATCCCCGGCGCCGGCCTCGCAATAGGCGCCGGTGTGCAGCTCGACCACCGGCGCGCCGATCGCCGCGGCCGCCTCGATCTGCCGCGCCTCGGGCTCGATGAACAGCGAGACCCTGATGCCCTTGGCGCTCAGAGCGTCGACGAAGCGGACCAGGCGGTCGCGCCCGCCGGCGACGTCGAGCCCGCCCTCGGTGGTGCGCTCCTGGCGCCGCTCGGGCACGATGCAGGCGGCATGCGGGCAGTGGCGCAGCGCGATCCCCAGCATCTCGTCGGTCGCCGCCATCTCCAGGTTGAGCGGCAGCTCGATATCGGCGATCAGCCTCTCGATGTCGCCATCCGTCATGTGCCGGCGGTCTTCGCGGAGATGAGCGGTGATGCCGTCGGCGCCGCAAGCGGCGGCGAGGCGGGCGGCGCGCACCGGGTCCGGATGGCGCCCGCCGCGGGCGTTCCGGATGGTCGCCACGTGGTCGATGTTCACTCCCAGTCGAAGATGTTCGGGCATCGCGGTCCGGCCGGCTTCAGTAGAGGCTGCGTGCGCGCTCGACCGAGGTCACCGAGGGGGTCGCCCTGAGCGCGGCGATGATGTCGGTCAGGTGGCCGGAATCGGTGACCTCGATGTCGAGCACCATCTCGAAGAATTCGGGGGTCCGGTTGGTGAACCTCAGATTGTTGATGTTGCCGAGGTGGTTACCGATCATCGTCGTCAGATTGCCCAGCGTCCCGGGCTCGTTCGAGACGACGATGGTGATGCGTCCGATATGGGAATCGGCGCCCAGCGTATCCAAATCCCAGGCGACGTCGAGCCATCTCTCGGGCGTCGCCTGGAAGCTCTCCAGGCTCTCGCAATCCACGGTGTGGATCGACACCCCCTTGCCCGCCGTGACGATGCCGACGATGCGGTCGCCCGGCAGCGGATGGCAGCAATTGCCGTAATGCACCGCCATGCCCGGGATCAGGCCGCGGATCGGCACGGCGACGGTATCGCCCGCCCCGGGCGCGCTCTTCCTGCGCTCGAAGGGCACCACGTTGTCGGCCGTCTTCGCCGGCTCCCCGCCCTTGGCGACCCGGCGGCCGCGCCGCGTCCTCGGCGCGATCGCCGCGATGACGTCGGCGGCGGTGATCAGCCCTTCGCCCACCGCGGCGTAGAGATCGTCCGCGGTCTTCGCGTCGAACTTGCCGAGCACCCGCTTGATCACCGCGGCGGACGGCTTGTAGCCGGCATCGCGGTAGCCGGTCTGCAGGATCGCCTTGCCGAGCCTGAGGAACTCCTCGCGGCGTTCGCTGCGCACGAAGCGCCGGATGCGGGCGCGCGCCTTGCCGGTGACCACGATGTCCTCCCAGGCAGGCGTCGGCGTACCGGTCTCGGAGGTGACGATCTCGACCTGGTCGCCGTTGTTGAGCTGGGTCCTGAGCGGCATCATGCGGCCGTTGATCCGCGCGCCGACGCAGCGGTCGCCGACCTCGGAATGCACGGCGTAGGCGAAATCGACCGGCGTCGCGCCGCGCGGCAGGGCGATGAGCTCGCCCGCCGGGGTGAAGCAGAACACCTGGTCCTGGTACATCTCGAGCTTGGTGTGCTCGAGGAACTCCTCCGGCCCGGAGGCCTGCTCCAGGATGTCGAGCAAATGGCGCAGCCAGCGATATTGCCGCCCGTCGGTGCTCGCCTCGTCCTGCTTGTAGCGCCAGTGCGCGGCGACGCCGTACTCGGCGACCCGGTGCATCTCCCTGGTGCGGATCTGGATCTCGATCCGGCGGCTCTCGGGTCCGATGACGCAGGTATGGAGCGACTGGTAGCCGTTCATCTTGGGCGTCGAGATGTAGTCGTTGAACTGGTCGGGCACCACGGCGTAGGCGGTGTGGATGATGCCGAGCGCGCGGTAGCAGTCCTCGACCGAGGCGACCACGACGCGGAACGCCATGACGTCCGACAGCTGGTCGAAGTCGACGTTCTTGCGCTGCATCTTGCGCCACACCGAATAGGCGCGCTTGATGCGCCCGGACACCTCGGCGTCCAGCCCGCCATCCGACAGCACCGCGCCGACCCGCTCCACGATATGGGGGATCGACTCGCCCGATTTCTCGCGCAGATAGCCCAGCCGGTTCTCGATCGAGGACGCGGCGTCGGGGTAGAGATGGGCGAAGGCGAGCTCGGCGAGCTCGTCCTTGATCTCCTGCATCCCGATCCGCTCGGCGAGCGGCGCGTAGATCTCCATGGTCTCGGCGGCGATCCGCCGCCGCTTGGCCTGGGCGGGCACGTGCTGCAGCGTGCGCATGTTGTGCAGCCGGTCGGCGAGTTTGATCAGCAGCACGCGGATGTCCTGCGAGCTGGCGAGCAGCAGCTTGCGGAAGTTCTCGGCCTGCTGCGTGTCGTCCGACTGAAGCTCCAGAAGCGACAGCTTGGTCACCCCGTCGACCAGCCGGGCGATCTCGCCGCCGAAATGGGACTCGATCTCGGACAGCGTGGCGACCGTGTCCTCCACGGTGTCGTGCAGCAGGCCGGTGACGATCGAGGCGCAGTCCAGCTTGATCTCCGACAGGATGCCGGCGACCTCGACGGGATGGGAGAAATAGGGATCGCCGGACAGCCGGGTCTGGCTGCCATGCGCCTTCATCGAGAACACGTAGGCGCGGTTCAGCGCGTCTTCGTCCGCCGACGGGTCGTACGCCTTGACCCGCTCGACAAGCTCATATTGCCGGATCATCGGGCCGATCCATCGCCGTCCGCCGCCGCTCCGGCACCGTCACGCCCGCCACGCCACGCGGCGGAAGCCTGGGCGCGGCGGAGGTCAGATGTCGTCCGGCGCCGGGCCGTCCTCCTCGTCCATGGCCTCGGCCTCCGAGATGTCCTGGAAGGCGACCATCTGGGGCCCGGCATCGCCCGTGTCGGCCTGCGCCGGCGCGGCCGCGTCGGCGCGGTCGAAGCCCATCCGGACGAAATCGCCGAACGCCTCCTCGGCCGCGAGGAAGGCATCGCTCTCGTCGACCTGCTCCTCGACATCGACGTATTTCTGCAGGCTGCGGACCAGCGCGGACTCGATCTCCTCGGTATCGACGGTCTCGTCGGCGATCTCGCGCAGCGCCACCACCGGGTTCTTGTCGTTGTCGCGGTCGACGGTCAGCTCGGCGCCGATCGACAGCTCGCGCGAGCGCTGCGCCGCCACCATGACCAGCTGGAACCGGTTGGGAATCTTTAGGATACAGTCTTCTACGGTAACGCGCGCCATCGCTGCTTCGCTCTCCAAAATCGGTTGTCGCGGCAGGTATAGGGCAAGACGCGACGATTATCAAGCAAAATCAATAACATCGAGACCGCCGGTCGGAGCCGGGGCGAGCGGCGTGCAGCGTTGCCCGGGCGGCAGCGCGGCAACCAGCTGGGAAACCGTCCTGCCGCTCCCCGGATGCCGCCAGCCGGGCGCCACCTCGCCCAGCGGCAACAGCACGAAGGCGCGCTCGCCGAGCCTCGGATGCGGCAGCGCCGGACCGCCGCCGGACCGGCCGGGGGCGCGGCACAGCCTGCCATAGGCGATCAGGTCGAGATCGATCGCCCGCGCCTCGTTGCGCGCCCGCCTCCTGCGCCCGAGCCGGTCCTCGACGGCGTGCAGCGTCGCCAGCAGGCGGCAGGGCGAGAGCGCCGTCCCGATCCGCGCCACGCCGTTGACGAAGTCGGGCTGGTCGGAGGCGGGGACCGGGGCGGAGCGGTACCAGCGCGACCGCGCGAGGATTCGCACCGGCTCCCGCGCGAGGTCCAGCAGGGCCCGCTCGCAGCTCTCCAGCGGCGATCCGCCCCGGGAGATCGGCAGATTGGAGCCGATGGCCACGAAGATCCCGTCGTCTCGGGAATCTAACGAAGTTGTGAACGCTCGATCGGCGAGCTTGGCCGTATCATCTGTCATCGCAGTATTGACATGGCGACACGCAGAAAGAGAATAGTGCGAGAGATGTACAAGCAACAGTGCGGGGCGCTAAACTGCATCTGCGATCGCCGCTGCTGGACAGTTTCCGAAAGGTGGGCGCGAAACCCATGAATTTTCATCCGCAGGAACGCATAGCCATATTCATCGACGGCTCGAACCTGTACTCGGCGGCCCGGGCGCTCGGCTTCGACATCGACTACAAGAGCCTGTTGGAGCTGTTTTCCGCCCAGGGACGGCTGGTGCGGGCATTCTACTACACCGCCCTGGTGGAGGATCAGGAATATTCGCCGATCCGGCCGCTGGTCGACTGGCTCGACTATAACGGCTACACGCTGGTCACCAAGCCGACCAAGGAATTCACCGACGCGATGGGACGCCGCAAGATCAAGGGCAATATGGACATCGAGCTCGCCATCGACGTGATGGAGATGGCCAAGAAGGTCGACCATATCGTCCTGTTCTCCGGCGACGGCGACTTCCGCCGGCTGATCGAGGCGGTCCAGCGCAAGGCGGTGCGCGTCAGCGTGGTTTCCACGCTGCGCTCCTCGCCGCCGATGGTCGCCGACGAGCTGCGCCGCCAGGCCGACACCTTCATCGAGCTGCAGGACCTCGCGCCGCAGATCGCGCGCGCGCCGCGCCAGACGGAGAGCCGCCAGGCCGAGCACCGCATGCCCACGCCAGCGCGGCCCGATCTCGATACCGTGGACGCGGACTGACCTGCCGCAAGCGGCAACCCGTGGAGCCAAGGCAACCGCCGCCGGACTGCGATCTGTGCCCCCGCCTGGGCGCTTTCCGGGACCGGCACCGCGCCGCCGAGCCCGGCTGGCACAACGCGCCGGTCCCCTCCTTCGGCCCGGTCGACGCCCGCCTGCTCGTCGTCGGGCTCGCCCCGGGGCTGCGCGGCGCCAACCGGACCGGACGGCCGTTCACCGGCGACTACGCGGGCGACCTGCTCTACGCCACCCTGCTCGATTTCGGCTTCGCGACGGGCAGCTACGACAGGCGGATCGACGACGGCCTCGCCCTGGTCGATTGCCGGGTGACCAACGCGGTGCGCTGCGTGCCGCCGGAGAACCGGCCGCTGGGGGGAGAGGCGACCGCCTGCCGCCGATTCCTCGCCGGCGAGATCGAGGCGATGCCCCGGCTCGCCGTGATCCTGGCGCTCGGCACCGTCGCCCATGCCTCGGTGGTCCGCGCGGTCGGCCGCCGGATCGCCGACTTCAAGTTCGCGCACGGCGCGATGCACGCGCTCGACGGCGGAACGGTGCTCGCCGACAGCTACCACTGCTCGCGTTACAACCTGAACACCGGCCGGCTGACCGAAGCGATGTTCCACGCCGTCATCGCGATCGTCCGGGAGACGCTGGACCGCGGTAGCCCTGCATCCGCCCGGATGCGAGCAACGCCGTGAGAGCGGTGTCGGCCCGAAGGGCTCCCCCGGCTTCGCGCCAGTCGCGAAATGCGCGTTCCGCGCTGTCGCTGAGGTCGACGGTCTCGCGTCGGGTGAACCGGTGGGCGCGGTCGCAATCGGCGTGGTGGGGAAACGGACATGGACCGGAACCTCGGAACCGGCCTTCTCGCGCACGCGTTCCCTGATCGTCCGACGGAGCGGGTGGCGGGTGGCGGCGTCGACCTCGGCGTCGCGCAGCACGGTCCGAACCCGGACGGCGGGATCGTCGGTCCAATCGGGCCCGGTCCCGATCCGCCACTCGGAATCCGGCGCGGAAAGCCGGGCAAGACTCCGCGGCGCCTGTTCGATCGACCCCGCCGGGATTTCCATTTGCGTCACCTTGGCGCGGTTGTCGCTCCCATCGGCGATGCCGCGGGGCAAAACCCCCTTGAAAGCCGGCGCGCGAGGCCGTATCTTCCCAGCGGCTGCAAGAATTGCGCGGCACAACAAGAAAGTGGGCTCACCGCCCGCTTTTTTTTGTCGCCGCCGCCGTGCGGAAGGTTTGCATCGCGTTGGAAGCGATCGGCGAGGTCGAAAAGATCGTGGGGCCGCCCATCGAGGGGCTGGGCTACGACCTCGTTCGGGTCCGCCTGACCGGCGCGGCGACGCCGACTTTGCAGATCATGGCCGAGCGCAAGGACCGGCGCGAGATGAGCGTCGACGACTGCGCCGAAATCTCCCGCCTGGTCTCCGCGCTGCTCGATGTCGAGGACCCGATTGCCGGGTCGTACACGCTGGAGGTCTCTTCGCCCGGTCTCGACCGGCCGCTGGTCCGGGCCGAAGACTACGAACGGTTCGCCGGCTGCGAGGTCCGCATCGAGACGCGCCGGGCGCTCGAGGGGCGCAAGCGTTTCCGCGGCCGCCTGGTCGGCCGGCGCGGCCCGGACGTGGTGGTCGCCGACGGGCAGGTCGAGCACGTCATCCCCTTCGGCGAGGTATTGCGGGGCAAGCTGATGCTGACCGACGCGGCGATCGCGGGAGCAATGAAAGGACGGGGTAGGTAGTCACCATGGACTTGGACGCCATACCGGCCGCCGGCACCGACCGGCTCGAACTCCTGCAGGTCGCCGACGCCGTTGCGCGCGAGAAGTCGATCGAGCGCGACGAGGTGCTGGAGGCGATGGAGCAGGCCATCCAGAAAGCCGCCAGGTCGAAATACGGCCAGGAGCACGACGTGCGCGCCTATATCGACCGCAAGAGCGGCGACATCAAGCTAGCGCGCATCCTCGAAGTGGTCGAGGAGGTGGAGAACGAGGTGACCCAGCTCACGCTCGAACAGGCGCGCCGCAGGAAGCCGGGCGCGGCGATCGGCGATTTTCTGGTCGATCCGCTGCCGCCCATCGATTTCAGCCGCATCGCCGCGCAGACCGCCAAGCAGGTCATCGTCCAGCGGGTGCGCGACGCCGAGCGCCAGCAGCAATACGAGGAATACAAGGATCGCGCCGGCGAGGTGGTCAACGGAATCGTGAAGCGTGTCGAGTTCGGCAATCTGACGGTCGACCTCGGCCGTGCCGAGGGGGTGCTGCGGCGCGACGAAATGATCCCGCGGGAGTCGTTCCGCGCCGGCGACCGAGTACGCGCCTATATCTACGACGTCCGTTCCGAGCCGCGCGGCCCGCAGATCTTCCTGTCGCGCACCCGGCCCGAGTTCATGGCCATGCTGTTCGCCCAGGAGGTGCCCGAGGTCTACGACAAGATCATCGAGATCCGGGCGGTCGCGCGCGATCCCGGCAGCCGCGCCAAGATCGCGGTGCTGTCGAACGATTCCAGCATCGATCCGGTGGGCGCCTGCGTCGGCATGCGGGGCAGCCGCGTCCAGGCCGTGGTCGGCGAGCTGCAGGGCGAGAAGATCGACATCATCCAATGGAACCCCGACCCCGCGACCTTCATCGTCAACGCGCTGGCGCCCGCCGAGGTCGCCAAGGTCGTGCTCGACGAGGACCAGCGCCGCATCGAGGTCGTGGTGCCCGACGATCAGCTCAGCCTCGCCATCGGGCGTCGCGGGCAGAATGTCCGTCTGGCCTCGCATCTCACCCAGTGGGAGATCGCGATCCTCACCGAGGACGAGGAGTCCGAGCGGCGCCAGGAGGAGTTCCGCACCCGGTCGCAGATGTTCATGGACGCGCTCGACGTCGACGACGTGCTCGCCCATCTGATCGTCGCCGAGGGCTTCTCCACCGTCGAGGAGGTGGCTTTCGTGCCGATGACCGACCTGCTTTCGATCGAGGGCTTCGACCAGGAGCTCGCCGATGAGCTGCGCGACCGCGCCAGGCAGCACCTCGCCGAGGAGGAGGCGCGCCTCACCGGTCGCCGGCGCGAGCTCGGCGTTTCCGACGAGCTCGCCGCGATCCCCGGCCTGAGCCCGGCGATGGCGGTCACCCTGGGCGAGGCCGGTGTGAAGTCGCGCGACGATTTCGCCGATCTGTCGACCGACGAGGTGATCGACGAGACGGAAGGGGTGCTGCGCGACTATGCGCTGACCGAGGAAGAGGCCAACGGGCTCATCATGGCGGCGCGCGCCCACTGGTTCGATGACGACGATGACGATGATCGCGGCGCCGCGGAGGCCGGGGCCGAGGCAAGCGGCGCCGGCACGCCCGCGCCGGATCCGGCGATCTGATCCGGCCGCAACGGAGACGGTAGCTTGACCGTGGAGCGCCACCCGCCAGAACCCGCCGGTAACACGCGACGTTGCCTGGTGAGCCGCGAGTGCCAGCCGCGGGAGCGGATGCTGCGCTTCGTGGTCGGCCCGGATCGCGAGATCGTGCCCGATATCGCTTGCCGCCTGCCGGGACGCGGATTGTGGCTGCAATCGCGCCGGGATATAGTCGAGCGCGCCGCGGCGACCGATGCCTTCGCCAGGGCCGCCCGCCGCGACGTGACGGTGCCGGACGGGCTCGCCGATCAGGTCGAGCGCCTGCTGGCGGCGCGCTGTATCGACCTTGTCGGGTTCGCGCGGCGCGCGGGCAGTGCGCTGACCGGCTTCGAGGCGGTGAGGCGCGCGCTGCAGCGGGGAGGGGCGGCGCTCCTCCTGGTGGCTGCCGACGGGTCCATGCGCCAGCGGAGCCGCTTGCCGCTGGCGGGTGTGAGAGACCGCGTTGTCGACGTGCTGCTGTCGTCCGAGCTCGGCGGCGCGTTCGGCCGCGACGCGGTGACTTACGCGGTGCTGGGCCGGGGTCGTCTCGCCGGACGGGTGCGGACCGACGCCGCCAGGCTGGCTGGATTTCGCACGGCGCAGAAGAGTTGAACGATATGAGCGAGCAAAAAGAGCAAGAACCGGCGAAGAAGAGGCTCAGCCTGTCACGGCCGGGCCGGCTCGAGCTGAAGAAGACGGTCGACGCCGGGCAGGTCCGCCAGAGCTTCTCGCACGGCCGCACCAAGGCCGTCGCGGTCGAGGTGCGCCGAAAGCGGACGTTCGCTCAATCCGCCGATGGCGGGATGACGGAGGTCAAATCCGCCCCGGCCGAGCGCGTGCCGGCGACGGCGGAGACGGCTCCTCAGCCCGAGGTGGTCGCCGCGGTCGTCGCGCCCGTCGAGGAAGGGCAGCGCGGCCAGCCGCGCGAGCTGACCGAGCAGGAGAAAGCCGCGCGGGCTCGCGCGCTCGTCGGGCTGAAGCAGGCGGAGACCGAGCGGCAGGCGGCGGAGGAGGCGCGCCGAGCGCTCGAAAGGGCGGCCGAGGAAGAGCGCCGGCAGAGGGAGGAAGAGCAGGCCGCGCGCGAGCGCGCCGAGGCCGAGGCGCGCGCCCTCGAAGCCGAGCGC
>JAPPGP010000261.1:0-4849 GCA_028821395.1 Defluviicoccus sp.
CAGATGCGGTACATCTCCTGGCCCATATAGCCGTCGATCAGCCGCTTGATGTCCCATGCCGCCTCGGTAACCGAGCGGCCGAGCGGCTCGGCGATGCGGCTCCGGATCGCGGCCTCGGCGCGCGCCGCGTCGATGCGGATGCGCCCGCCCAGGAAGTTGTCCGGGTTGATGTAGCCCAGCACCACGTCGGCGTCGGTCACCGTCGGCTCCTCGCCGCCGCGGCCGTAGCAGGCGGGGCCGGGGTTCGAGCCCGCGCTGTCCGGCCCGACGCGGAGCTCGCCTTCGACCAGCCGCGCGATCGACCCGCCGCCGGCGCCCACCGACCAGTGCGCGACATAGGGGATCTGCACCCGGAAGCGGTCGACCACCGGATCGTATTCGTAGACCCGGTCCCTGCCCTCGACCACGAGGCCCACGTCGAAGCTGGTGCCGCCCATGTCGGAGACGATCACGTTGGGGGCGCCGACGAGCTCGCCGAGCCGGTCCGAGCCGATCACCGAGGCGGCCGGGCTGGAGCCCAGCAGATGCAGCGCCTGGGAGCGCGAGAGCGAGGACAGCCCGCCGGTGTTCTTGGCGACGAAGACCGGCCGGCGGTAGCCGATCCCGCGCAGATCGTCGGTCAGCCGGAGCAAATGCCCCTCGGTCAGGTCGCGCAGATAGGCGTCGATGATCACCGTCATCGAGCGTCGGTACTCGCCCGCCTTGGGCGAGATCTCGTGCGACAGGAAGACCGGCATGTGGCCGAGATAGCATTCTGGGAACTGCTCGGCGATGAGCCGGCCGATGCGCTTCTCGTGCGCTGGGTTCACATAGGCGTTGAGCAGCACGACGACGAAGCCGCGCACCCCCCGGTCGACCAGGTACTGAATGCGCGCGCGCACGTCCTCGTCGCGCATCGGGATGATGACGTTGCCGAGATTGTCGATGCGTTCCTGCACGCCGACGATGCGGTCCTGCGGCACCAGGGGGGTCGGGCGCACGGCGCGGCCGCGGTCGTATTTCTTCTCGGTCGGCAGCCCGTCGCCCCAGTTGCGCGCGCGCCCGACATGCACGGTGTGCTCGAACCCCTTGGTGGTGATCAGCCCGAGCCGCGCGCCGCGTCGCTCGATCAGCGCGTTGGTGCCGACGGTCGTGGAATAGGCGATCGAGTCCGCCGCGCCGAGCGCGTCCTCCAGCGCCACCCCGGCGCGCTCCGCCGCCGCGCGCGTGGCGTTCATGAAGCCCACCTTGAGGTCGTAATGGGTGGTGTCCGCCTTGCCGCGATGCAGCTTGTCGCCGCGGATATAGACCACGTCGGTAAACGTCCCGCCGATGTCGATCCCGATCCGCGAAGGGGGTTGTGGCTGAGCCATAAGACCTTGATTCGAAAACGCTTATCCGCACGCCCCGGACTCGGCGCCCGACGGCCGCCGTCTTGTACCACGCGCCTGCCACCGGGGTAAGTGGCGCGTCCCCGATTTGACGATGTGCTGCCATTGGCAATCGCCATGACGTATGCGATTCGCATGCATAATGCTGGCAACCGCCAACGGAGCGCGTCGTGGGCACGGTTACGATCCGCAACCTCGACGACCGGGTGATCGACGCCTGGAAGGCGCGGGCGAGAGCGAACCAGCGCTCGCTGGAGGCGGAGCTACGCTACATGCTGACGCGGACGGTGGACCGCCGGCTGCACATGGCCGAGTTCCGCGAGCGCGCCGCGCGGCTCGCCGCCGCGACCGCCGACACGCCGCAGACCGACAGTGCCGAGTTGATCCGGCAGGACCGCGACCGGTGAGGTTCACCGTCGATGCCGGCATCGTCGCCAAGTGGTACGTGGCGGAGGCCCATTCAGAAGACGCGCGCCGCCTGCTCGCCCACCGGCTGGAACGCTTCGCCCCGGATTTCCTGCTGGTCGAGTTCGCCAACACCGTCTGGAAGAAGGCGCGCCGGGGGAAGATCGCCGATCCTCGCCCCTATCTCGGCGAGATTCCCGAGCTCCGGGAGGCGATCGACCTGTTGCCGACCGCGGACCTCGTGGAGCGCGCCGCGCGGCTCGCGCTGGAGTTCGACCACCCGGTCCATGACTGCCTCTATTTCGCCTGCGCGGAAGCGACCGGGTCGACGCTGATCACCGCCGACCGGGCATTCGCGGACAAGGCCGCCGGCAGCACGCCCGAAGTCCGGTATATCGGAGCGCCGGGCGTTGCCGATGAAATCGACGCCGCGGCGGGGTAGGTGGCGCGTCCTTCGATGGGAGATTATGCCGATTACTTGACGGAAGGTCGGCTGGCGCAGACCGGTGACGAAAACGCCGCCCCGCCCCCTCTCGTCATGCCCGGACTTGTTCCAGGCATCCATGGGTGGAGCGGGGGACCCGCCCGCGCTCACCCGTGCGCCGCGCCCTCGATCAGCGCCAGCGCCGCGAGGAAGCCGAGCGCGGTGGCGATGCCCGCCATGTGGTGGTCGCGGCGGTAGGCCTTGGGGAAGATCTCGGTGGCGAGCGAGGCGATCACCGCGCCGCCGGCGAAGGCGCGGATCGGCGCGAGCACCTCCGCCGGCGCGCCGGCCAGCAGCAAATTGCCGGCGAGCGCCGCGGCGCCGAGCAGGACCGCGCAGCCGGCCCAGAGCGCGAGAATGCCGCCGTCGCGCCAGCCCTGCTCGCGCATCCGCCTGGCGCCGCCCGCCGCCTCCGGCAGGTTCGAGAGGAAGATGGCGGCTGCGAGCGCCGCGATCTCGGCGAAGCCGGCGCCGATCAGCGCGACGCCGAGGGCGAGGTTTTCCGGCACGCCGTCCAGCGTGACCGCCGCCAGCAGCCCGGCCCCGCCCTCGTCTCCCCAGCGCTCGTCGATCAGGTAGTCGACGCCGGCGAAGACCGCCGCCCCGGCCATCACCGCCGCCGCCGTCGCCCCCAGCGACACCGCCCCGCTTGCCGGCACGATGAGCTCGAGCACCGCGGCCAGCATCAGCGCCCCGCCGCCGGCGGCGAGCACGAACCCTTCCATGCGGTCGCCGAGTTGCCCGTAGAGCCCCCAGAGCGCGCCCAGCACCAGCGCCGTCGAGACCGCGGCGACGACGGCGAGCAGGGTGGCGGGATCAGCCACCGGATCGCGGTCCGGCCTGCGCGCTGTGCAGGCTGCGGATCAGGTCGATCAGCACCGCCGTGGTCAGGCCGAACAGGACGAGGCCGTTGGCCGCCAGCATGCCCGACAGCAGGCGGTGCGGCCGGTCCAGCACGATGTCGCCGAAGCCGAGCGTGGTGAAGGAGATCAGCGAGAAATAGACCGCCTCCTCCAGATCGCCCAGCGCGCCCGACCACAGGAAGTAGAGCGCCCAGATCCACACCGTCGCGCTCATCCCCGCCATCAGCCAGAGCGACAGGAGAGCGAGCGCGAGGCCGAGCCTGGCAAGCGCGGGCGGGCGGCGCAGCCACGCCTCGCGGCGGCGCACCGCCCGCGCGGCGAGCGCCATGAACCCGGCATGGACCGCGATGCTGAGCACGATCAGCGCCGATCCGACGGCGAACTGCCCGAACATGGGCCGAGCTTACCGCCGGCCGCGGCGATGCCAAGCGGCACGCGGGGGGCGTTCGCCGGCCTGCTATCGCGCGGGGCGCTTCGCGTCGGGAAGGAGCAGCAGCAAGGACTGGATGATCTCGGCGACGAACTCGGCGCGCCCGCTGACCCCGGCCTTGGCGTAAACGGCGGTCGCCTGCAGGCGCGTGGTGTTCTCCTTCACGCCTCGCGCCTCGGCGATCTCGGCGAACCGGTACCCCTTGATGATCAGCCAGGCGACATCCTTTTCGCTTTGCGTCATCCGCCATTCGTCCATCTGGGCCGAGATGGTGTCGGCAAGCCCTTGCGAAACGGCCCTGTTTCGCCGCTCTTCCCGGTCCAGCCGCGCCCGCAACCGGCGCAGGTCGCGCGCGCCGACGACGAGAGCCATGGACACGCCGGCGAACACAATCACCTCGACGACGAAGTGAAGCGTGCCGAATTCGCCCGCGACGAAGATGTCCTCCAGGAGATCGTAGCAGAAGAACACGATCGCTCCCGCAAGCGCCGCAAGCGCATACACCCGCCGCTGGACGATCCTTTTCGATGACTCGCGCATTTGACTGCCGGTCCCCCGTGGTAGCCGGAATTTGGAACGCAGGGCCTCGGCCGCGACGAAGCCGGCCCCATTCTGGGCCGCGGCACGGGGGCAGTCGATGCCTCCTTGAGCTGGATGCCGACTATGTCGAAGACAACGGCGGTGCGGCATCGGCGGCGGCGCCCAAGGGCCCCGAATCTATAACATTCGATCTATGCGACGACCTCGGCCGTATAACAAAAGGGGCTGGCGCCGACTCCGGTAAATCGCTGCTCTATCCGCCTGGCCATGTTCAGGGGACGGGCATCATGAAGCCGCGAACCGCCATCCGCCGCGCTTGCCGTCGGGGCCGTCGAGACCCCTCCGCGATATCGACCCGATGGCCGCGAGGTTCCGGCCGGGAGACGATCGCCCGGGCCGGGGTGAGGAGACGGCTGGTCGCCGCCTTCAGCGCCGCGCCGCTTCTGATGCTGGAGACGGCGGCGGCGACGGGCGTCCGGTGGCCCCGCGGCGTCAGCCCGACATTCCTCTCGATCGTCGTCTGTCTCGCGTTCCTCCTGAACGCCTGTGGTGGCGGCGGCAGGCCCGTCGTGCACCATGACGGCGGCAGCGGCGGCGGCGAAGGCGTAGCCCTCGTGCAAGGCGGATCCAACGCGCGCATTCCAGGCGGTGACGGCGATGGCGACGGCGATGGGGACGGCGACGGCGACGGCGATGGCGACGGCGACGGGGATGGCGATGGCGATGGGGACGGCGATGGCGATGGGGACGGCGATGG
>JAPPGP010000261.1:4949-19889 GCA_028821395.1 Defluviicoccus sp.
GCGACGGGGATGGCGATGGCGATGGGGACGGCGATGGCGATGGGGACGGCGATGGCGACGGCGATGGCGACGGCGATGGCGATGGCGACGGCGACGGCCACGGTGACGGGGACGGCGACGGCGATGGCGACGGCGACGGCGACGGGGATGGCGATGGCGACGGGGACGGCGACGGCGACGGGGATGGCGATGGCGATGGGGACGGCGATGGCGATGGGGACGGCGATGGGGACGGAGACGGAGACGGCGACGGGGACGGCGATGGAGACGATGACGACCGACAGAACAGCAACACTCGTCCCCTCGGCATGTTCGCCGTCGATATCCTCTCGCCGACGCTCGAACCGGACGGGAGCGCCGGCGGCGAGGGAACGACGAGCTACCGGGTCGTCAATTCGGACGGCCGCTACCCCGGCAGCTTCTCGGGGACGCGTACCCGCTATGCGTTCGACGATTGGGGCTACTGGGCCAGGGAGGGCGAGGAAACCCTGTTCAGGGCGTTCATTCGGGGAGAGCTGGAGAACGGCTTCTCCTACACGCTGCACGTCGAAGGAACGCCGTCGGGCACCGATCCGGTAGGCGGCGCCGCCGTCTGGTCCGGCGGCGTCCGCGCGTTCGACACCCATCCGGACACTTTGGGCACGCCGGTGAGCGGCGATGCGCGGATCGAGGTGGATTTTGCGACGACGACGCTCGACGTGGAGTTCACCGACTTCAGCGAAGGCCACGGCGACATGGCCTGGCGCGATCTCGGCATCGTGGACGGAACCTTCCGGCACCGGAGCGGCCTCGACACAATCGACGGCGCTTTCTACGGCGACGATCACCGGGCCGCCGCCGGCAGCTTCGAGCGCGACCGGCTGCGCGGCGTCTTCGGAACCCTGCGCGAGAGGAAGCCGTAGCGGCCATGCTCCACTTCACCAGACTCGCCGAAGGCGTGGACACCGAACCGTTCCTGGCGGAGCTGGACGCCGAACCGGAGCTGTGGCTGGCCGACACCAGCCGTCAGCGGAAGGTCCGCTGCCAGCGCAACACGCTGAACATATTTCTGCGCTCGCCCAGGAAACCGCTGCCGCCCGGCGCGAAGAACGCCAACGACGTGCACGAGAGCCGGAGAGCCCGGGCCGCGGCGAAGTTCCCGCGCACCCTCGCGTTTTGCGAGACCGTCGCCGCCGAGCGGGGCGCGGCCCTCGGTCGCGCGACGCTGGTCGCCCTGCTGCCCGGCAGCCGCGTCTACCCGCATGTCGACGCCGGAGCCTATTACCGGGTCAGGGACCGCCTGCATTTGGTGCTGAGGAGCGCCGAGGGCAGCCCGCTCAACGCCGGCGAGGAGGAAGTGGTGATGCGCGAGGGCGAGCTCTGGGTGTTCGACAACAAGGTCAGGCACTGGGCGTTCAACCCGTCCGACGAGCCGCGCGTGCACCTGATCTTCGACCTGCTGCCGGCCCCGGGGCGCGGGTACTACGCCCGCCCGCCGGAGGGGTCGGGGAACGCTGCGGACGCGGCCTGAGCCCGAGCCGTCATGCCCGGACCCCGGCCCGCGCCGAACGCCATGGGTTGCAGGATCTTGATCGCAGCGGTGAGCGCGTGGGCGGCCGAATCGAGGCGCACGGCGTTGTCGTAGACTTCGGTGCGCAGCGCGCCCATGACGCGCCGCTTCCTGGAGACGTAGAACGCATCGCGCCGGTCGCGGAACTGGAGCTGGCGCAGCGACCGCAACCCGCGCCGGACGGCCCGGTCGTAGGAAGCGGCGCGGGCGCCCTGCCCCAGCGCCCGGGCCAGCGCCGCCGCGTCGGCCAGCCCCTCCAGATAGGCCCCGGTGGAGGCCGCGTGAGGCGGGCCGAACTCCGGGCGCTTCGGGTCGTAGAAGCGCCCGCGGAGGTCCGGCGGCAATCCGTCCCATTGCTGCATCGGCAACAGCCAGTCGCTGATCTCGAACGCGAAATCGGCGAAGGCGCGGCGTCCGGTATGCGCGAACAGGGCGGCGCAGGCCTGGGTGTGCCACGGCACGAAGGCCGGGTTGCGCGATTCGTAGTGCCGCGCGCGGCAGCGCGCGAAGGCGGCCGTGCAGCGCTCCTCGGACGGCGCGAAATCCGCGCCCCGGCGCAGCGCCTCCGCCCAGAACAGCAGCGCCTCGCCGGAGTAGAAGTTCCAGTTCTCCCCGTCGCGTTCGGGCGGGAAGAAGAAGGTGCGAAAGCCGCGCTCGCCGCCGGCCAGCGAATCGACGCCCGCGGCCAGCATTCTCAGCTCGGGAGCAAACGTCCGCCGCGCGGGGCTCTCCAGAATGGCCAGCCCGGCGAGCGCGGCGGCGCCGAGCTTGGCGCCGGTGCGCTCCACGATGGCGCCGCGCCCGCCGCCGATGTCCCGGAAGTAGCGGTCGAGGTTGTAGCGCAGGTTGCGGCGGGCCGCCTCGCGCATCTCCGCGCTGCCGCGGAGCTCCGCGAATTGCGCCAGCGCGCGGGTCGCCAGGAAGCGGCGGATCGCGTTGTCCGCCGGCGAATCCTCCCCCCGGCTCGGCCAGTACTTGTAGGGCAGCGCGCCCTCCGCCGTCAGATTGCCCAGCATCCAGCCGCCGATGCCGTGGGCCAAGTCGGCGGCGCGGTCTTCGCCGGGCGCAGGGGCTGGGTCGATCAGCGTCCCGCCGCGAAACAGCTCGACGCCCGCCTCTCCCGCGCCCGCCGGCAGCAGATACTGCTGCGCGGAGAAGGTGCGCAGGGCGCCTTCGGCGGCGAACTCGTCCGGCGTGGCGCCGCGCCGTTGCAGAAACCTCTCCAGCGCGCGCTCGAAGCGGAGGTTGGCGGCCAGCATGCGCGTCGGCGCGAATCGCGCCACCTCGCCGCGGAAGGCGATCTCCATGCCGAGCAGCCCGCGGTCGCGCGGGCGGAACGCGCGGGCCCGCCGGTCGGTCGCGACCGGGCGCGCCTCGCCTGCGGCGCAGACCTCGACCGTCTCGCCCGGGACCGCGGCCACGCGCCGGGGCAGGTCGTCGAGGGGAACGTCCCCGATCCACCCGCTCCGCTGCGCGACGCCGCCCTTGCGGACGCAAAACCAGGTCATCGCCGGCTGGGGATGAGCCACTGCCAATTTCGCCTGGCCCGTTCCGATCGGCCCGGTGGGAATGCTAGTGCATCGCGCGCCCCGCTTACTGGTTGTAGCGGCCGCCGTCGACGTTAAAAGTCTGTCCGGTCACGAAGTCGCTGTCTTCGCTGGCGAGGAACAGCAGCATGCCCACCAGATCCTCGGGCAGCATGTCGCGCTTGATGGCGCGGGACTGCAATGTCGGCGCGCGGGCGACGTGGAGATCGGGGTGGTTGCGCACGCCCTCGCTCTCGGTCAACCCCGGCGCGATGCAGTTCACCATGATGTTCTGGTCGCCGAACTCGCGCGAGGCCGAGCGGGTGAAGGCGATGATCGCACCCTTCGAGCAGACATAGTGGGCGAGGCCGGGCCCGCCATAGTAGAAGGTGCCGGAGCTGATGTTCACGATCTTGCCGCGCCCGTGCTTCAGCATGCTGGGAACGACCGCCTTGGTGGTCTGCAAGGTGCCGCGCACGTTGACCGTCATCACCCGGTCCCATTCCTCGTTCGACATCTTCATGATCGGGGTCACCCGCAGCTCGGCGAAGAGCGCGGCGTTGTTGACCAGGATCTCGATCGGCCCGAACGCCGCCTCCGCCGCTTCGACAAGGGAAGCGAGCGCCGCGTCGTCGGTCACGTCGGCGATGTTGGCGATGGCCGCGCCGCCGGCCTCGGCGATCTCGTCCGCCACGCGGGACGGATCGGCGATATCGGACACCACCACCCTCGCGCCCTCCGCCGCGAGCGCCTTCGCATAGGTCTCGCCGATGCCCTGCGCGGCGCCGGTGACCACCGCGACCTTGCCGTCAAGCCTGCTCATTGAAGTCTCTCCTCTGTCGTTCGAAGCGTCACGATCCCAGCATCGTGCTGGGCAGGAACATGGCGATCCCGGGAAACGCGACCAGCAGCGCGATCATCGCCGCCATCGCGAACCAGAACGGCCAGATGCCGCGGAAGATGGTGCTCATCGGCACCTCCGGCGCGATCGACTTGACGACGAAGACGTTGATGCCGACGGGCGGCGAGATCATGCCCATCTCGAGCACGATGACGACGATGATCCCGAACCAGATCAGATCCCACTGGAGCTGGGTCGCCAGCGCCATGACAACCGGGATGGTGAGCACCAGCATCGCGATCCCCTCCAGGAAGGTCCCGAGAAACATGTAGATCAGGATGACCACGATCAGCACGCCGATCTCGCCGATCGGCAGCGAGGTGAGAAACGTCACCATGTCGCCGGCAAGCCCGGTCAGCGACATGAAGGGGATAAAGACGAAGGCGCCGATGATGATCAGAAAGACGGTCGCCGTCGCCCGCATGGTCTGCAGCACCACGGCGCGCAGCCGGCTCGCGTCGAGCGAGCGCCGCCAGAGCGCGACCAGGAAGGTGAGCAGCGCGCCGACGGCGGACGCCTCGACGGGGGTGAAGAAGCCGGTATACATGCCGCCGATGGTGACCCCGACCACGAGGACGATCGGCACCGCGGCGCCGATCGAGCGGCGGCGCTCGTCCGGCGTCGCGCGCTCGGCCGCCGGCCCCTTCTCGGGGCGCAGCCGGACGGTGATCCACACCGCGCCGATGAACAGGAGCGTGAGCACGATGCCGGGCACCACGCCGGCCATGAACAGCCGGCCGATCGACTGGTCGGTCAGCACCGCGTAGATGATCATCCCGCCGGACGGCGGGATCAGGAAGCCCAGCGTGCCGCCGGCCGCCACCGCGCCGGTCGAGAGCTCGGGCGCGTATCTGTAGCGGTTCATCTCGGGGAGCGCCACGCGGCCCATGGTGACCGCGGAGGCGAGCGAGGAGCCCGACAGCGCCGCGAACCCGGCGCAGGCCGAGATCGTCGCCGAGGCGAGGCCGCCGCGGAAATGGCCGATCCAGCGATGCGCCGCGGTGAAGAGATCGCGCGACATGCCGGAGACGCCCGCCAGGTTGCCCATCAGCACGAACATCGGGATGACCAGCAGGTTGAAGTTGGACGCGACCTCGAACGCCTCGCCCGACAGGTTCGACATCGCCGCGTTCCAGCCGCGCGCCCAGGCCCGGTCGCTCGCCATGCCGAGGCCGATGAAGCGGTTGGCCTGGGCGCACAGCGTGCCGAACGTGCCGACCAGGATCATCGCCAGCGCGACGGGCAAGCGGAGCGCCAAGAGCCCGAACAGGACGAGCAGCCCGATCACCCCGATGAGCGACATGCTCACCGCGGCTCTCCCTCCGGATCCGGCATCGGCGCGAGGCCGCTTCCGGCGAGCAGCAGGACCAGGTCGGCGATCAGGATCGCGGCGTAGAGCGCGACCATCGCGCCCATGGCGTAGTAGAACGGCTCGTAGGAGATCAGCAGCTGCTGCGTCGCCTCGCCGAACTCGCTTGCCGACGCGCCCGAGGCAAACAGCCGCCAGGCGAGGGTCGCGACCAGCGGGATCGCCAGCAGCTTCATCGCCGCCAGCGACCGGCGCGCGAAGGCTCGCGACATCCAGGTCTCGAAGATCTCGATCTCGATATGCGCGCCGGCGCGGCCGCCATAGGGGATGGCGACCGCCACCAGGATGACGAGGTTGAGGATCAGGATGTCCTCGGCGCCGACGATCGGGTCATTGAGCGCCTTGCGCATCACGATCACGTTCCAGCTCGTCAGCAGGACCATGACCGCGAGCCCGATCCCGCCGACGAGGACCGTCAGCCGCTCCACCCAGCGGTCCAGAAGGCGGAGC
The DNA here is from genome assembly GCA_028821395.1 of Defluviicoccus sp. Taxonomy (GTDB): domain Bacteria; phylum Pseudomonadota; class Alphaproteobacteria; order MPNO01; family MPNO01; genus MPNO01. Next base: position 10,745 of record JAPPGP010000261.1, read on the forward strand.
CAGCCGGGCCGGCCGTCGCCGGCGGCATCCATGCGCGCGGGCGCGCTACTCGTTGAGCGCCGCGTAGATCTCGCGCGCGTCCTCGATGCCGCGCTTCTCGTAATCGGCGAACACCGCTTCCAGCCCGCGGCGGACAGCCGCGTCCATCTTCGCCCGCTCGGCGGCGGAGACCTGGACCCACTTGACCCCGGCCATCTTGGGCGAGGACCGCATCATCTTCTCCGAGCGCCGGTCGGCCCCGTCGAAGGCCTCGGCGCCCTTGAGCGAGAGCGTCAGGCCCGAGAGGTCGTCGACGATCCTGCGGTGCTCGCGCGACAGGCCGCCATACCGTTCCTTGTTCATCGCAACGAAGGTGGCGGCGAACTGGACCGGGACGTTGCCGACCACGAACCGGGCCACGTCCCAGAAATTCCACGGCGGGGTGATGTTGTTGAACGAGGCGTAGGTCGCGTCGATCGTGCCGGTCGAGAGCCCGGTATACATCTGCGTGACCGGCATCTGCACCGGCACCGCGCCCATCGCCTGGACGATCGGCCGGGTCATCGCCGCATAGGGCACGAGCTTCGCCCCGCGCAGCCCGTCCATGGTCGAGACGTCCCGGGTCGCGGCGATCAGGCTGCCGGCGACGGTGAACACGCCCATCGCCTTGACGGCCTTGTACTCCCGCGCGAGATAGCGGTCGTAGACCCGCCACATCCGCCTGGTCGACTCGTCGGCCGTGGTCGACTTGCCCGGCGGGATGATCAGCATCGAGCGCGGGAACAGGGCCGCGGTGTAGGCCTGGACGCCGAAGGTGATGTCGGCCACGCCCTCGACCACCCGCTTCCACTGCTGCACCGGTCCCGCGCCGAGCTGGCCGGCGGGGAACAGCTTCATGGTGAGCGTGCCGCCCGAGCGCTCGGCGATCTCCTTGCCGAACCAGCCGAACAGGTTCTTGTTGATGTGATGCTGCGGCGGCATGAAGGTGGCGACGGAGAGTTCTTCCGCGGCCGCGGGCGCGCTCGCCAGCAGGGGCGCGACGATCAGGAACGCCACGGCGATGCGGCGGCGGCTGGGCTTGGTGGACGGATGAGCCATGAATTCCTCCCGATTTGCGGCTTCGCGGCGCCGGGTTCCCGGGAACCGCCGCGCGAGCCGGCGTCTCGATCATGAACCGCAAGGCGTGGTAGGCGCAAACGGGGAACAGGAAAATGACGAAGTGCTAATACAACATATAGGCCTCGCCTATATCGCGAGCGGCCGAGAACGCCTTCGCGTCGGGCGGCAGCCAGCGATACGCGCCGGATCGGATCGACCGGTCGATGTGCTGGCGGATCAGCGCGAAGATTCGCCGCTCCGCCGCGGACAAGGTCTGCGCGCGCTTCGAATTCAGATAGAGCTGGCACCAGATGCTGGGCCGCTCGATGTCGTGGCAGCGCAGCTCGCCCGCCTCGATCTTCTCGTGCATGAACAGATAGGGGCCGATGAAGCCCCGCTGCCCGTTTGCGACCAGCTCCTGGCGCAGCAGCATCGAGCGGATCTGCAGCGACTTGGTCAGCGGCACGCCGAGCTCCTTGGCGGCGCGCGGCGCGACGCTGTACTTGTCGAGCGCGAGCGGCAGGGCGGCGGCCACCCTGAACGGCACGCTGTCGGGAAGGTCGCCGAGCAGCGCCGGGCTGCCGATCAGCCGCATCCGGTCGAGATAGAGCGGCGTCGACTCGAAGCGCTCGTCCTGTACCGGGGCAAAGGAGAGCGCGCAATCGATCTCGCCCGCGGTCAGCGCGAGCGACAGGTTCTCGGTGAACTCGACGAGGATCGAGATCTCAAGCTCCGGAACCAGCGATTCCGCGGCTTCCAGCACGGTCGACATCATCGCGATGCCGATCGAAGGGATGACGCCGATCCTGAGTGCCTGCCTGGGCGGCGTGCGCAGGTGATCGACCGACTGCGCGGCGATGTCGAGGCGCCGCAGCAGGTCCTGGATGTGGGAGACATAGATCGAGCCCGCCTCGGTCAGCTCGACGCCGCGCGAATGGCGCCGGAACAGAAGGAGGCCGAGCTCTTCCTCGAGCTTCTTGATCTGCACGCCGAGCGTCGGCTGCGAGACGTTGAGCGCGCCGGCCGCGGCGGTGAAGCTGCGGTGCTCGGCCACCTTGCAGAAATAGCGGAGTTGCCTCAGCTCCATCGACCGGAACCCGTCGCGCTCTGCCGGATGCGGGGCGGCTCAACCTCGCCCCGGCCATAGCTCCTGTCAATGGCAACGCGGGGCCGGGTGGGGGAGGGGGGCGCCGAGGCAAGAAGTGCGGGTCGCCGCGACCGCACCGCCCCCGCCCCCATTGTCATGCCCCCTCCCGTCATGCCCGGACTTGATCCGGGCACCCATGGGCGGTGCATGGAGAGCCGGGTACGGCCCGCCTCCATCGCCATCCTTCCAGAGGGATCGCCGTGCGTGCCGAGGGGCAGTATGGATGGCCGGATCGAGTCCGGCCATGACGGGGTGGTGGCGGCGGTGGAGAAGCATGGAGAGCCGGGTGCGCCCGTGTCGAAAACCTAAACCGGACAGCAATGGATCAAGTCCGGGCATCCACTGGCGCCGCCACCCCTCTCGACCGGCCGCCATGCGCGCGGAGGCGCCGAATGGATGGCCGGATCGAGTCCGGCCATGACGACAAGGGGGGCCGGCACATGACCATGCCTGGCTCTCGGACCCTAGACGGAGAGCGGACGCAGCAGCTCGGGCTCCGGCTCGCCGGCGTGGTAGCGGCGGCAGATGTCGGCGAACTCTATCTCGACCCCGATCGGGTCGCGGTCGAACGCGCCGCTGGCGAACCAGCGGTTGAGCGCCTCGACGGAGGGGAAGTTGTCGACCTGGAGCTCGATGCGGTTGCCGTCCGGGTCGGCGTAGTAGACCGAGGTTGTGGGCCCGTGGTTGATCTGCCGCACCGGGCGGATGCCTTCGCCGGCCAGCCTCTCGTATGTCGCCACCAGGTCGGCGAGGCTCGCATAGGTCCACGCCGCATGGGCGAAGCCCAGCGCCTCGGCCGGCGCGTCGGCCAGATCGTCGCGGCGGATGATGGCGACCCTGTGGTGCTCCCGGTCGAAGGTGAGGAAGGCGATTCCCTCCCCCTGCATGGTGACATCGGCGCCGAGCACGGTGCGATACCACGCCGTCATCTCGGCGAAGCGGCGGGTGTAGAACACGACATGCGCGAAATAGGCGGGCGAGACCACCGCATTGGCCTGCGGCACCCTGGCAGTCGTCGCGGTCTCCGTCATCCGACTATCCCTTCGCCCGTGGTCCGGCGGCGCCGTCCGTCCATCATAGGCGCCCGCGCCCCGCCGCGACAGGCGCCGGGCGCCGGCCCACCGGCTTACCCCCCACGTCATGGCCGGACTTGATCCGGCCATCCATGCGGTCCGTCCGTGCGCGAGGCGGCGGCTCAGGAGAAGCGGCGGCGCGAGTGGATGCCCGGATCAAGTCCGGGGGCGATCCGGCCATCCACGTCGCCCGCTGCCGGCAAGGCGGAGGGGTGCGTTGACGGGCTGCTGTTCCTTGCGGCCCGGAGCGGCCCCGGGTTGTCCCGAGCGGGGACGCGCCAAGGCCGGCGGCGATTGCGACGGCTTCCTCGGAGGCGCGCCAGGAGTGGTAATCTGCGGCGCCCTTTCGGCCGCGCCGCGACACCGTATCCCTCCCATGTTCGGGACATGAAATGACAATCGGCCTTGCATTCGTGGAAGACGGCGCCGTCTTTCGATATCCGCCGGAGCACGATCGATGCGACCGGGAGCTCGACGACCTGCTCGACGAGGACGATTCGGGCCGGCTCGGCGCCAGGCGGTACCTCGACGGATTGCAGGATCTCGCGGCCCGCTGCCCCTGGTTCATCGACGTGCATGCGCATATCGGCTTCGCCCTCCTCGAGCAGGGGAAGACCCGGCGGGCGCTGGAGGCTTGCCGGCGGGGCGTCGAGATCGGCGAGGCGGCAATCCCATCGGACTATGCGGGCGTCATCGAATGGGGCTGGCTCGAGAACCGGCCGTTTCTGCGCGCCGCGCACGGCGCCGTTCTGTGTCACCTGCGGCTTCGCCAATGGCGCAAGGCGCTGCCCTTGATGGAGAAGATGCTGGCGTGGAACCCGGGGGACACCAGGGAATCCGCTATCTGATCGGCTCGGCGTATCTGCGCGCGGGAAGGCTGGAGGACGCCCGCGCCTCCCTGGCGGCCGAGGACAACGATTTTCCGCCTTCCCGGTACGAGCTGGCGCTGCTCCTGTTGGGCGAAGGGAGCTTCGTGCCCGCGGCGACCGCCCTGCGCCTCGGCTTCGTCGAGAACGGCTATATCGCGGAGATGCTCTGCGGCATGCTCCATCCGCTGCCGATGACGGTCTGGCACGGCTCCAACTTCGCCGAACCGGAGCTCGCGCGGGAGTATGTGCTGCAATACGGCGACCTCTGGCACCGAACGCCCGGGGCGGTGGCGTTCCTCCGCTGGCTGCACACCCATCCGGCGGTCATGGCGGAGCGCGCCGCGATCCTGGAATGCTGGGAATTCCTGCTCTGGGAGCATGACATTGAGCGCCGGCGGGCGATCCTCGACCGGCAGCAAGCCCTGGTGAACGAGATCGACGACCGGCTGTCGGCCAAGATCGCGGTCGAGCGTACCGACCGCTTCGGCGATCGGGTGCGGCCGTGGGTCCATTCGGCGCTGAGTACCTGACGATCGCGGTTTGCCAGGCCCCCACCGATTCTTCGATTTGGGCTTTTTTCGAATACACTCCCCGCAGCATCGCACTGAGTCGCCGCGGAACCGAAATGCTCGAACGCTTGGAGTTGGAGAACGTCGGTCCGGCGCCGAACATGGTGTTGGATCTGCACAGCCGGTTGAACCTCATCACCGGCGACAACGGACTTGGCAAGAGCTTCCTGCTCGATGTCGCATGGTGGGCGCTGACCCGGAGATGGCCCCGCGACGTGAATCCCCGCCTGAGCTCCGGCTATCCGGCGCGCCCGGCGGATAGGTCGAGACTGGCCAAGCTGCGATTCGCGCTGACGACCGACGCCGGAAACAGCCGAAGCTTCGAGAGCACATACTCCGCGGAGGACGAGAGCTGGACCGGAAAACCCGGAAGACCGTGGAGCCCCGGCCTGGTCATCCATGCGCACGCCGACGGCGGCTTCTCGGTCTGGGATCCGGCGCGGAACTACTGGAGGACGAAGGGGGGTATCGACGTTCAGGACCGGCTTCCAGGTTACGTTTTCTCGCCCGAAGAGGTCTGGGCAGGGCTGGGCGTGCTGATCGAGGGCAATCCGACCAGAGTCTGCAAGGGGCTTCTCGACGATTGGTCGAGCTGGATCCGGGAGAAAGGCGAGAACGCCCGCCGCATGGCGGAGGTCGTCGGTGCGCTGTCGGTTCGAGGCGAGCCCTTGGAAGTCGGTCCGATCCTGCGGCTTTCCGTCGATGACGCGCGGGACATTCCCTCCATCAGGACCGAGTATTCCGATGCAGTCCCCATCCTGCATGCGTCATCCGCGGTTCGCAGGATCGCCGGCCTGGCCTATATGCTCGTCTGGTCGTGGAGCGAGCATCTACGCGCCGCAGAACATCTCCGAGTGACCGTCGCGCGGCAGGTCATCCTGCTGTTTGACGAAATAGAGGCGCACCTTCATCCGCGTTGGCAGCGAGCCATCGTGCCCGCCATTCTCAAGGTAATGGACCGCCTCACCGATCGCGACTCGGGTGTACAGCTCATCGCGGCAACCCACTCTCCGCTCGTGCTGGCCTCGCTGGAGCCGCACTTCGACGAAGATCGCGATCGGCTGTTTCACCTTGACATCCGCGATGGCCGGGTGCGGCTCGACATCGTGCCGTGGGCGCCACAGGGAGACGCGCTCAACTGGCTGGTGTCGGATGTGTTCGGACTTCGACAGGCGCGGTCGATCGAGGCGGAGCGCGCCATCGAGGCGGCTCAGGCGTTCATGCGCGGCGATACGCACCAAAACCCCGAGAACCTCAGAGAACGTGTCGACATCCACCGGGAACTCGAGCGCGTGCTGGCCGGACACGATCCGTTTTGGCCGCGGTGGGTCGTGCGGATGGAGCGTCAGGACAGCGAGCAATGATCCCTTTCGCGCGTGTCGCCGAGCCGGAGGACTTCGCGGAGAGGGCCAGGATCCCCGGCAACGCGTGGCTCATTTCCCATCCGGACGCCGAGCGCCCGAGGGATTTCTGGACCCCCTTCAAGGGCGCGCTTGCGGACGGCTTTCGCCACCTCTGCGCCTACTCGGCGATGTACGAACCGGTCGGCACCGTGGATCACTTCGTAAGCTGCGATGAAGACCGGTCAAAGGCCTATGAGTGGGAGAACTACCGCTACTGCGCGGCATGGATCAATTCGAGCAAGGGCAACGCGCCGGCGGGCGACCTGCTCGATCCGTTCGAAATCGAGGACGGATGGTTCGAACTCCTCCTGCCGTCATTGCAGCTGCGGGTTTCGGACGCGATTCCCGATGAGTTTCGGGAACGCGCCGAGTATGTGCTGAAGAGGCTGCATCTGCGTGACGACGAGCGGGTCATGCGTCAACGCAGGGAGTGGTACCGCATGTATCAAAGCGGCGAGCTTCCCCGGGTCGGACTCGAGGGGAAAGCGCCGCTGATCGCCGCCGCGATCGACCGGGCGTGAACGTGACGCGGACCCGCCCGATTTCTCCGCTCCGCGCCTCTCAGCGCCACCCCGTCCCCGGGGGACGTGGCCGGTAGGCGGCGGCGCATTGCTCACTCGGGCGATTCCATGGGCCTGCCGATCGCTCCTCCCACCCCACTTGAGTCAATCGTACTGACCTTTGTTTCACGCGAAACACAGGCCCCGCGCCTCAATACCGCGAAAAGCGCTGCCCTTCCTTCACCATGCACTCGATCAAAAACGGCGCGCCGGCCTGCGTCACCGCGATTCCGCGTTCCAGCGCCGGGATGAACTGATCCGGCGTCTCCACCCGCGCCGCGGCGACGCCGAGGCCTTCGGCGACCTTGGCGTAGTTGCCGCCGACCGTCATGGCGCCGTATCTCTCGTCGGAGACGATCAGCACCTCGCGCTCGGCCGCCATGATGCCGTTGTTGAGCACGACGGTGAGGATCGCGATCCCGGCCCGCGCGGCGGTCTCCAGGTCCATCCCGGTCATGCCGATCGCCGCGTCGCCCATCACGTTGATGCAGAGCTTGTCGGGCGCGGCCAGCTTGGCGCCCATGATCACGGCGAGGCTGTAGCCGAGCTGGGTCGACTTGCCCCAGCCGATATAGGAATCGGGCACCGTGGTCTCCCACATCGGCAGGAGCTGCTCGCGCGGGCTCCCCGAATCGTGGGTGAGGATCGCGTTGTCGCGGTCGATATTGGCCATCAGGTCGCGGACGATGCGGTACTGGTTGATCGGAATTTCGTCCGAGTCGCGCTCCGCCGCCCAGTCGGCGCGCCAGTCCTCCTTCACCGCCGCCACCGCGCCCGAGATTTCGGCGAGCGTCCTGCCCCCGCCGTTCGCCCGCCGGATCTCGCCGACCGCCTCGATCAGCCCCTCCAGCACCAGCTTCGCATCGCCGACAAGCGCGTGGTCGGGGCGGTAGTCCTTGTGGATGTCGCCCGCGTCGTTGGTCGAGTGGACGATCGTTTTGCCGGGCGGGATGGAGGGGCCGAACGGGGTGCGCGTCAGGCTGGAGCCGATTGCGAGCACGAGGTCGGCGCGGGCCAGGAACTCGAACAGCATTTTGGGGCCCGAGCGGGTCGACGAGCCGCAGGCGAGCGGATGGGTCTCCGGCATCGCGCTCTTGCCGGGGTTGGTGGCGACGACCGGCGCCGGCACCAGCTCGGCGAGCCTGATCAGCTCTTCGCTGGCCCCGGCATAGAGCACCCCCTGGCCGGCCCACAGCACCGGGTCCTTGGCCGCCGCCAGCATCTCGGCCGCCTTCAGGAGCGCGGCCGGGTCGGGGGCGGCGCGCTGCGCCACCACGGGCCGGTAGTCGAGCGGCGCCGACAGCTCTTCCTCCCACACCTCGGCCGGGACCTCGACCAGCACCGGGCCGCCCTTGCCGGTCCGCATCGCCTGGAAGGCGCGGCGCATGAGTGCGGGCAGCTCGTCGGCGGCATGCGCCCTTGCCGACCACTTGGTGACCGGGGCGTAGACCTCGGCGGCGTCGAAGATCGGGTGGCGGTACTGGCGCTCCAGCGGCTGGCCCGCCGGCAGGATCAGCATCGGCACGTTCTCGCTATAGGCCTGGGCGATGCCGGGGAAGGCGTTCTCGATGCCGGGCCCGGCCTGGGCGGCGAACACCCCGTTGCGGCGGCCGCGGTGGATCCGGCTGTAGCCGTCGGCGAGGCCGACGCCGACCCGCTCCTGGCGGCAGAGGATCGGGCGGATGCCGATCTCGGCGCATGCCTCGATCAGCGGGTTGCGCGGGTAGCAGGAGAGGAACTCCGTCCCCTCCTTCGCGAGGATCTCGGCGATGGCCTGTGCGCCGTTCATGTCGGTCTCCCGGAAAGCGCGATCACGCCGGCGCCGGGCACATCGGCGTGCAGGCGCTCGATCTCGGCGGCCCGGCGGGCGAGCACCGCGCGCTGGTTGATATAGCCCTTGTCGGTGATCTCGCCGGCGTCGATGGCGGGCGGCTCGGCGGTCAGCAGGGCGCGGGCGATGCGGGTGGACGAGCCGCGGTTCTCCGCATTGTGGGCGGCGAGGCCGTCGGCCAGGCGCTGGCGGATCTCGGGCCGGGCGATGGCGTCTTCGAGCGTCGCGTCCGGGCCGAGATCCGGGCAGAGCGAGCGGCAGCCGGGGAGGCTCGGGAAGCCGAGCACGCCGATCTCGTCGCGGTCGTGGCCGGTGATCACCGCGTCCTGGAGCACCGGGGCTGTGGCCGAGATGACGGCGAGGCGGAGCGTGCCCACCGCCACCCAGGTGCCCGACAGCAGCTTGAAGTTCTCGGTCACCCTGCCGTCGAAGACGAGGCCCCGCGCGGGGTCGTCCGGGTCGAGGAATTTCACCGCGTCGCCGATGCGGAAGAAGCCCTCCTCGTCATAGGCCTTGGCGGTGGTCTCCGGCGCGCCCCAGTAGCCGGGGGAGATCGTCGGGCCGCGGAAGCGCGCCTCCAGCTTGTCGCCGTTGGGCGCGAGCTTCATCTCGACGC
>JAPPGP010000139.1 GCA_028821395.1 Defluviicoccus sp.
TCGCCGTGCTGCGCGCAGTGTCCGGCATGGCGGGCTCCAGGATCGGGGTCGGGGTTGCGGGCGGGCGGAGGGTCTCGCGAGAGCCGACGCGGTTCGCGCTTCCATCGGCAAAGCAACGTCGGACGTCGCCGTTCATGCTCGAGCACCGGCCTGACTGCGCGGTGGAACCACAGGCACCGCTCGCTTGTGTCGGGTTCCAGCTACACCTCAATTGTTATGTAAACGTTTGCACACGTCAACAAAGGAACGGCAGGAATCGCGGGTCGTTTCAGACCGCCGGTCCGGCGGCCTTGCAGGTGCCGCGCACGATCAGCTCCAGCGGGCAGCAATGCTCGTGATGGAAGTCCGCCTCCGGCCAGTCGATCATCTCGATCAGCACGTCGGCGGCGAGCTGTCCGATCCGGCGCGCCGGAATGCGCACCGTGGTGAGGCCTGGCTCGAAGGCCGACGAGCCGCGGAAATCACCGATCCCGATGACCGAGATGTCGTCCGGCACCCGGATGCCGAGCGAGGCGGCGGCGAAAATGGCGCCCTGGGCGATCACGTCATTGCCGGCGAGGATGGCGGTCGGCCGGGCGCCGTCCCGCAGGTCGCGGACGATCATCTCTTTCGACATGCGGATGTCGTAGGGACAGACGATGCGCCGCCGGTCCGGAACCGACAGCCCGGCCTCGCGCACCGCGTCCATCGCCCCCTTGCGCCGGCCAGCCGCCCGGTCGTTGGACCGCTCCTCGCCGGTCGCAAACAGGATGTCGCGATGACCGAGCGCCAGCAGATGCTCGGCCGCCATGCGGCCGGCGAGCTCGTTGTCGAAGCCGATGCACGGCCAGTCCTCGCCGGGCCGGTAGTTCCACAGCAGGGCGGCGGGAATGCCCTGCCGCTCTATCTGCATCAGCGTCTCCCGGCGATGCTCGAGCCCGATCAGAGCCAGCGCGTCGACCCGCTGTTCCGACAGCGAGCGGACCAGCACGGTTTCGCGCGCGAGGTCGTAGCCATGCGCGGCGATCAGCATGGTCCGCCCGTGGATCGCCAGGGCGGACGAAATGGTCTGGAGCATCTCCGAGAAGATCGCGTTGTCGATCGTGGGCACGATCAGCCCGACGCATCCCGTGGTGCCGCTCGCCATGCTGCTCACGGCCCGGTTCCGGACATAGCCGAGCTCGTCGACCGCCTTGCGGATGCGTTCCCGGGTCGGGTACCGGACGACGTCGGGATTGTTGAAATATCGCGAGACGGTAGCCGGCGAGACCTTGGCCCGGCTCGCCACGTCGACGATCCCCGGCAGTCGTTCGCGCTTCTTGAATCGTGCCATGGTCAGAGTGACGACGCTTGCAATTCCAGTCGAATATCTAGCTTGCAGGGCTCGAATACTGCAAGGGAAGTGTCTCTTGTCCGAGGTTCGAGCCGGTCGAACACCGGACAATCAGCGAAAACAATGAAAACATTTACAGGCGTCATTTCATCGATTAGCGTTTTGGTAGACGCGGACTGCTTCAGGCTTCGAAAGGCGCGTTCCCCGACAGCCGGCTGAGCAAGGCCCGAGAGACGCCCGGCTGCGGCGCGCCGAACCCGAACGGGACAGGAAGCGGGTTTGGAATTTCTCGACCATTTCGGCGCGGTCTTCACATGGTCCTCCATGCTGATCCTGTGCGCCGGCACGGTGGGCGGGCTGCTGCTGGGCGCGACGCCCGGCCTGTCGCCGACCATGGCGGTCGCCCTGCTGATTCCGTTCACCTTCCACATGGACCCGGCCCAGGGCCTGATGCTGCTGGGCGCGGCCTATACCTCGACCGTCGCCGGCGGCGCGGTCAGCGCCATCCTGCTCAACATCCCGGGCGCCCCCGCCAACATCGCGACCGCGCTCGACGGCAACGTGATGGCGCGCAAGGGCGCGGGCGCGCGCGCCCTGCAGATCTGCTTCATCTCTTCGGCGATCGGCGGCGTCCTCGGCATCCTGGTGCTGATCTTTCTCACTCCCGTGCTGGCCGCCTGGGCGCTCAAGTTCGGTCCGTCGCATCTGTTCTGGGTGGCCATTCTGGGAGTCACCATCATCGGCACGCTGGACTCCAAATCCGTCGTCAAGGGGCTGCTCGCCGGCTGCATCGGCCTGTGGATCGCGATGATCGGCGCGGACACGATCCAGGGCGTCGAGCGCTTCATCTTCACCGACGAGCTCGAAGGCGGCGTCAACATCATCGCCGCCCTGATCGGCCTGTTCGCGATCCCCCAGGTGATCGAGATGCTGGAGGGCGGGCGCAGCGATCCGCGCCGCAGCGTCTTCGAAGTCCGTCGCGCCAATGTCTGGCGTTCGGCGATGGAGACGCTGTCGAAGGCGAAAGCGCTCGCCATCGGCGGAATCGTCGGCACGATCATCGGCCTGATCCCCGGGGCCGGCGGGCAGATCGCCGGTCTGGTCGCCTACGACCAGTCGCGGCGCTTCTCCGCAAACCGGGAGAAATACGGCACCGGCGAGAGCGAAGCGGTGGTCGCCGCGGAGAGCGCGAACAACGCCATGGTGGGCCCGTCCCTGGTGCCGCTGCTCACGCTCTCGGTGCCCGGCAGCCCGACCGCGGCGGTCCTGCTCGGCGGGCTCTTGATCCACGGCATCTTCCCCGGGCCGGATCTCTTCCAGCAACACGCCGGGGTCGCCTACGCCTTCATCAACTCCATGCTGATCGGCCAGATCCTGATGCTGGTGTTCGGCCTGGCGATCGCCGGGGTGAGCGCCATGGTGATCCGGGTGAAACCGCCGATCCTCGCCGGCGCCATACTGGTCCTCGCGGTGTTCGGCAGCTACAGCGTGCAGAACTCGATGGCCGACGTGGCGATCATGCTCGCGCTCGGCGTGGGCATGTATTTCCTCGCGCAGTACGGCTTCAGCCCGGCGCCGCTGGTGCTTGGCGTGATCCTGGGCCCGATCGCCGAATACAACTACGTCCAGGGCCGGATCCTCGGCGAGGCCCAGGACGGCATTGCAGCCTATTTCCTGACCGGCTGGCTCAACCTGCTGCTGATCGGTCTGGTCGCGCTGTCGCTGGGCTTCAGCCTGTACTCCGAGATCCAGGCCAGGCTACGCGCCAGGGCGGAAGCCGGGGAGGCGGCCGCATGACCGGAGCGCCCACCCCCGGAACTGGCGCCGGCAGGTTCCAGCGGACGGCCGCGGCGGCGATAATCCTGGCGGTGGCGTGCTGGATCGCCTTCGTCAGCTTCGACGTCGAGGATCCGCAGCCCTATCTGTTCCCGCAGCTGTTTTCCGGTTTCATGGTAGTGCTGGCCCTCGTCGTCGTGTTCCGCGCGGCGCGCGGCCTCGATCGCACCGCCGCGGGGGTAGCGGGGCGGACGTTCCGCAACATCGCGCCCGGTCTCGCGGTGATGCTGATCTACGTGTTCCTGCTCGCCGAGTGGCTGGGTTTCTACGCCGCCGCCTTCCTCGCCATGCTCGTGCTGTACAGCCTGTACGACCCGAACCCGCACCGGAGCGTGCGGAGCTGGGCGGTCAGGCTCGCCGTCACTTCCGGGTTCATCGCCGTCATCTATGCCGTCTTCGCCCAGGGTCTCAAGGTGCATACCCCCGAAGGGGCCCTGTTCTAGCCGTGCCGTCGGCCCGGCTGCCAACCGGCGCTCGCGCCATGAAAGGAAACTGGAGGAAGCGAAAGATGAAGATGACCACCATCGCGGCGGCGGCGCTTGCCGTCGTGCTGCCGGCGGGGCTTGCGGTCGCCGCCGACGACTATCCCAACAAGCCGGTCAGCCTGATGATCGCCTACAGCCCGGGCGGCGCGACCGACTTCCAGGCCCGCATCGTCACCATGGTGGCGGCGAACAAGGACCTGCTCGGCCAGCCGATCGTCATTATCAACCGGCCGGGCGCCGGCGGCAGGACGGGCTGGAACCACTTCGCCTCCAAGGCATCGACCGACGGATACCAGCTCGCCGCCTACAACGTCCCGCACTTCATCGCCCAGTCGATCAAGTTCAAGGTCAAGTACAACATCGACAACCTCGAGCCGATCGCCAACTGGGGCGCCGATCCGGCCGTGCTGGTCGTCAACAAGGACAGCAAGTTCGATTCGGTGAAGGATCTCGCGGCCTGGGCGAAGGACAACCCGGGCAAGGTGACGGTCTCCGGCGCCGGCCTGTTCGTCGGCCACCACATCGCGTTCTTGCAGATCCAGAAGGCGCTCGGCGTGAAGCTGAGCTACGTCCCGCACAAGGGCGGCGCGCCGGCGCTCAAGTCGGTGCTGGGCGGCCAGGTGATGGCGGGGGTCAACAACCTGTCGGACTCCTACCGCAGCCGCGCCAATCTGAAGATCCTCGGCATCGCCGATCTCCAGCGCGACAAGCAGTTCCTGCCCGACGTGCCGACCTTCAAGGAGCAGGGCTACGACGTCGACGATTCCTCGGTGAACTTCCGCGGCATCATGGTCCGCAAGGGCACGCCGCAGGCGGTCATCGACAAGCTGGCCAAGATCGCGCCGACCATGTTCGCCAACGCACGCGTCGCCAAGCAGATGCGGATCGGCGGCTCGCCCATCCGTATCATGGACCGCGCCGCGGTCAAGAAGATGTGGGCCGAGCGTCAGACCTTCTTGACCGGTCTGTTGAAGGGGCTGAAATAGGCGTATTCCTGCGAATGCCGCCGCCATCCGTCGCCGGTCGACGGCTGGCGGCGGCGCCGGGCTCCGCGGTCGCAATTGAAGCGACGCCCGGCCAAAATACGGAGAGCGTGGTGACTGACGAGTCCGCAATCGCGATGGCCTCGCCGCCATCGGGCGAAGGCACGATGCCGGAATCCGGCCCGCAAACGATCGTCGCCGGACTGATCGACCGGGCCCGGACGGCGATGGATGCTTACGAGAACCACGACCAGACGCGGGTCGACGAGGCCGTGACCGCGCTCGCCTGGTCGATCTACAAGCCAGAGAATGCGAGAGCGCTGGCGGCGCTGGCCGTCGAGGACACCGGCCTCGGCAATGTCGAGAGCAAGGTTGTCAAGAACACCCGCAAGACTTTCGGCACCCTACGCGACCTGATGCGGGTCCGCACGGTCGGCGCGATCGAGGAGCTGCCCGAGCGCGGCCTGGTGAAGTACGGCAAGCCGGTCGGCGTCGTCGGCGCGGTCTGCCCGTCGACCAACCCGGCGGCGACCCCTGTCAACAAGGCGATGATGGCGCTCAAGGGCGGCAATGCGGTCATCGTCGCGCCGTCGCCCGCGGGCCAGAAGACCACGGCCGAGACCGTGCGCCTGATGCGCGCGGAGCTGGCGAAGGCGGGCCATCCCGAGGACCTGGTGCAAATTCTTCCGCCGCCGGTCGACAGGGCGATGACCCAGGCGCTGATGGACCGCTGCGACCTGGTCGTCGTCACCGGCAGCCAGAACAATGTCCGCCGCGCGATGAAATCCGGCACGGTGACCATCGGCGTCGGCCCGGGGAATGTTCCGGTCATCGTCGATTCCAGCGCGGATCTTGCCGACGCGGCGCAAAGGATATGCGCGTCGAAAATCTTCGACAACGCGACCTCCTGCTCGTCGGAGAACGCGGTCATCGTTCTCGACGACGTCTACGAAGCCGCCCTGGTTGCCCTGGTCGAGGCCGGCGGCTATCGCTGCACGCTGCGCGAGAAGGCGGCGATCGCAGATGTGCTGTGGCAGGGGGGGATCCTGAACCGCCGCGTCATCGCCAAGGACGCCGATGTCGCCGCGCGGGCCTTCGGTCTGCCCGAAGCGGCCGAACGCGCGAAGTTCTTCATGGTCGAGGAGTCGGAAATCGGCGGAAAGCATTCCTTCGCCGACGAGAAGCTCTCCCTGGTGCTCACGATCTACCGCGCCCGGGATTTCGCCGACGCCAAGCGCATCGCGACGGCGATCCTGCGGGTCACCGGCCGCGGCCACTCCGTCGGCATCCACACCGCCGACCTAGACCGGGCGCGCGATCTCGCTTCGTCCACCGATGTCGTCCGGGTGCTGGTCAACCAGGCGCACACATTCGGCAATGGCGGCAGCTTCGACAACGCCCTGCCGTTCACCCTGTCGATGGGCGGCGGCACATGGGCCGGCAACACGATCTCGGAGAACCTCAACTGGTCCCATTTCATCAACGTCACCCACCTGGTGACCACGATCCCCGAGGACCGGCCGAGCGAGGCGGAGATGTTCGCCAACCACTGGGCGAAATATGGGCGCTAGCGTCGCCCGTCGAGGCGTAGCCGGGCCATGAACTTCGAGGAACATGCCGGCAAGGCGCTGCTCAGTGCGCGGGGAATGCCGGTGCCCGACGGCCGGACGGTCGATTCGCCCGGCGCCGCGGCCGACGCGGCGCGGGCGCTCGGCGGTCCCTGCATCGTCAAGGCGCAGGCGCCGACGGGGAAGCGCGGCAAGGCCGGCGGCATCCGTCCCGCGGACTCGGCCCGGGAAGCGCGTGCCGCGGCATCCGAAATTCTCGGCATGACCATCGAGGGGCATCGAATCGAGCGCCTGCTGGTCGAGCGGCGGGTCGCCATCGCCGCCGAGCTCTACGCCGCGGTGCTGACCGATCCGGAGAGCCGCGGGCCGGTGGTCCTGTTCTCCACTCGAGGCGGCATGGAGGTCGAGGAAATCGCCGCCGCCGAGCCTGCGGCCATGCGCCGGATCGAGATCGACATCGCCCGGGGCCTCACCGCCGGGCAGGCTTCGGCCGCGCTCTCCGGCATGGACCTGCACGGAGAAGAGGACGCGGTCGCCCGTTTTCTGGCCGAGCTCTACGCCGCCTACCGGGCGCTCGATGCGGAGCTGCTGGAGATCAACCCGCTGGCGCTGACCGATGAGGGCCGGCTGCTCTGCCTCGACTGCAAGTACGCGCTCGACGATTCCTCGACCGGCCGGCAGGCGCCGGTGGCCGAAGCGGGTGCGCCCGAACGCATGACGGCGTTGGAGGCCGAAGCCCACGCCGCGGGGCTGAAATATATTGAGCTCGACGGCAGTGTCGGCGTGCTCGCCAACGGCGCCGGCCTCACCATGGCGACCATGGACGCGATCGCCCATTACGGCGGCCGGCCGGCCAATTTCCTGGAGATCGGCGGCGAGGCCTATACCAAGGCCGAAACCGCGCTCACGATCCTGCTCAGGAATCCCAACATCCGCTCCCTGCTGGTCAATTTCTGCGGCGCTTTCGCGCGTACCGACGTGATGGCGGAGGGCGTCGTCCAGGCGTGGCGGAAGCTCGATCCCGACATCCCGGTCTTCTTCTCGATTCACGGTACCGGGGAGGAGGAGGCGGTGGCGCTGATCGAGCGCGAGCTGGGCCACCGGCCCTACGACCTGATGGACGATGCGGTGCGGGCGGCCGTTGGCGCGGCGGCGCCATGATCCTGCGCCGGGACCACCGCATCCTGGTCCAGGGCGTGACCGGCAAGCAGGGCAGCTTCTGGACTCGGGCGATGATCGACTACGGCGCGGCGGCGGTCGGCGGGGTCAATCCGCGCAAGGCCGGGACGGAGCATCTCGGCCTCCCGGTCTTCGCATCGGCCGTGGAGGCGGCCCGGGAGGCGCCGTTCGACGTGGCGCTGATGTTCATTCCGCCGGCGATGGCGCGACAGGCCGCGCTCGATGCCTGCGAGGCCGGCGCCAGGCTGCTGGTCTGCCTGACCGAGCACATCCCGGCGCATGACGTGATGGAGATGCTGGCGGCGGCGCGGGCCAACGGCACGCGGATCGTGGGGCCCAACACCGCCGGCCTGGTGACCCCAGGCGAGACCTTCGCGGGCATCCTGCCGGCGTTCAACAAACGGGTCTTCCGGCCCGGCGTCGTCGGGGTGATTTCCCGCTCGGGCAGCCTCGGCACCCTCGTCAGCCTGATGCTGACCCAGAACGGCCACGGCCAGTCGGCGGTCTACGGCGTCGGCGGCGATCCGATCGTCGGCACGACGACGCGCGAGGCGCTGGAAATCCTCGACGCCGACCCGCGCACCGAGGCGGTGGTGATCTGCGGCGAGATCGGGGGGAACGCCGAAGAGGACGCCGCCGAATACGCCGCCGGCATGGCCAAGCCGGTGGTCGCCTTCGTGGCCGGCCGCGCTTCGCCGCCGGGCAAGAAGATGGGCCATGCCGGCGCCATCGTCGCCGGCGGAAAGGGCGATTACCGCGCCAAGCGAACGGCGTTGGAAGAAGCGGGGGTCGCCGTCGCCGACGTACCGAGCGACATTCCCGGGCTGCTGTCGGCGGTCACAGCAGACAGACGCGCTCCGCCAACTCGTCGATGAGCACGCGCTGGTTCTCGCGGTAGTCGATCGGCGCTTCGACGAGGTGGACGCCGCCGTCCCGGAAACAGCTCTCGAGCAAGGGCGCGAACGCCTCCGCCGAGCCGACGCGGTGCCCCGCCGCGCCATAGCTCTCGGCGTATGAAACGAAATCCGGGTTGCCGAAGCCGAGCCCCCAATCGGGCAGCCCCGCGTCGGCCTGCTTCCAGCGGATCATGCCATAGCTGTCGTCGCGGAGGATCAGCACGACCAGGTCGAGACGGAGCCGGACGGCGGTTTCCAGCTCCTGGCTGTTCATCATGAAGCCGCCGTCGCCGCAGATCGCCATCACCCGGCGGTCGGGATAGAGCATCGCCGTCATCATCGCCGAGGGCAGACCGGCGCCCATGGTCGCCAGCGCGTTGTCGAGCAGCACCGTGTTCGACTGCCGGGTCGGGTAGTTGCGCGCGAACCAGATCTTGTAGGTCCCGTTGTCCAGCGCGACGATCCCGTCCGGCGGCATGACCGAGCGCACGTCGGCGACGACGCGCTGGGGCAGCAGCGGGAACGACGAATCGTCGGCGCGCTCGGCGATATGCGCCGTCACCTCCTCGCGCACCCGCCTGAAATAGGCGAAGTCGTGCCCGGGTTGCGGCTCCAGCCGTTCCGTGAGGCTGCGGAAGCTTGACGCGATGTCGCCCACCAGCTCGAGCTGCGGGAAATAGACTTCGTCGACCTCGCTCGGGCTGAAGTTGACGTGGATCACCTTCTTGCCGCCGTGCTCCATGAAGAAGGGCGGCTTCTCCACCACGTCATGCCCGGCATTGATCACCAGATCGGCGCGCTCGATCGCGCAGTGCACGTAGTCGCCCGCGGACAGCGCCGCCGTGCCGATATGGAGATCTTGGAACCGGCCGATCACCCCCTTGCCCATCTGGGTGTCGAAATAGGGGATTCCCGTCTTGCCGACGAAGGCTTCGAGCGCGGCGATGATGCGCTTGCGGTTGGCGCCGGCGCCGACGAGCAGCAGCGGAAACCGCGCCGCGCGGATCATCTCGACGGCGCGGCCGACGGCCAGCGGGTCGCAATGCGGCCGCCTCGCCGATGTCGGCGGGAACAATGGCCGATCGTCGACCGGCTCGGCGGCGATGTCCTCGGGCAGCTCGACATGCACCGCGCCCGGCCGCTCCTGTTCGGCGAGGCGGAACGCCTCGCGGACGACGCTCGGGATGGTGCCGCCGTCGACGATCTGCTTGGCGTATTTGGTGAGCGGGCGCATCATCGCCACCACGTCGACGATCTGGAAACGGCCCTGCTTGCTGGTCCTGATCGGCTTCTGGCCGGTGATCATCATCATGGGCATGGCGCCGAGCTGGGCGTAGGCCGCCGCGGTGACCAGGTTGGTCGCGCCCGGACCCAGCGTCGCCAGGCATATGCCGGCCTTGCCGGTCAGCCTTCCGTAAGTGGCCGCCATGAACCCCGCCGCCTGTTCGTGGCGGGTCAGCACCAGCTCGATGCTGGAGGTGCGCAGCGAGTCGAGGAAATCGAGGTTCTCCTCGCCGGGCACGCCGAAGACGTATCTCACGCCCTCGTTCTCCAGCGCCTTGACCAGCAGGTCCGACGCCCGCATCCGTCCGGCGTGCGTCTCCGCGGCGGTTGGTCCGGTGCTCATGGCAGGCTCCTCGTCTCGCCTATGCGACGTCGCGGGACGCGTACTCGGGCAGCAGGTCGGGAACCGGGTAGCGGTCGTCGAGCGGGACCGACTTGCCGTCTCCCAGCGCGATCCGGCAGTGATAGCGCTGGAGCGCGCGCGGATGGGCGACCCCGCAGGAATGGCTGATGATGCCGGTGCCGTAGCGCAGCTTGTCGACGAAGTTCTTGACCCGCACCGCCTTGACCTCCGGGTCGAGCCCGCGCTGCAAGCGGCGGTCGTGGGTGGTGATCCCGGTCGGGCAGGTATTGCGGTTGCATTTGAGCGACTGGATGCAGCCGAGCGCGAACATGAAGCCGCGCGCCGACACCACGAAATCGGCGCCGACGCAATAGGCCCACGCCACCTCCGCCGGCGTGATCAGCTTGCCCGAGGCGATCACCCTGATGCGCTCGCGCAAGCCGTGGCGCAGCAGGATGTCGACGACGACCGGCAGCGCTTCCTTGATCGGCATACCGACATTGTCCATCAGCGGCATCGGCGCCGCGCCGGTGCCGCCGTCGCCCGAATCGACGGTGATGAAGTCCGGCGCGGACTCGACGCCGCGCGCGTGGACTTCGCGGCACATGCTCTCGATCCAGCCATAAGCGCCGACCACGGTCTTGAAGCCGACCGGCGTTCCGGTGACGTCGCGAATGCGGCGGATGACGTTCAGCAGGTCGGGCACGGAATCGATGTCGAGGTGGCGGTTGGGCGAGATCGAATCCCGGTATGGCGGGATGCCGCGGATCCCGGCGATCTCCTCGGTCACCTTGGCGGCGGGCAGGATCCCGCCCTTGCCCGGTTTGGCGCCCTGGCTGAGCTTGAGCTCGAACATCTTCACCTGTTCGTGCGCCGCCACCTCGCGCAGCCGGTCGTCGCACAAATTGCCCTCGCCGTCGCGCACGCCGTATTTCGCGGTGCCGATCTGAAACACCACGTCGCAGCCGCCTTCGAGGTGGTAGGGCGCCAACCCTCCTTCGCCGGTATTGAGCCAGCAGCCGGCGAGCGCCGCGCCCTTCGAGAGCGCGCGGACCGCCGGCTGCGAGATCGCGCCGAAGCTCATGCCCGAGACGTTGACGATCGACTGGGCCACGTAAGGCCGCCTGGCGAACGGGCCGATGGTGAGCGCCGGCGCCGGTTCGCTGTCCTCGTCGATCTTCGGAAACGGGCAGTTGACGAAGATGACCGTGCCCGCCGGCAGGAGCGACTTCGTCGAGCCGAACGCGATCGTGTTGTCGACGCCCCGCGAGGACTTGTAGACCCAGTCGCGCTCCGCCCGGTTGAAGGGCATCTCGTCGCGGTCCATGGCGAAGAAGTACTGGCGGAAATACTCGCCGAGGGTGGTGAAGAGACGCCGAAACCGGCCGATGACGGGATAGTTGCGCCGCACCGCGTCCGCCGTCTGCGAGACGTCGATGACGAACATCACCGCGACGACCAGGACGAAGATCCCGAGCGCGAGTACGAACAGCGTGGTCAGGACGTTTATGCTTGTCATCGTGAAAGAGGCGAACAAAGACATTGTGCAACCCTTCCGTTGCGCTATCGGCGCCCGCCTTCGGGCCCGGATCGCCCGCCGCGGTCGCCGGACCCTTCAAGTATAGCTTGACGCGGCCCGTTCAAGCCGCGCGTCGCAGCCCGCGTCCGGCCGTCCGGCGCTTCACCCCCGGCACATCGGCGGCAGCCCGATGCGGTCGCATGCCCGGCCCAGCGCGCGCTCGCAGGCGAGCGCCAGGGCCAGCGCGGTCTCCTCGTCGCCGCCGCGCGCGACGATGTGCAGCCCGACCGGCATTCCGGCGCCGTCGAGCGCCACCGGCAGCGTCACCGCGCACATGCCGAGCAGGCTCGCGGTGTTGGTGTTGCGCACCAGCCGCATGTTCAGCCTGAGCTGGTCATCGGCATTGCCCAGCTCGGCCATGACGGGCGGGGTGAGCGGCAGCGTCGGCCCGACCAGCGCGTGCAGCCCGCCGAAGGCACCATGCGCCTCGCGCGTCAGCTCGCCGAGCCGGTGCACGCGCTGAAGGTGCTCGGACGCCGACAATGCCTCCATTTTTTCGATCCGGATCGCCACCGCCGGGTCCAGATCGGCGCGATAGTCCGACATCTCGCCGGTGATGAACCGCGCGAAATGACCCACATGCAGCCCGCCCTGCAAAAATATCTCGGTGGCGGGCTCGAACTGGGGCATGGTAGCCGGCGACACGCGCAGGCCGGCACGGGCAAGCTCGTCTAGCGCCGATTCGACGCCCTCGGCGATGCCGGGATCGCAGTCCTCGAAATACCAGTCGCAAAGCCCGACACGGAAGTCGGCGAGATCGGCGCCGGCGAGCCGCCGCATCCAGGCGACGGCGTCTTCCTCGATGCCCGGGTCGATGGCGCCGAAGCCGATCGTCATGTCGGCGACCGAGCGCGCGAGCACGCCCGCCGTGTCGAGCGGCGGGCTCAGCGGCACGATGCCGCCGGTAGACCAGCGGCCCGCCGTCGGACGAATTCCTGCATTGCCGGTCATCGAGGCCGGGATGCGCACCGAGCCCGCCGTGTCCGAGCCGATCGCCAGCAGCGCCGATCCCTCGCCCAGGCTGACGCCCGCCCCCGAGCTCGAGCCGCCGGGCGAGCGGTGCGCGGACGCGTCCCAGGGGTTGCGCGGCGCGCCCCAGTGCGGGTTGGCGCCGAGCCCGCCATAGGCGAACTGCACGGTGTGGGTCTTGCCGCTGATCGCCGCCAGCTGGCGGCGGAGCGAGCGGACGACCGGCCCCTCGCCGCGCCACTTGTCGGGCAATTCGCGCGGACAGCCGGCAAAGGTGGGATAGCCGGCAACGCCGAACAGATCCTTGATCGAGACCGGGATGCCTTGCAGGGGACCGAGATCGTTGTGGGCGGCGCGCGCCGCATCGGCGAGCCTGGCCTCGTCGCGCAGGCGATCGGCATCGAAGGTCTTGTAGGCCAGGAGCGCCTCGCCGCGGGCCTCGTGGTTGGCGATCGCCCAGCCGGCGATGGCGGCGGCGCTCAGCCGGCCCGCGCGCAGTGCGGCGACGATGGTTTCGAGCGGGTCGGTGGCAAGGTTCGGATCGGCCATCGTGGCATCCTCGTTATGAGGCAGGCCGGCCATTCCCACGGTCTGCCGGCCCGGTCGTGGCGCATTCTAATCGGCCTTCGGGTCGGTCGGCACTGGCGTTCCGGCCCTACGGATTGAACCAGTAGTTCCACATGCGCTCGCCGATGTCGCAACCTCTGGGATAGACGTATCCGCCAGGCGACGGGCGCAACCGCCCGGGCGACGACACCCAAATGGGATGGCCGGAAAGCGCGCGATCGAATTGCGGTGCGGTTCCCGCGATCTCCAGGACCAGCTTGCGCCGTATGGCGCGCGCGAAGTCCTCGAAGCTGCCGGCGACCACCAGGAACGCGCCGGGACCGCCGATCACGCAGCCGAGGTAATACTTGTCCAGATCCGGCAGGTAGAACCGCCTGTCGAAGGCGTCGGCGCGGTTGAGGATCGGCAACCCGTTGATGGTAATCCGCCGGGAGATCGTGGCGTCGCGGACCGCGTCGACCGGATTTCCGAAATTGTTCGGCCCGTCGCCCGAGACGTCGATCACCCGCCGGGTCCCTTCGAGCGCGTTCGACGCGATCATCTCCCGCGCCATTTCTATGGCATCGCTGATCGAGGTTCGCCGCCCGAATGTCAGCGGCGCCGCGAGCAGGCGGGAGGCGAAGGACTCGGCGCTCTCGCGCCCCTCCACCACCGTCCAGTCGATGACGATCCTGTTGAAGGCGCGGCTCGAGTAATCGATATACGCCACCCCGATCTTGCGCAGAAAGCCGGACTGGATCGCGCGGATGACCGCCGGGTTGCGGAACGCCTCCGCGATTCCCCGGCGCTGCAACAGGGCTTCCTGATGGCTGATGCTGCGCGAGACATCGGTGGCGATGACGAGTTCGAGATCGACAGCCTCGGTCGCCGCCATCGCCGCGCCGGCGACGGAGGCCGCGGCCAGCACGCCGGCAATCGGCGCCAACGTCCTTCTACGCCCAAGCGTCTCCGTTGTTTCGCATCCTGCCATCCGACCGGCCCCCGGTCCGTGATCCACGCTGGCCAACGCTCGATCTTGAAGGAAATAGGTGACGCAGTGCGATGCGTCGACGCGTTGGGCGCGTTCGGTATCCGCTCTTGTCACCCCGGAGCCGTTCCGGGCGTCCACGGGCGCCGGCACCCCTCCCGACCCGCCGCCTCGCGGACGGAGAGGCCCCATGGATGGCCGGATCACCCCCGGACTTGATCCGGGGGCCGGCCATGACGTGGCGGGGAATGCTCTAGTTCACGAACCGCTCCGGCGGGATCAGCGAGCGGACGTCGTTCACCAGATCGGTGCTCAGCCCGGTCGTTTCCCGGTAGCTCCGGGCGATGTCGAGCTCGTCGTCGCTGAGGACGTGGCGGATGTCGTCGAACCCCTCGGGCGCGCGTTCCTCGACCAGCGCCATGAAGCGTTCCGGCCCGCCGGCCCGGTTCCGCGAGAGCACCGTCTCCATCGCCGGCCGGCGTTCGGCCTCGTATGCCTTGAGCGCGGCCTCGGGGCCCGCGGGATCGGCGGCCAGCTCGCGCCCCAGCACCCGCGCATCGACGATCGCGAGCGAGGCGCCGTTCGACCCGATGGGGGTCAGCGGGTGGGCCGCGTCGCCCAGAAGGGCGACATTGCCGAAGGTCCATTGCGGCAGCGGATCCCGGTCGACCTGCGGATACTCCCAGATGCCGGCGGTGCGCGAGACCACGCCGGGCACGTCGATCCAGTCGAACACCCAGCTCTCGAACTCCGCCGCGAAGTCCTCCGCGCTCCCCGTCCGGTCCCAGTCTTCGGGCCGGAACTCCATATCCTCCGGCGCGACCAGCTCGCACAGCCAGTTCAGCATGAGCCCGTCTTCTCCGGGCTTGCGTTCGGCGCTCGGCTTGCGGATCTGGTAGGCGACGAATTTCTGGCGCCAGGTCCCGGTGACGACCATGGTGTGGCCGTCCAGCATCCTTACGCCCTCGCTCACCCCGCGCCACATGATCACGCGGTTCCAGTGCGGCGGCTTCTCGTCGGGATAGAGATGCGCGCGCAGGGTGGAGTTGACGCCGTCGGCGCCGATCAGAACGTCGGCGTCGGCCGTTTCGACGGATCGGCCCGTGGCGCGGTCTTGCAGGCGCGCGGCGAGGCGGCCGCCGTCCCGCTCGATGCCGACGCAGCGATGTCCGAGCCTGAGCGCCCCGCTCCCGAGGCGGCGCCGGACCTCGTCGGCCAGCATCAGGTGGAAGGCGCCGCGGTGCATGTGGAACTGCGGCCAGTCGAACCCCGCCTCCGAGCCGAGCTTCTCGGTCAGCACGTGCTGGCCGCGCCTGGTGTAGTAGGCGAGGCCGCGGGCGGGGATGCCGGCCTCGCGCAGCCGGTCCTCCAGCCCGAGCCGGAACAGCTCGCGCACGCAGTAGGGCTGCAGGTTGATGCCGGTGCCGGACGGGCGAAGCTCGCGGGCCGCCTCGTAGACGGTGCAGGAAATGCCGAGCTGATGCAGCGTCAGCGCCGTCGTCAGCCCGCCGATGCCCCCGCCGATGATCGCAACGTGCATCGCCCGATCGCCTTACCCTTCGAGCAAGTTCCGTTCGCGGAGCCAGCCGAGGGTGAGCCCGATCGCCTCCGCCATCTGCTCCGGCTGGTCGAGATAGTAGTGCGTCGCGCCCTCGATGACGCGGTGCTCCTTGTCGGCTGTGCCGGCCGCTTCGAAGATAGCCCTTGTATGCGGCTGCGGGACGGCGTCGTCGGCGCTGTTCTCGATGGCCAGCAGCGGCACCGAAATCGCGGCCGCATTCGCCGGCCCGTCGGCTCGGCTCTCGTCATAGCTCCACTGGCTGAGCCAGGAGCGCAGCGTCGAGAAGCGGCCGATACCCACCGGCCCGCTGTTCACCGTCTCCGGATCGCCGAGATAGCACCAGTTGGGCTTCCGGTCGTTCGGGTCGATCGCGGGGTCGAGGAAGCGCGGATCCGCCATCGTGCGGTGCACGACGAAGCCGCGCTCAACCTCCTTGCCGCCCCTCTTCCGCAGATCCTCCAGCGTCTGGCGCACCCACGCGGTGATCCGGCGGTTGCGCGCGATCTGGGCCGCGCGATAGCGCTCGACGAATCCGGCGCCGAAGGGCGGTCCGTTCGCCGGGTTGTAGATGTCGAGCTCCGGGTCGCGGTCGTCCGGGTCGAGCTCGTCGCGCACCGAGGCATCCATCCATTCGGTGAGCGTCCTGGCGCGGGACAGATGCGCCGCCTGGAAGGTTATTGCATCCGCGGGGATCAGCGCCGCGCCCGCCACGTCCACCGGATCGCCGGCCGGCGTGTCGGTGATCGTCGGGTTCTCCGCCTGCGCCTGGTAGAACAGCGAGAGCGCGCCGCCGCCCGACCAGCCGCCGAGCACGATCTTGTCGTAGCCCCAGTCTTCCTTCGCCGTCCGGATCCAGGCGCCGATGTCGAGCAGGATCTTCTCGAAGATCAACGCGGAATCGTTCTTCGGATACCGGCTGCCAGCGCACAGCACGTGGACGCCATGTGTCGGCAAGGCCCTGGTCACCGGCAGGAGCTGGAGGGTGGAGGACGGATGCATGAAGATCATCAGCGTCTTCGAGCCGCGGCCGCTCGGGGTGTAGTGCACGCCTTCCAGATTGACGTTGCCGGCCGCCCCCGCGAACCCGTAGGTCTCGGTGAAGCGCGAGACTTCGCGATACTGCACGTGCCGCCATGTGGCTTCGGTTTCGAACCGGGGCTCCGTCACTTCTTTTCTCCGATCGTATCGCGGCCCGAGCCCACCGGTCACGGGGCGCCGTCGTAGAAGGCCTGGAGGATGGCGACCACGCCGTCCCGGCTGTATTCGGGCGGGATCGTCTCGCGGCCGGCGAACATCTCGCGCAGCCTGGTGCCCGAGATTCGGAGCTTGCCGGCGTCGCCGTTGGGGCAGGGCGGGCCCGCCGCGTCCCCCGTCGCCACCGCCGCCACCATGCGGTAGCGCTCGTCCTCGCCCGGCGGTTCCTCGGCGTCGAAGCACACATTCCCGGTCGCCATGCCCCGGCAGTCGAAGCAATGGAACGTGTCGTCGATCTTCAGCGGCCGGATGGCGAGGTCGTCCTCGCCGATCTCGTCGAATATCCGGTGCGCGTCGTAGGGCCCGTAATAGCCGCCAAGCCCGGCATGGTCGCGCCCCACCACCAGATGGGAGCAGCCGAAATTCTGGCGGAACAGCGCGTGAAGTAGCGCCTCCCTTGGGCCGGCGTAGCGCATCTCGATCGGGTAGCCCGCCTGGATCACCCGCCCTTCGGCGAAATGGTTGGCGACCAGCCAGTCGATGGCCCGGACCCGCACGTCGGCCGGGATGTCGCCCTGCTTGAGGGCGCCGAGCACCTGGTGGATCAAAATCCCGTCGCAGACCTCGATGGCGACCTTGGCGAGAAACTCGTGGCTGCGGTGCATCGGGTTGCGGGTCTGGAAGGCGGCGACCGTCGACCAGCCCTTTGCGGCGAACAGCGCGCGGGTCTCCGCGGGGCGCAGATAAAGCCCCCGATAGGTCTCCGGAAAGTGCCCCTCCGAGAAGACCGAGACCGGGCCCGCCAGGTTGACCGGGCCCTGCGCCATCACCTTGGCGACGCCCGGGTGGGCCTCGTCGGTCGTGCGGTAGACCTCGCGGCACTCCAAATCCCTGTCGATGGCGTATGTCTCGGCGACCGTGAGCACGCCCAGGATCTCGCCTGTCTCGTCGGTCAACGCCACGTCCTCGCCCACCGCGACGGCGAAGTCCGCGGCGCAGGAGAGCGTGATCGGAAACGGCCAGAACAGCCCGTTCTCCAGGCGCATGTCGAGGCACGCGCCGCGCCAGTCGGCCGCGCCCATGAAACCCGCGAGCGGCGAATACGCGCCCATGGCGAACATGAAGAGGTCCGAGACCTCGCGGCTCGACAAGCGCAGCTTCTTCAGGCCGCGCGCGCGCCTCCGCGCCTCGTCCCGCTCGTCGGCGGGCAGCAGCAGCGGCTTCAGGGCGGCGTTGCCGTGCGGGGCGATCAGCGTCGACACGGGCCGTGACCGTGGCGGGGAATCGGGGCTAGTCGACGATGTGGTAGACGGGGGCCTTCTCCATGGCCCATTTGCCGGAATCCCGGTCGTAGCGGGACAGGGTGAAGCAGTGCCAGTCGTCGTCGTCCAGCCTCGGATGATCGGCCCGATAGTAGTATCCCGGCCACCGCGTCTCCGTCCTGTACATGGTGTGATGGGTCACCGCCTCCGAGGCGAGCACCCGGTGGTGCAGCTCCCACGCCCGCTGGAGCTGGTGCAGGTCTTCGGCCCCGAGACTGTCGAGGTCTTCCTTCAGCATGCCCAGCAGCTCCAGCCCGCGGGTGAGCATCGGCTCGTTGGTCGTGTAGTGGGAGCCGATCCCGCCGACATACTCGTCCATGATCTTCTCCAGGCGCTGCAGGCCGTGAATCGGCAGCATGTAGCTTGGCGAGACCGTTCCCGCGACGATCTCGTTGCGACCGACCCGGTAGGTCTCCAGCGGCTGGAAGACCGTCTTGCGGAGCTCCGCGTACTCCTGCTCGCTGACCTGGGGCCGGTCGGTCTTGAGGTCGTTGACGTAGTTGACCGCCGCCTTGCCGGCGATCCGCCCTTCGGTGAAGGAGCCCGAGGAGAACTTGTGCGCCGTGCCGCCGATCGTGTCGCCGGCGCCGAACAGCCCGTCGACGGTCATCATCCGGTTGTAGCCCCACTGGTACTCGTCCGGCGCGTAGTCCTCCGGCCCGCTCGACCAGGCGCCGGAGCAGGTGGCGTGCGAGCCCATGACGTAGGGCTCGGACGTGGTGAGCTCCGGATTGGTGTGCTTGGGATCGATGTTCTGCGATGCCCAGACGACGGCCTGACCGATCGTCATGCCGAGGAAATTCTCCCAGCCCACCGTCTCCTTGTGCGGGTCCTGGAACGCCTCCGTGGTCACCATGCGGATCGGGCCGCGGCCCGCCTTGACCTCTTCGAGCAGGGCGTGGTTGCGCAGGCAGGTCGGCACCGGATGCCGGTCGACATAGTCGCCCACCAGCTCCCTGGTGTGGTCGTACCACCTGGACTCGTATTCCTCGCCATAGGCGTTCTGGGTGTAGGTCTTGAGGTGGAGGAAATAGGCACCGACCGGGCCGTAGCCGTCCTTGAAGCGGGTCAGGACGATGCGGTTCTCCATCTGGGTCATCTTGGCGCCGGCGAGGATCGGCAGGGCATAGGCCGAGGCGCTGCTCCAGGGCGCGTACCAGGTTCGCCCCATGCCCTCTCCCACCGCGCGCGGCTTGAAGATATGCGATGCGCCGCCGGCGGAGACGATCACCGCCTTGGCCCGGAAGACGTAGAAATCGCCCGTGCGCACGTTGAAGCCGACCGCGCCGGCGACGCGGTTGGGCTTCGTTGCGTCCATCAGCAGGTGGGTCACCATGATCCGGTTGTGCACCTCGGTCGCGGCCTTGCGGGCCGCCTCCGCGACGATCGGCTTGTAGCTCTCGCCGTGGATCATGATCTGCCACTTGCCTTCGCGCTGGTAGCGCCCGGTCTCGGGGTCCTTCATGATCGGAAGGCCCCACTCCTCGAACTTGTGCACCGTGGAATCGACATGGCGGGCGATGTCGTAGCCGAGATCCTCCCGCACCAGGCCCATCAGGTCGTTGCGGCAGTA
>JAPPGP010000232.1 GCA_028821395.1 Defluviicoccus sp.
CGTAGAAGATCGGCTTGGTCAGGAAGTAGAACCAGCCGAAATCGACCGCGAGGTCGAAATTGACGATACCGAGGTTTTCCTCATAGGCATCGAGCAGCCGGACCTCCTTGGCGCCGGCGAACAGGCGTTCGGTGACCTCGACCGTCGCCCCGGGGAGGATCGTCACCTGATCGCCCAAGATGTCGACCTGGTACTTGTCGGTGCGGTCCTGCAGGGTGTGCACGAAGCGGCTGGCGACGCTCGCCTTCTGGTCCGGGATCAGCGCCGCCAGCCAGTACTTGTCGGTGATGCCGATCCAGCCGCCCGTGCTGGTCTGCGCGATCATGCCGTCGTCCGCATCGGACACGTCGTCGTAGTCGACCTCCTTCAGCGTGTCTCCGAAGACGCCGAGCAGTCCCTCGTGCAGGATCCAGAAGCCCAGCGTATCCGGCGTGCCGGTGCGCGAGACCAGCCCGTAGGGCCTGAGCCCGACGGAGCGCTCGCCGCGATTGGTCACGCGCTGGGTGACCTTGAACATGTAGTCGCGGTCGAGCGTGATCTCCTGGGTGAAGACCAGCCCGGCGCCGTTGTTCCAGGTCAGCGTGAGCGGCTGGTCGGGCTCGATCGTGGTCTTGGTGGTGCTCCACAGGGTCTCGGCGGACGGCGTCGCGATATCGGAGTCGGTCGGGATCCAGCCGAACTGCGCGAAATAGGGCGATTCCGATCCCGGCGGCGCGAACAGCGTGATCTGCGCGCTGTCCTCTTCGATTGTGTCTCGGTAATCCGTCAACAGCAGGTCGTCGATTCGGGCGCCTCTAAGGGAGAGCGAGCCCTTGAGCCTGCTCGAGAGGATCTGCACCCTGGGCTCCGAGGCGGAAGGCGGCGCCGACGGAGCGACTTCCGGCCCCCGCTGACGTCCGACCGTCGCGCCCGGCACCCCGGGGAGCATGGGCCCGCTGTCCGAACGGGCGGCCGGCGGGGCCGCCGGCTCGGCTGGCTCGACGGTCTCTCCCGCCGCCCTGCGCTCGGCTTCGGCGGCCTGCTGCGCGGCCCGCTCGCGCTCGATACGCGGCTGTTCGAACAGGAACTGGTAGCCGAGCAGGACCGACACCGAGAAGACGATCGCGAGCAGGAGGTTGCGCTGTTCCATCATGCGACGGTCGCCTAGCGCGCGCGCTTCCAGGGCAGACCGACGCGCTCCGGCACCGGGTCCGGACCGCAGCCGCCCCAGGGATGGCATCTGAGAATTCTCGCCAGGGCGAGCCAGACACCGAGGACCGGACCGTGCCGGTCGATCGCCTGGATCGCATAGCCTGAGCATGTCGGGTGGTACCGGCAGGTCTGCGGCAGCACCGGAGAAACCAGCCGGCGATAGGCCCAGATGGGCGCCTTCAGGAGGTCGGAGATCGCCTTGTCAATCACGCCTTGCCCTGCCCCCGCCACCGGCCCGCCCGTCCGCCAGCACGGCATCGGTACGCGCAACCGCCTCTTCCAGGTCTTCCACCAACGCTTCGAACGGGCGGACGAGGGTCCCCCGCCTGCCGATCAGCACATAGTCGCGACCGCGCCGCGCGCTCCGGCCCAGGACGCACTCGGCGACCGCCCGAAGCCGCCGACGCGCCCGGTTGCGGGCCACCGCGTTGCCCACCTTGCGGCTTACGGTGAAACCGACGCGAATTCCGCCTTCCGTCGCCTCCGCTTCGCCGTTGGGCCGCACCTGGAGGACGAGCCCCGGGGTCGCCGATTTGACGCCGGCCCGCGCCGCGCGCAGGAAGTCGCGCCGCTTCTTGAGCGTCGGGAGCACCGCCGCGCGCTCAGGCCGAGAGACGCTTGCGACCCTTCGCCCGGCGGTTCGACAATATCCTGCGACCGCCCACGGTTGCGCGTCGGGCACGAAATCCGTGGCGCCGCTTGCGCACCAGGACGCTCGGCTGAAAAGTGCGTTTCAAGGCGAGAGACTCCAGGCTCGGACGCGATCCGAAACGAGCCCCGCTGTATAGGGTCTCGCGCCGGGCGAGTCAATGCGCGCCGGGCCGCGGTGGGAACGACCGCGTGTCCTCGACCCCCGGCGGGTAGAGGGATGCAACCCGCGCGCCGCCGAAGGTCTGCCAGCCCACCAGCTCGTGCGGATCTTCGAGGTGGAGCTCGAAGACGACCTCGCGCGATGCGTCGCGTTTCATTTCGCGGACCCTGGTCCAGTAGGGCATGTCGTTGGGGTGCCATTCCTCGCGTTTCCACTCGTTCCAGGTGAGGTCCCGGACGTGGCAGCTCGCCGTGAGCTGTTCGCGCATCGGCAGGCAGATCGAATCGACGATCAGCATGTTGTCGTTCGCCAGCCGGTGGGCATCGCCCATCGCCCACGAGATCACGCGTTCCGGATCGTCGTCGTCCGACGACGTCCACACCTCGCGCACGGTGCGTGCGGCCTCGTCGACCTCGTACTCGACCGCCCGGGCGAAGCACTCATGCGGGGCCGCCTGCGGGTCGTAGGGCTGGGCGCGGCAGATGCCGTTGTCGTACATCAGGACGGTGCCGTCGGCCGTCACCCGGGGGTTGTGCCCGTGATAGTGCCAGCGGAGCTCGTGTTCCGGCGCCAGCAGCTTCTCCTTCTGCGGGCTCTTCCAGTTCCCGTGGTCGCCGAGGATCCAGGCGATCTCGCCCGACGCCTTGTCGATCTTGATCAGCGCATCCTGGTGGCGCAGCGAGACGATGACGCTGTCGTCGCCCGGGTCGTAGGTGATGCCGTTGCCGTGGGTCCAGTCGAGATGGTGCGGAAAGCCCCGGTTGTGCCAGTAGACCTCGAGCAGGTGATAGGACCAGCGATAGACGTCGAGATGGTCGAACGTGTCCCAGCTCCAGACGATTTCGCCCGCCGGCGTGAACTCCACGAAACGGTCGCCGACCACGGGCTGGGTCCTGCGCGGCGCGTGCGCGTCGGTCTCGCTGGTGAAATAGTCTTCGATCATCCGCGCGTTCGCGGTCATCGCCAGGAAATTGCCGTTCGGCATCTGGTGCGGCTGGTGGTGCAGGCTCGCCGCCTCGATCGGGATTGCGCCCTCGACCGGCCCGCCGGGCCGACCCGAGGCGTAGAACATGCGGATCACCCTGCCGGTCATGTCCATCTCGACGGAGCGGAAATCGACGTGATGGAAGAAGAGGTTGCCGTTCGCCAACTGGGTGACGCCCGCGATGCGGGCGTCCGACACGTAGTACCAGACCACCTCACCCGCCTCGTCGACGGCCATCAGCATTCCCCATCTTGTGGTGAAGCGGACTTGGGCCGGCGTCATGAAGGTCTGGCGGATGTTCGCGGTGCGGCGCACGCTCAACAGCGTGAAGCCGGGCTGCATGTCCGACGCTTTTGCGATCCGGGTGGCGATGATGGGCCATTCCGCGCTGTCGACCGGAAGCGGCGGCGTGCGGTAGGTCAGCGTGACCGGCGGGATGTCGCCGGCGGCGACGGTGATACGATGGTCGGTGTCGGCCCGCATGCCGATGATCGGCAACCCGTCCGCCGGATCGTGCGAGGCGTCGTACGCCACCGCGCGCGTCCGCCTGCCGTCGTCGACGGCGATCCTGGTCGCGACCGGCTCGGAGGTCCGGAACCGGACCAGGGCCACCAGGGGAACGTTCTCGTTGGGGTTCCTCTCGACCGTCGGGGCGGTCACGAAGTCGGTCATGCCTGATCTTCTCCAACCGGGCGGTCGCCGGCACTACAGGAACAGCCAGCCCGGCAGCCAAACCGGAAGATCGGCGGCGACCAGCGCGTGCGCGAGCGAGTCGTGAAACGTCAGTCTGATGATGCGGTCGTAGAAGCCCACCAGCAGACCCCATATGGCGAGCGCGTAACAGGTGCAAACCGCAAGGCGCATTCGGCCCCAGACCAGCAGATACGCGAAGACGAATAGCGGCAGCGCGATCTTCATCCCGAGCAGCAGGGTCGCGAGGATCGTCGCCGCGAGCCAGGCGAGGAACAGCGCGGACCTCGCCAGCACCGCCTCGCGCGCGCCCTCGACGATCGTGACGCGCCCACCGGCATCCGAACCCGCGGTCAGCGACCGCGTGTCGCGCAACAGGGCCACCGCGGCGAGCACAGCGCCGGGCGCCGCCATGACCAGGGGAAACTGGCCGACCTCCGCCTCCCACCCCGCCGCGGTCCACGCCGCCGCCGCGAACGCCGCGAAGAACAGGAGCGATACCGGGAACGACATCGCCGGGTTTCTCGCCCGTCCCTCGCCAACCCGCGGCGCGTCGACCTGCGCGTTCGACCGGAGGGTGCTGCGCGCCGACAGGACGATGGTCAGGATTCCCAGCGCCAGCACGATGAGCACGATGGGGTTGGCAAGCCATCCGATGCCGTCATAGGTCGTCATGCTGAGCAGGAACCGATTCTCGACGATGGTTCCCAGGATCAGCCCGAGGATCAGCGGCGGCCGCGCCCAGCCGCCGGCCTTCATCAAATATCCGACGACGCCGAACAGGAAGCAGGTCAGCCAGGCTTCGATGGTCGAAAGGCCGCCGAGCCACGAGCCCATGAACACGAACACGATGACGCCGGGCACCAGAAAATGCCCCGGCACGAAGGCGAGCCTTGCGACCTGCCGGCTCCACATCATCAGGAGCCCGGCCGCGACCATGTTGGCGATCACCAGCATCCACACCATCGAGAAGGTGATGTGGAGCTCGGTGGTCAGCATGTCGGGGCCGGGGCGGATGTCCTGCAGGATGAGCGCGCTCAAGAGGATCGCGGTGCCGAGGCTGCCCGGGATGGCGAAGGCGACCGCCGGGATCAGGGCGCCGCCCTTGGTCGCGTTGTTGGCCGCCTCCGGCGCGATCACGCCGCGGATGTCCCCCTCGCCGAAACGGCTCTTGTCGCGCGCCGACTGGACCGCATGGCCGTAGGCGACCCAGTCGACGATGGCCGCGCCGAGACCGGGCAGCATCCCGACATAGGTTCCGATCGCCGCGCAGCGCGTCGCCAGCCAGCCGTGCCGGACGGCGTCGCGCACCCCCTCCCGGATGCTGCTGCGGGTGTCCTGGCTCGCGGTCTCCCGCGCGATGGAGATATTGCGGGTGGCGAGCTCCATCAGCTCGGGAATCGCGAATATCCCCAGCACCACGGGGATCAGGGGCAGGTCGTCGACGAGATACTCTAGCCCCATGGAATAGCGCTCTTCGGCCACGGTCTGGGCGGCGCCCACCGTCGACAGCAGCAGCCCCATCGCGGCGGCGGCGAGCCCCTTGACCATCGAACCGCCGCTCAGCGCCCCCACCATGGCGAGCCCGAGGAGCGCGAGGGCGAAGATCTCCGGCGAGCCGAAGGCGAGGATCAGGGGCTGGACGATCGGCAGCGAGATCGCCAGCGCGACCGCGCCGAACACGCCGCCATAGGCGGATACCGCGAAAGCGGCGCCGAAGGCACGCGGCGCCTCGCCCCGCTTGGCGAGCGGGTATCCGTCGAGGATCGTGGCCTGGGACGCCGCGGTGCCCGGAATCCCGAGCATGACAGAGGCGATGGTGTCGCTGGTGGTGGTGACCGCGAACAGCCCGAGCAGCAGCGCGATCGCGCTCAGCGGCTCCATGTCGAAGGTGAATGGCAGCAGCAGCAGCATGCCGATGATGCCGCCCAGCCCCGGAACCGCGCCGAGCCAGATTCCGATGAAGATCCCCAGCCCCAGGAACAGCAGGACCTGCAGCTCGAAGATCGAGTCCAGTCCGGTGAGCAGGGCTTCGAGCATGCGCTGGTCCCGGCTGTCCGCCCCGTTACCCGGCTTCGGGCGCCGCCGGGCGGGTTCGGGTTCCGCCCGGCGGCGGTCGCGTCAGCGGATGATCGACTTGAGGTAGGCCTTCGCGTCCGCGCCGATATTGGTATAGCCGCTCAGCAGCGCGCCGGCCTTCTCGCCTGCGAGCCAGAAGGGTTCGGACTTCGTCGCCTTCGAGAAATTCGCCACCGTGCGCTTGTCGGCCCAGTTCGCGGCATAGGCCTTGCGCATCGCGGCAACGACCGCGTCGGGGGTGCCGGGCGGCAGCATCAGCCACATGGCCCAGACCTGGTGCGCGGCGAACCACTTGTAGGCCTCGAACATCGGCCCCGACGGCGCCATGCCCATCGCCTTCTTGTAGAACGCGACGAAGTTCGGCACGTCGCCGAAGGTCTTGCCGTGATCCTCCGGCGTGTCGGATCCGATCGGGAACGCCGAATGGTAGAACAGGTCGATCGCCTCGCCCTTCTTCACGAGGTCGTGCTTGTAGAACACCCAGTAGCCGATATCGCCGGTCGAGATCGCCTGGATCTCGTTCTGCATCAGCCCCGCCTTCAGCTTGGGCTGGTTCTTGTAGCCGATGGCGAACCGGTAGGGGATGCCCAGCATGTCGAAGGAAAAGCGCGAGAACAGGCCGAGCGCGCCGCCCGGAATACGTGCGCCGACATTGAAGTCCTTGGCCTTGAGGATATCCGTGCGGCTCTTGAGCCCGCCGGCGAGGTCCGACCGCACCACGGTCACGAAGTTGACGCCGATGACGCCGACCGGGTTGAACTCCGCGGGGATGTATTTGACGCCCTTCATGCCGAGCAGCAGGCCGGGGAAGTTCATCGGCCCCCACAGCATTTGGGTGCCGTCCTTCTTGGCCCGGTTGAAGACGAAATTGATGCCTTTCTGTCCGCCGCCGCCGACGATGTTCCGCACCTTGATGCTGGGCTTGCCCGGAATGTGGTCGCTGAAGGTCTTGGCGAAACGCTGGGCCTGGCGGCTCAACCCGCCGCCGGCGCCGGCCGGCACGATGAACTCGATCGTCTTGCCGGAAAATTCCTGCGCACCGGCGGGCAGCCCACCCATCAACAACCCGAGACCCGCGAGACCGGCCACCGCATAGTTCGTACTTCTTGTCATCGTCGCGCTCCCTCTTCCTGGTCGGCGAACCGTAGTTCGGCCGCGCGGCGCAAAGCAAGCCGGGTCGCCGTGGCGCGGCGAAGGAATCGTGTGCCCGGGCATCGACAGATGCCCGTCCGGTCCCTAAGTCTTGGGTGCCAGACCATCGCGAGGTCCGAAAGCATGTCCGACAGCGAAACTTCCGCAGGCGGGTTGAACGTCAAGCGTCTGCTGCCCATCGCCGTTCTGGTCGCCGGGCTGGTCGCCTTCTTCGCTTTCGATCTCGACGAATTCGTCACCCTCGATGCGCTCAAGACCCATCGGACGGTGCTGCAGGGATGGGTCGAGTCGCAAGGCCCGGTGGCGTGGCTGGTCTACGCCGCCATCTACATGGCGGCGGTGGCGTTCTCGATACCGGGCGGTTCGATCCTCACCATTGCCGGCGGCTTCATGTTCGGACCCTATGTCGCGACCGCGGTCGTGGTGATCGGCGCGACCTTGGGCGCGACCGTGCTGTTCCTGGCCGCACGCTACGCTTTCGCCGACTACTTGCGCGGGAAGGCGGGCGGGGCCATGTGCCGGATGGAGGCCGGGTTCAACGAGAATCCGGTGAGCTACATGCTCATCCTCCGCCTGGTGCCGCTGTTCCCGTTCTGGCTGGTCAACCTGGTGCCGGCCTTTCTCGGGGTGAAGATCAGGGTCTACGTCCTGAGCACGCTGTTCGGCATCGTTCCCGGCACTTTCGTCTATGCGCTGGTCGGCGACGGCGCGGGAGCGGTGCTCGACGCCGGGGGCGACCTCGATCTCGGAATCATCTTCGAGCCGCGCATTCTCGCTCCCATCGCGGGGCTCGCCCTGCTTGCCTGCATCCCGATTGTCTACAAGCGCTTCCGGTCGCGGCGCGGCGCGCAATCGTGAAGCGCCATCGGGTCGATCTCTGCGTCATCGGGGCCGGCTCGGGCGGGCTCAGCGTCGCCGCCGGCGCCTCCCAGATGGGCGCATCGGTGGTGCTCATCGAGCGCGACCGGATGGGCGGGGACTGCCTCAATGTCGGCTGCGTGCCGTCGAAGGCGCTGATCGCCGCCGCCGGTGCGGCCGAGGCCGCCCGCGCCGCCGGGAGGTTCGGCGTCCGCCTGGCGGCGCCCGAGATCGATTTCGCCGCGGTCCACGAACACGTTCACGGCGTGATCGCGGCGATCGCACCGCACGATTCGGTGGAGCGGTTCGAGGCGCTCGGCGTCACCGTCATCCAGGAGCACGGCCGGTTCACCGGACCGCGGACCGTGGTCGCCGGCGAGCACGAGATCGAGGCGCGGCGGTTCGTCATCGCCACCGGCTCGCGTCCCGCCGCGCCGCCGATCCCGGGGCTGGAGGAGGTTTCCTATCTGACCAACGAAACGGTGTTCGAGCGCACCCGCCTGCCGTCCCCCCTGATCGTCATCGGCGGCGGTCCGATCGGTCTGGAACTCGCCCAGGCCCACCGCCGGCTCGGCGCCGAGGTCACCGTGCTGGAGATGTTTGCGGCGCTCGGCAAGGACGACCCGGAGCTCGCCGGGATCGTCACGGCGCGGCTGCGCCGGGAAGGCGTGGTCCTGCGCGAAGGGGTGGGGGTCAGCCGCGTTTCCGCGGCCGGGGACGGGGTCGCCGTGGAAATCGAAGACGGGGGGCGCGTCGAGAAGCTGATCGCCGCCGAGCTCCTGGTGGCGGCGGGTCGGCAGCCGAATATCGACGACCTCGGGCTGGAGGAAGCGGGAATCGAGCGAAGCCGGGCGGGCGTCGTGGTGGACGACAGGCTGAGGACCACCAACCGGCGGGTGTTCGCCGCGGGCGACGCGGCGGGAAAGTTCCAGTTCACCCATGTGGCCGCCTACCACGCCGGGATCATCATCCGTAACGCGTTGTTTCGCATTCCGGCAAGGGTCGACGACCGCGCCGTCCCCTGGGTCACCTATACCGACCCGGAACTCGCGCATGTCGGGATGACCGAGGCGGTTGCCCGCGAGCAGGCGGGCGATATCCGCGTGCTGCGGTTTCCGTTCGCCGAGAACGACCGCGCCTGGGCGGAGCGCGCGACCGAAGGCTTCGTCAAGGTGATCACCTCCAAGAAGGGCAAGGTGCTCGGGGCGAGCATCGTCGGCGCCCATGCCGGCGAGCTGATCCAGACCTGGATCCTGCCGGTCGCGCAAAGCATGAACATCAAGCACGTTGCAGGGCTGATCTTGCCCTATCCAACGCTGGGCGAGGCCAACAAGCGGGCGGCGGGTTCGTTCTTCGCGCCCACCCTGTTCGGCCCGCGGGTCAGGCGCGTCGTCCGGCTGCTCGCCCGCCTGGGCTGACCCGGAGCTCACGAGACCCGCCCGGTGACGCTTGGCGCACGGATGCGCCGGCGCGCAGAAGCCTGACTTGCGACCTTGGCATAGATATATCATCAGTGATATGTATTAACGACCGGCTTGTCATGTCGCTGACGATATGAAGTGCGTAGCTTAGAATGATGCCCACCCCCAAAGGTGGAGGCTCGAGGCTCACGATGGGGCTGTCGGTGCGCTTGCTCTTGTTGACGATCTTCTTCGTGATGCTGAGCGAGTTTCTGATTTATGCGCCCTCGATCGGCCGCTACCGCCTGGTGTACATGCAGGAACGGATCGCGGCCGCCCATCTCGCCTCGATGGCGGCAGGCGCCCCGGTAAGCGGTACCCTGTCCCGGCAGTTTACCGAGGAACTGCTCGCTCGCGCTCGATCGCGGCGCATCGTCATCCGCAGCGCGTCGGGCGAGGTCACGCTCTCCGGCAACGCGCCGCTTGCGGTCGAGGCGGTGTACGATTTGCGGGAAGCGGCGTTCTTCCCCCTGATCTGGGAAGCGTTCCTCATCCTCGGGCGGGGCAGGAACCGGACGATCGAGGTGGTCGCTCCGTATTCCAGGACGGCCGGCATCATGATCAGAACGGCGATCGACGAAGCGCCGATGCGGGTGGAAATGTTCGACTATTCGGAGCGGATCCTGGCCCTCTCGATCGTCATTTCGCTGATCACCGCGACGCTGGTCTATATCAGCCTCCAACTTCTTTTCGTTCGCCCGATGCTGAGCATCACCGAAAGCATGATCGCCTTCCGAGCCGATCCGGAGGACGCGCGGCGCGTCGTCACGCCTGGCTCGCGGTCGGACGAGATCGGACGCGCCCGTCGCGAACTGGCGGCGATGCAGGACGCGCTGCGGCAGGCGCTGCGCCAACGCTCGCGCCTTGCCGCGCTCGGCACGGCGGTTGCCAAGATCAACCACGACCTGCGCAATATCCTGGCGAGTGCGCAGCTGGTGTCCGACCATATCCGCGTCAGCCCCGACCCCGGGGTGCGCAGGATCGCACCGACGCTGCTCGGCGCGCTCGACCGGGCGATCAAGCTGTGCGGCGAGACCGTCGCCTTCGCGCATGAAGACGACGTGCCGCCCTCCTATTCCCATTTCGATCTTCGCGCGCTGGTGTCGGAGGTCGGCACGGATCTGGCCGAGAGCAAGCCGCCCGGCGCGGACTTCGCCTGCCATGTGCCGCGCGGCCTCACCGTCGGGGCCGACCGCGAGCACCTCCGCCGCGCGCTCACCAACCTCACCCAGAACTCCTTTCAGGCAAGAGCGGGGACCGTCGCGATCGATGCCCGCCGGGGCGACGGCTCGGTTCTGATCACCGTCACGGATGACGGACCCGGGTTGTCCGAAGCGGCTCGCGAGCACCTGTTCCAACCCTTCTCGGGGTCGGGCCGAGCCGGCGGCACCGGGCTGGGGCTGTCGATCGCGCGCGACCTCATGCGCGGCCACGGCGGGGACATTCGCCTGGTCGAGACCGGGGAGGCCGGCACCGTTTTCGAGATCGAGCTGCCCGCGGAGACGTCCGCGCCACGCTGAAGCGGGCCCCGAAACGCCCGCATCCACCGGAGGGCCCGGGCCGGCCGTGCCTGTGAGACTGCGAAGATTGCGCCAGCTGTACCCGTCGGACGACAAGGCCGGAGCTAACAGCCAAGACCCTGAGACATTTGGGCATAGCTGGTGAGAGGGACCCCGCACATCCGATCCCGGTCCGATTTGTCGATGACGGGCCGGTTCATCAGTTCGAGCATGTCGTCGAACTTGCGGAGGGC
Source organism: Defluviicoccus sp. (assembly GCA_028821395.1). Classification (GTDB taxonomy): domain Bacteria; phylum Pseudomonadota; class Alphaproteobacteria; order MPNO01; family MPNO01; genus MPNO01. Next base: position 10,980 of record JAPPGP010000232.1, read on the forward strand.
GGCGCAGCCTACCGCCTCGGGGTCGGCTGCGCTGCGGTGTCGGGGCCAGACACGATCACGGGCGTGGCGCCAGAATTCGCTGTCGTACACTGAGCCGCGGGAATAGTGCCAACCGACGAACAGGCCGTAGCAGAGTACATTGTCGACGAGAAATCGATTGACCATCGGCGCATCGCGCTCGAGGTACTCGATTCGACGGTTGAGACGCATGTTGAGGACCATCCCGATCTGCAGCTGGGCGGATACGATCGCCGTTGCTTCGAGCGGCTCGATGAAGGCCGCTGCGTTCCCGATGCGAGCCACCGCACCGTCGTATATCTGGCGGTGCACGAAATTCGGAAACGGAATCACCGAACGCTGCTCGAATTGCGATACGCCATCGCTATCGAGGAACGCATCGAAGTCCGACTCGACGTCATCGATGCGGGATATATTCCGGTTGAAGATGTACCCGTAGGATGTGTGAACCGTGAGCGGAATGACGAAAATCCAGCCGTGGGGCCGGGCAACCGCGCGGGTATAGGTGTGTTCGAGCACCGGCCCGTCCGGCCGGTCGCCCATGATCGACGGACAGCGGCGGATGACGGCCGTATTGGTCGGGATGAAAGAAATATCGATGTGCCGGTCGGGGTCGAGTTTTCCGGGAAATCCCCTGGCATCGAAGACCAGATCGTAAAGTTCCGGCGTCTGGCCCTCCAACTCCACCAGCGCGCCGCCCTCCACCCGGGCGATATCGAGCACTCTCGCGTCGATGCGGCGTGCGCGCGTGCTCTCGCGCAGCAGGGCCTCCACCAAATCGGCGGACAGGTGGTAGGCGTAAGAAACCCGTTGCGGCGTGAAATAGTGCGTGAAGTCTCGATTTCGTCGACCCCACCCTTCGAAGGCAACACCGTACTTGCGCGTTCCACGCAAGCGTTGCTGGACGGTTTCATGGGGCAAATCCGTCAGCTGCTGCAATTGCCGGACCAGACTCGGCCAACTCCCTTCGCCCACTCCGATGACCGGGATGCGCGAGTCGTAGATGTGGTGTAGTTCGTGGTCATTGTCCGGGTGAAGACGACTTACGCTGGCGGCTGCCAGGGAGCCTGCGGTGCCTCGCCCGACAACCGCAATCTTGCGCAACGATTCACTGCCCGGCTGTATCATGCCCCATGACTCCCGCCAAGACGGTCCGTCATCCCGCGCTGGAACGCCCATGTACACCATGGACGCAACAGGCTACCCCATTGCCGGCGCCGTCGTCCGTTCTCACCGCGCCGACAGCTTGTCCCGGCGAGGTCGGTCGGCCACATCCCGTCAGCGCGCGCGCAGAAGTGCCGATCGGGTGAATTGACTGCCGTCGAGACCGGTGCGGAAGCGAAAATCGGTCCACTTCAGCACCGTGGCCGCGCCGGTCAGATGATTGACCATCTTCTGTTCTCCCGCCCTCCAGTAGCGGTCCAGATATTGCCGATAGTTCGCAAGAGTCAGCGTCTTCAGGTGCGAGCCCCTTCGGTCGTACAGGTCCATTCTCCAGGTTCGAAGCTCGCCCGTGTCCTGCCAGATCAACTTGCGGCTGTATCCGGACCTCTTGTCTAGGGGAACCTGCTCGATCACCGTGCAAGTGAGTTCGCCGCAGGGCGCGTCACGAAGATACTTGTAGGCGTATTCCTCGACCTCCGGAGCGCTCATGTCCTCGTATGAAAACTCGCTTCCCATGAAAGACCCCGAACGCCGCGCGGCGCTGATGCGCTTCACCCTTTTCAGGGCGGGCAGATACAGCCACTGGTCGTCTGGGGTGTTGATGTGGGCGTGGGTCAAGAGGGCGGTTCCCCGCACGTGTCGCGGCTGATCGAACACGAACAGGCTCTTGTCGCCATCTCCCGGCACCTCGAGCACGTTGAAACGCATCTGGCGGACGCTCTCCCGACCCTGCCGGTCGCGCAGCACCATCGTCATTCCGGCGGTGAAGTCCCCGAAGCCGTCGTTGCGTGCGCTCGCTTCGCGCGCAATCCTTAGTCCCTTTTCCTCTGGCGTTTCTTCCTGGGCGAAGACCTGTGCGGCTGGCACACAGTAGAAGGCCAAGGCGAAAATCAGGACACCGAAGGAAGCCCTCGGGGTCCATGAAATGGCCTTCATCCGACCCTGGTCCTCAGGCCATTTTTCGACGGTTTCGTAGTCTTGGCACATCCGCGCGGGTCCCCTGATCGAAATGCGACATTGTACGTCGATCCCCGAGAAAGGGAGCAATCAAAGCTGTGCCGGACATTTCGAGGACGGGCATCCCCGGGTTATGACATACATCTCGGCCAAGCGCGTTCCGTACCGGCGAAAGGCCGTCTGTCGTCCTCCGAGCGCCCAGGCCCGGTCTGGCCCACCGCGCGGCATGTTGACGCACCGGCAATTCGGACCGGAAGACACGACGCGCCGGACCGGGACCGCGCGCCTTTCGCCACGCCGGCCCAGGCCCGACTGCCGGGGCAGCGGCGCCGGGACAGGTACTGCCCAGTCGACGCCAACCATACCGCATCGCGCCACAAAATAATATGTCTACCCCGTTCGCTATAGGAAAAAGTTGAGTTCGCCAAGCGCAATACCGGCCAGTCGCCCTTCTATGCCGCGCCGGGCCAACGGGAAATAATATCGTGCCGGCCCACCTTATAGTAAAAGTTGATTGGCCTATGCCTTGACGTTGCTTGACCGTCGTGTTACGGCTTCCCACTCATACATTAGCGTCGTTGGTCGTGTGCAGAGAAAGAGGACCGCCATGAGAAGTGGCGATGAAATGCTGCAGCAGATTGTTGAGAAATCCGCCCTGGACGCGGACTTCAGGCAACAGCTCCTCGCAGACCCCAAGACTACCATCAGCGAAGAATTGGGCATCACCATTCCCGATTCGATGACCATCAGGGTTCATGAGAGCGACATGCAGACGGTGCATCTCGCATTGCCGCCGGATCCGAACATCACCGAGGAGCAGCTCGAAGCCATCTCGGCCGGTCTTTGCTGCTGCTGGTAAAGCCGATCGCCGGCGAGCAGGCGAACGGGACGCGGAACAAGGCCGATCCGCGATCTCGCATCGCCCGAACTGACCCACCCGTCTCCGACCGGAGGCGGGTGGTTGCTTTGGTATGTCGATGCAGGCCGACATCACTGGGGAACCGCTCCGGAGAGCACCATGAATACGTAGGCCTTGGCTCTTCTAAGCCGATTTTCGGAGATGACCAGTTTTATGTGATGGATGCCGCGTAGCAGTACATAGCGCCCGGACTTCGCAAACAGCGTCGTCGGTCTCGAGACCCAGTCGGCAAGTGCCGCGAGCTTCTGTGGAACGACAAATTCCTCATGGCTCATCGCTTCCAAGAACGGATCCCAGTCGGTCGGGCCGTCGAGCCAATAGCGTGAATCTTTCGTGTATCTCTGTTTGAAGATGAACGTAAGGCCCAGCGTCGGGCCTACCCCGTCTTCGCGCACGTCAATATTCGCTCCGGTCCCGACAATATTCACGCGTTTCCTGAATCGTTCGATTACCGAGTCGACGGTCGAGATCTGGCCTGGCCAGCCCGTATCTTCGAGATATGAACATAGGTCCTTCTGCGATTTGAAGCCCATGACGGCCAGGCGGATCGCTCGCGAGCGAGAGGGGAATACGCCGAAGGAGTCCATGCGGGTATCTTCCGGCTGAGCCAGGTAAACCCTTTTGACGTTCTGCCGCTCGGCAGGGCTCGTCTCCCAGCCCACGCAGGCAAGGAGCGCGTCGGCGACCAGCGCGACATCGGTCTCCTGACCGCCGGCGCCGACGATCGCGCGTTCCCCGGGCCGCAGGAACATCGCCGGAAGCGAAATTTCATCCTGTCGCGCAGAGCCGATGTCGTATTCCAGCATCAACTTGCGGCCGACGATGTCACGCAGGGGCGAAATCTCGGTGTCAATCCGCTCGAACAGCCGCACGATCGCTTTCGCGGTCTCATCGGACTTGTCGATCCGCGCGCGTTCCTCAAAGAACGTCGCCGTCCTGGTCCCGCTTGCCAGCGACGCCCCGAAATCCGCCTCCGGACTGCGCGCGTGCAGCGGCAGCTCGAAGCCGAACGGAAGAGCGCCCATCGTGATCGGAAGTTTGCGGGCGCATTCGAGTACGCGCTCCCATTCCGGATCTCCGATGAGAACCGGTGAAATCCGGTTGCGAAAGTGTCCGAGCAAGTCACCCATGGTGCCGCCCTCTTCGGCCAGGCGGTCCTGGGTGAGCGTGACTGCCTCGTCGATGTCCATATCGTCTCCTCACGCGATCACGGGTGCGGGATTCAGGTCGGCTTCGGCGAGACGGTGCTGGCTCCGGCCCATGCCGACAGGCACGTCATACAGGCGCCCGGGGCCGAATCTTGCCCAGAAATGGCGCATGCCCGGCACGATCACTCGGGCCACGGGCATACCGATATCGGGCCGGGTCTGATCCAGCACCAGAAACTCCATGCCTTTGGCTTCGACGAGCGCGCGGCAGGCCTCAACGTCTTCCCGCGTGTCCGTCGACTCGATGACCGGATACCGCGAAGCCTTGCCGGGCGACCTGTCTTCGGCTGGAGCCAGCCATGAACATTCGGCGAGACGAGCAGTTCTCCACCACCACAGCGCCAGCGGATCGTCGATCCTGGGCCGGCCGTCGCCCCTGCCGGGACGTGGCAACCAGGTGAGGCACTGGTTCAATTCGCAGATCGCACGCAGGGCCGCTATGCGCGGATCGGCGTGGGCCCCGGCGCCGTATATGATGTCCTCGGTTTCGGCGTTCGGTCGGCGCGAGAGAGCCACGAATGTCGGGATACCGATGTCGGAGGTCGCGTCCAGCATCCACAGATCCCGTTCGCATCGGGCGTAATACTCCGGCGCCGATCCGAGATACTCGTCGTCGAAGCCGAGAAGATCGACCGCCGGGAGCCGCAGCCGGTTGTACCACCAGATGGCGAACGCATCGCGTTCCGCCAGCTCGTAGAAGCCTTGCAGGATGGCTTCTTCCAACGTATTGCCCGCCGCGCATCCATTGGAGTCGGCGATCAGGTCCGCCGGGCCGCGCAGCTCGCTCGGCATGCTGTACAGCATCGACGTCGGCAGATAGCGATGCCGCCGCTGCGTCAGCGACCACACCGGCGTCCAGTCGATTTCGGCATCGGGGTCGAACCGCCGCGGCACAACGTTGTATGGGTGGCCTCTCGCGTTGATGCTCTCCGCGTTGTCGAGCTGACGGTCGCTGAACAGTTGCGCGTCGTTTGGATGGATGGCCTCGTCCCCGACGGCGAGCTCGACGAACCGCTTGCGGATTCGGATCTCGTCTCCGTGGCGAGCGCCGTAATGGCGCTCGACCGCCTCGCACAGGGCGCTGACCCTGGATTGCTCCGACGTGCTGCCCTTGCCGGCGCTGTTGCTGCGCAGGCTGCGCCTGAGCGAGCTCAGGCTACGGCTTCTGGCGCCGAGATTGCTTCCGGCCCAATGGACGTGCAGCCAGGAATCGGTCTCGTCCGTGGTGCGCGTGAGCCAGGTCACGACACCGCTGATCGGGCTCACCAGGTGGCGGTATTTCGCCAGTGTGACTTCCGGCGCAACCGAGCGCGCGCCGCCGCTGTTGCGATGGGTCTTGGGGCTCGTCCCAAGTTTCAACGGAACCGGCGGTCGATCCGGCCGATGCAACGCTTCGTCGCCGCAGGCAAGGCATTGCGGCCGGCGCATAACCCGATGCCGCGAAGTTTCGAATGTGCCGACATTCATCGCGATCGCGTGTTCGTGGATCGCGGCCGCCTCATCCAGCACAAGCCACTTGACGATCTCCGCCGCGATCAACCCGTACAGCGCTTCCAGCACCGCGGGCTGAGACGCGAACGGCTTGAAGGCGGCCTTCTCGCCGGCAAAGTTGCGCAGAAAACCGTGAACTTCCCGATGGTTGCGCAGACGGTGCGCCAGGCAGTCCCAGCAGGGCCCCCGATCGCCCGGGCGAAAGATCGGGCCGAACAGCGCCTCCATGCCGCGCGGTCGCACCAGCATCCACGGAGCTCTCGCCTCGAGCCGGCGCCGGTTCGCGTCCGCCAGGCGCGGTTCGAGGTAGTCGTCGCACACGGTGACCGTGAGCTCGGGATCGGCGGCCCTCACGCCGGCTCCGCAGTCTGCCAGATGCCGGGACAGTCTTTCGTCGCCGCCCTCGACCGCGATGCGCGCTTCCGCCAACCGTCGTTCGACCCAGCGCGGCGATGCACCGAGCGACGACCAGTAGGCCGCCTGGCATCGGTCCATGCCATGATCGGCGGAGACGACGTAGCCCTTGGCCGAGAGCGAAACGACGGCGGCAAGAACATCGGCGGCGGAATGGGCGCCTTGGAGGCCCTCGACGATCTCGTCCAGCCTGTGCCCACCGTCCAGCAGCGGCAACAGATCGCGATTCAACGCTCCGTGGAGCAGGGTATTGAACGACTCGGAAACCAGAAGCGTCTGCTGTTGGCCGATATCGTGGAATCGAAAATGGGGGACCAGCGCGGGAAGCTCGACGCGGCCCCGGTCCTCCGGCGTCGCCTTGGTCAGTATCCCGGGTCGGGAAATCGAGGCCGTCTGTGTCGTCATCTGGAATTTCCGAGCCGGGTCGGCCGGGACCTTCAGGTGGGCGAAGGTAGCGTATCGATCCGGGCGGCGGCGCGGGATGCGACATCGGCGGCCGCCGACGCCAGCGCGTCGAAATCCTCGTATCCGCAAGCGTTCGCAACGAGGGATTTCACTTTCGGCTTTGCCGCGGTCGCGTCAAATCCTTCCTCGCCGGCGAGGCGCGTGACGCCCTGCAAGTTCCGCCACAGAGCCGCGGCTTCCACGAGCGGCGCGGCACCGGCGGCGTCGAACACCGCCGCGGCGGTCGGGGCCGGATCGTCGAGGTCGGGACCGGCACTCGTCAGCTGCAAGAAGCGCGCCGCCCTCTCGACTTCTTCCAGCCCGCCGCGCATGCGGGCGTAAGTGAACACGCCCCTTTCGACGGGATCCTGCGGCGGCTGGCGCAGCCGGGCGATCAGCGATTGGTCGGCGCCGCATTCGGCCAGGGCGTCGCGCCGAGCCGCGTAGAAGCGGCCGCCGATTTCGGATTCGCCGCACTCGAACACGCAGCGTGCCCTGGCGAGGACGGGAATTTGTCCGGAGCCGAGCTTCCTGCATTGCTCGGCCAGCTCGGCCAGCGGCCGCGCAAGCAGAGAGCTCGAATTGGGCGGGATCGGGGAGAACAGAAGACTGTCCCGCGCGACCTCCGTCAGGGTCTCGCGAAACCGTCGACAGAGACGTTCGTTTTCGCTGGACCGCCCGCCGTCTTGGACAAGCAGCAGCTCGACCGGAATGCCCGGATAAGCTTCCCGGCTGGCGAGATCGCCCAGGAACACGGCGGCCACCCCGCCCGCGCGGAGCGGCCCCGCCCGGTCGACGAAGTCCGCGACCACGGCGCCAAGCACGGTAGAAATCGAGGCATCCGCAAGATTGGACAGCGCAGCCCGCGCCTCCGCCGCGGACAGGTTCCCCCGCACGACGTGCATGCCGACCTGAAACGCCTTGTCGTTCGACCAGTTTCTTACGATTTCGGCGGTATCCTTCGCATTCGCCGCCGGCATCTCGGCGATCTGGCCTGTCATCTCCTCGACGCCCAGCTCGTGCGTCCAGTAGAGCCTCGCCAGCCCGCGCCGCGCCAGCTTCTCGGTTTCCGGGTCCGGGCCGAACCCCTTCGGCAGGTCGAGATCGGTGAATTCCCGGTCTTGCAGGTTGTCGAAAAGCTCGGGATGGCGCTCGATCCACTTTGCCAGCCGGGGGGCGGCCCCGAAGATCTCGACTATGGCCTCGAAGGCGTCCGGCCGCGCCGCGGAAATCGGGCTGTCATACGCGCTCCAGTCATCGATCTCCGGGTAATAGTGCTCGCGCCACCGGTCGACCAGCGGGTCCATCTTGTCGAACCAGCGCTTCGGCCGCAGCACGATGTTCATCATGTCCGCGTAGGTTCCCGGCAGCACGGGGGATTCATCGGCGCTGCCGGTCTGGAGCAGCGGATAGTGCCGGGAAGCCACCGCGTGATGATCCGCATGGCGCTGCATGTTGAAGAACATCCAGTTGCTGAACTTCCAGTCGGCGC
>JAPPGP010000227.1 GCA_028821395.1 Defluviicoccus sp.
AGCAGATCGCCGGGAAGGTCAGCAGCACCATGATCCAGCTGTCGAGGAACGCCTCCAGGTCGCGCCTCAGCCCCATCATCAGGCCGATCGCGGTGCCGATCAGCATCGACAGCACCAGCCCCTGGAAGATCCGCGACACCGTCTGCCAGACCACCAGATAGGTCTCGGCCTCGCCATAGACCTCGATCACCCGGTCGAGCAGCACCAGCGGGCCCGGCAGGAAGACCGGCAGGAACAGGAGCGAGATCAACTGCCAGAGGATGATGGCGGCGACGATGGTCACCAGCCCCGGCAGGAAGCCGGGCCGGAACAGCTGCCACTCCCTCATGGCGCGCCTCCCGGGTCGGGCCGGTGTCGACGTATTGCAGTCATGGGCGTCTCGCTGCCGTAGGAACGCCGCAATATGGCACAGCGCGCACGGCGGGTGTATCCCCGCCGGCGAACTCACGAAAATGTGGTCACAGGATAGTCTTGAATTGCGCTCCGCCGCGGCGCATAGTCGGCGGGATCCGACCGGGAGCGACAGGCGATGGAGCTGTCCCTGCGCGAGGCCAAGGCGCGGCTCTCCGAGCTGGTCAATGCCGCGCGCAACGGCGAGCGGGTGATCATCACCCGGCACGGCCGCCCGGCCGCCGAGCTGGTGCGCTGCGACCGGCGCGGCGGCATCGACTTCGACAAGCTGGAGGAGACCCGACGGCGGCTCGGGATCGAGGACGGGGAAGGCTGGCCGGAGGCGTTCGACGACCCCGCCTTCAGCCGCCGCGTGCTCGGGCTGGAGGACGAATAGCCGGCCCCGCCGCGGCCCTTGGTCCGACCACCGAACCGGGAGCGAGCCCATGGAACTGTCCCTGCGCGAGGCCAAGGCGCGGCTCTCCGAGCTCGTCAATGCCGCGCGCAACGGCGAGCGGGTAATCATCACTCGGCACGGCCGGCCGGCCGCCGAGCTGGTGCGCTGCGACCGGCGCGGCGGCATCGACTTCGACAGGCTGGAGCAGACCCGCCGGCGGCTCGGGATCGAGGACGCGCCGCCGGAGGAGGTCGCGGCAATGGAAGCGGCGTTCCACGATCCCGCATTCAGCCGCCGGGTGCTCGGGCTGAAGGAGGAAGAGGACCGCTAACCGATGCGCGTCCTGCTCGACACGACCTATCTCTACCGGCTGATGGAGGCGCTGGGGATGCTGCCCGAGGCGGACCGGCAATTCCTCGCCGCGAAGGAGGCGCGGCTCTATGTCAGCGCGGTGTCGATCTGGGAGATGCGTCTGAAATTCAACGCCCGCCATCCCTCGGGCGCGCGCAAGAGCCCGTTCGACCCCAACGACGTGCTCGCCGCGCTCGAAGGTCAGGAGGTGACCTTCCTGCCGCTTACCATGGCGCATGCCGCGGCAGAGCTGGAGACGCCGCTCGAACACCGGGACCCGTTCGACGAGTTGCTGCTCGTCCAGGCCCAGGTCGAGGGCCTCGGCCTGCTCACCGCCGACCGCCGCCTCGCCGCCCACCCGCTGGCGGTCACGGCGTAGGGGAAGGAGTGCAAATGTCCGGCTCGAAGCGATGTTCCGTTGAAGCCTCCCGAACGGTCGCCGAGGGCGAACGGCTCGGGATGCGGAAGCACGATCTCGACGAACTCCTGGCCCGGGTAACGCCGGACAACCTGCATCCCGAGCAGGACACTGGCGAGGCCCGGGGCAACGAGGAATGGTAGCGACCCGGTCTCGCCCATCGGCGTAGAGTCCGCTCCAAAGCCAACTTGACAATCCAATCATACAACTTGTAAATGCGACGTGCGGTGCGTAGTACCGGATGACAGGGTCCACAAATGGCTCCACCAAGCGAACACCGACCCGACAGCGGAGCGATCCACGCGGAGGTCCTCGCCGCCGCCCAGAGGCTGTGCTCCCGGCTCGACTGGAGCTTCAGGTTGATCGACGTGGTCCGCGACCTGCCCCATCTGAAGGAAGGCTCCGTCCGCACCCATATCGTCAGCCGGTGCTGCGTGAACGCGCCGGCCAACCATCCCCACCGCTGGCCGTATTTCCGCCGCGTGGGCCGGGGCCGCTACGAGATCCTGCCCGCCTTTCGTCCTCCCGAGTCCGAGGAACCGCGCGCGCTCCGGGAGACCGCCGACGGGGATTGGCGGCCCGCTCCGGCACCCGACGCGCGGCCCGCGATCCACGCGGTGATCTCCGAGAGCGAGGGGTGGTACGTGGCGGAATGCCTCGAAGTCGCCGTCGTCACCCAGGGCCGGTCGCTGGACGAGACCCTGGCGAATTTGCGGAGCGCGCTCGCGCTGCACCTCGACGACGAGGAGCTGGAGCGGGCCGGGCTGCAGCCGGCGCCGCGGCTCGTGGTCAACTACGAGACCTCCGCCGTCTCCGCCTGATGCCCCGGCTGAAGCGGCTGACATCGCGGGAAGTGCTGCGGATTTTCCGGCGCTTCGGCTTCGAACTCGTCTCGACCCGGGGCAGCCACGCGAAGCTGGTCCGCGTGACCGCGTCCGGCGAACGGCAGGTTCTTACCGTCCCGGTCCACGCCGAGCTCTCGACCGGTACGTTGCGCGCGATCTACCGCCAGGCATCCCGTTTCGTCGCGGCCGCGGAGCTCCGGCGCGTGTTCTATTCCGATTGACACCCCCCGCCTCACCGCGTCGGCGCGCGGCTGAACTCGTTGTTGGCGGCGACCAGGGCGGCGAGGCTTCGCATCAGCCGGGTGCGGTCGGGCTCGCTCAGCGGCGCCACCAGGCGATCCTGGGCGCGCAGCATGGCGGCCTCCATCCGCGCGGTCAGCGCCGCGCCCTCTTGCGTCAGATAGGCGAGGCGCACGCGCCGGTCCGCATCCCCCCGGCGGCGCTCGATCAGCCCGCGCTGGGCGAGGCGCTTCAAGACGTCGGCGACGTTGGTGCGGTCGATCCCGGCGTCGCGGGCGAGCGTGATCTGGTCCCGGCCCGGCGCGATCGCCAGCGCGGTCAGCACCGCGTACTGCACCGGCGTCACGTCGAAGCCGCGGCACTCTTCGAGGAACAGCGCGACATGGATCTGGTGCAGCCGGCGGATCAGGAAGCCCGGCCGGTCCCACAGCCGCGCCTCGATCTCGGCTTCCGGCGCCGCCTGGCCGTCGTCCTCGCCTTGGCTCATCCCGCCGGACCGGGGAGCAGCAGCCCGTTATTGCCGCCGAGAATGCCGTCCCCCGCGTCGCCGAGGGCGCGGATGCCGTCGACGAAGGCCTTGACCGCTTCCGGCTTGCGGATCTCCTGCGGGTAGTCGCTCGCGAAGACGATGCGCTCGGCCGGCAGCTCGACCAGCGAGGTCGCGACCGAGCGGGCATCGCCGCAGAACCCGGCGGTGTCGAACACCATGCGCTCGGCGAGGTAGCAATCGAAGGCGCGCTCGGGGTTGCACCCGTGCCGGTCGTTGCCCGCCGTGCCCCAGAATTCGCGGTCCTGGTAGCTCCTGATGCGCCCGAGCACCGACGCGATGCCGCCGCCGAGATGGGCCATCTGGACGGTGAGGCCGGGGTGGCGGTCGAACACGCCGCCATTGATCAGGCGGATCGTCGCCTGGACCAGCGAGAACTCCCGCCCGACCGCGCGGGCGAGGTCGTAGGCGTCGAACTGGCGGGCATGGGTGAGGCGCAGCGCCGGGTGGACGAAGACATAGAGCCCGAGCCTCGACGCCTCTTCCCAGAACGGGTCGAGCTCGGGCGCATCGAGCCCGATGCCGTCGAACTCCGACGTGATGACGACGCCCGGGAAGCCGAGCTCGTCCGCGCAGCGCGCGAGCTCCCGCATCGCGTCCGCCCCGCCCAGCGGGTGGGCGTGCGCGGTGCCGGCGAAGCGGCCGGGATATTGGCGCTCCGCCGCGCTGGCCGCGTCGTTGCAGAGCCTGGACTTCTCTATCCCGGCGCACATCCCCTCGGCGCAGGAGAGCATCGCGGTCTCGATGCCGGCCGCGTCCATCATCTCGACATGGGCGTCGAGATCCACCAGCAGGTTGTGGAAGCTGTAGGACGGCACGCCGTTCTCGTCGTAGCGGGTGAACGGCTTATCCCCGGCCCCCTCGGGCAGCACTCGCGGGGCAGGAAGTGGTGCTGGAAGTCGACGATCACTGCGGCACCGCCTCCAGCCCGACGATGCGCGCCGGGTTGAGCACCGAGACCTGGCGGATCTCGTCCTCGTCCAGACCGAACGCCTCCATGTAGCCGCGGATCAGGCGGATGCACTCGACCGAGTTGGGGAACAGCGGCTCGCCGGCATCGGACGACAGCGTGCAATGGGCCGGCCCGACCTCGCGGATCGCCTCGTACATCCGCGCCGGGTCGACGCCCAAGAGCGGCGACAGCTCGTCATAGGTGAAGTTGAGCGTGATGCCGGCGCCGGCGAGGCGCTTCATGTGGTCGATATCGAGGTCGACGAAGGGGCTGAACGGGTGGTCGATCACCGCCTTCCCGAAGCCGAGCGCGGCGACCAGCTCGGCGAGGCGGTCGATCTCCCCATGGGTCGCGTGGCCGAAGAACAGGGCCGTGCCGCGCTCGGCGCAGAGCCTGACGATATCCGCCACCTCATCCTTCAGGCGTCCGTCCTCGCCCAGCAGGTAGTGCCCCTTCTCCAGCGCCTCGTCCCAGGGCAGCGGCTCGGAATGCGCCGCCGGGTCGGCGTCGGGGTTCCACCAGATCTCGCGCCCGCCCACCTTGGCGTAGGTGTTGGCGTGGTTGAACACGGGCAGCCAGAGCGCGACGGCGCCCGAGGCGATCTGCGCCTCGCACCAGCGCCTGGTCGGCGCCGAGCCGTCGAACCCCATCAGCGCGCCCGCCCAGCACGCGACCGGCCGGACATCCTCGGCCTCCGCCCATTCCGCCAGCGCGTCGCGGATGCGCCCCACAGCGTCGGCCGGGCGGGCGAAGTCGGTGATCGTCTTGAACAGGATCCCGCGCATGCCCGAGCGCGAGGCGAATTTGGCGAGCGCCAGCGCGTCCTGCTGGCCGCCATGGGCGTGGCAGTGGATGTCGATCGCATCCGTTACGTTGGGCGCCTCGGGCGGGAAGAAGGCGCCCGGCGCATAGCCGCGCCGCGCCGGGTAGGAGGTGACGCAGCGCTCCTCGGTCGGGGTCGCGGGTGTGGTCTTCGCCATCGCCTGTCCTCGGATAAGGATGCCGGGGGCAGAGTACATCAGAACGGCGGGCGTTGGGCAGGCGGGGACGGGCGTCGCGTTCTCGTGGCTCGCCAGATTCGTCGTCGCGCCGGCGGAAGGACAAGGACGGCAATGCGGGCGTGGCCTGCCCCGGATCAAGTCCGGCCATGACGCAGTGGGGGCAAGATTCGAAGAGACAGGAATTTCTGAAACAGGACACCAGCACCCCGTCCAACTCACCCGAACCGGACCGCAGTGGAACGAGTCCGGCCATGACGAATGGAGCCGCCCGGCTTGCCGGTTCTCCTCCGGCCTCACTATGATCCCGGCCGGGAGGGCGCATGCGGGATCACAGCGTCGCCGTCGACGAGACCGCCACGCCGCGCGGCATCGAGTTCGCCGGGACCTTCAACGTCTCGGTGGCGGTGCTCGACCGGCATCTGGAGACGGGGCGGGGCGACAAGCCGGCGCTGGTCACGCATGGCGCGTCCTGGAGCTACGCCGCCATCGCCGAGCGGGTGAACCGCGCCGCCAACGCGTTCCGGGAGCTCGGGATCGGGCCGGGCGACCGGGTCATGCTGTTCTGCAAGGACGGCCCCGGCTTCTATGACGGCTTCCTCGGAGCGGCGCGGATCGGCGCGGTGGCGATCCCGGTCAACTACTTTTTGCGGGCGGCGGACTACGCCTACATGCTGAAGGACTCGGGCGCCTCGGCGGTCATCGCCCATGCCGACATGTTCGCCGAGATCGAGCCGGCGCTGGCCGAGGCGGGGGCGGCGGTGCGACACCGAATCTGCGTCGATGCGGAGGCGCCCGGCTGGCTCTCCCACGAGGCGCTGCTCGCCGCCGCCGACCCCTGGTGCCCGCCCGCGCCGACGACGCCCCGCAGCGACTGCTTCTGGCTCTACTCGTCGGGCTCGACCGGCGATCCCAAGGCCTCGGTCCACCAGCACAAGGACCAGGTCTACACCTCTGTGCTCTATGCCGAGGCGGTGGCCGGGATCTCGGCCGAGGACGTGCTGTTCTCGCCGCCCAAGATGTTCTTCGCCTACGGGCTCGGAAACTCGGTCTCCTTCCCGCTCTGGACCGGGGCGACGGCGGTCTATCTGGAGGGCCGGCCGACGGCGGAGAACACGCTGGAGGCGATCGCGGCGTTCCGCCCGAGCGTCTATTTCGGGGTGCCGACGCTGTATGCGATGCAGCTCGCGGCGATCGAGGCGGGGCATGCGGCCGACCTCTCCAGCCTGCGCTGGGCGGCGTCGGGCGGCGAGCCGCTGCCGGAATCGGTGTTCGAGGAGTGGAAGCAGCGCTCGGGCGTCGAGATCGTCGAATCCATCGGCTCCAGCGAGGCGCTCCACTTCTACACCGCCAACCCGCCGGGCGGGGTGCGGGCGGGCTCGCTGGGGACTCTGGTCCCGGGCTATGACGGGCGCATCGTCGGCGAGGAGGGTCGGGACCTGCCGGACGGCGAGCCCGGCGAGCTCGTCATCAGGGGCGAGAGCGTCGCCACCTATTACTGGAACAAGCCCGAGCGCACCGCGCGCGGCATGCGGGACGGCTGGTTCCACACCGGCGATACCTGCTATCGCGATACGGACGGCTACTACTATTTCTGCGGGCGCGACGACGACATGCTGAAGGTGGGCGGCATCTGGGTGGCCCCCTTCGAGGTCGAATCCGCGCTCGCCGCGCATCCCGGCGTGCTGGAGGCCGCCGTCGTCGGCGCCGAGGACGAGAACGGGCTGGTCAAGCCCAAGGCCTTCGTCGCGCTCAAGCAGCCGGGCGGCGCCGGCCCGGCGCTCGAATCGGAGCTCGTCGGCTTCGTCCGCGACCGGCTCGCGCCGTTCAAGTACCCGCGCTGGATCGAGTTCGTCGACGAGCTGCCCAAGACCGCGTCCGGCAAGATCCAGCGCTTCCGGCTGCGCGGCACGTAGAGGAGGAACCGGATGGTCGATGCCTGGGGCTGGCGGATGAAGTTCGGGGTGGTCACGCCGTCCACCAACACCATCGTGCAGCCGCATTACGACGCGATGGCGCCCAACGGGGTGACCAACCACATCTCGCGCATGCACATCCCGGACGACCCGGTCAACTCGGACGAGGATTTCGACGAGCTGATCCGGCGCATCGACGTGGCGCTGGAGGACTCGATCGACCGGGTGATGACCTGCCGGCCCGACCATCTGATCCTCGGCATCTCGGCGGAGAGCATCTGGGGCGGCGGGCTGGAGCCGGCGCGCAGGATCGAGCAGCGCATCGAGGCCCGCGCGGGCTCCGATATCGGCGTCACCCAGGCGGCCGACGCCTTGCCGGCGGCGCTCAGGGCCTTCGGCGACGGGATCGAGCGGATCGCCATCGTCTGCCCCTACTACCCGGTGGCCATCGGCCATCTCGAGGCGTTCGCCGAGGAGACCGGTTTCGAGCTTGCGCGCACCGAGTGCCTGGCCTGCGACTCGCCGGTCAACATCGCGCATACTTCCGAGGACACGCTGCGCGAGGCGGTGCAGAAGGTCGACGGCCCCGACATCGACGCCATCGTCCAGTTCGGCGCCAATCTGCCGATGGCCCGGGTCGCCGACGAGGCCGAGCGCTGGCTGAACAAGCCGGTCGTCGCGGTGATGACCGCGACCTACTGGTACGCGCTCCGCCGGAACGGGATCGGGGACCGGATGCCCGGCTTCGGCCGGCTGATGACCGAGCACTGACGAAGGGGGGCCGCATGTTCCTGAAGAACTGCTGGTACGTCGCGGCCCAGCCCGAGGAGGTCGGCCGGACGCCGTTCGCGCGGACGATCTGCAACGAGCCCATCGTCTTCTGGCGCACCGAGGCGGGCGAGCCGGTCGCCTTCGAGGACCGCTGCTGCCACCGCCGGATGCCGCTGCGGAAGGGCGTGACGGTGGGCGACCGGCTGCGCTGCCACTATCACGGGCTCGAATTCGATGCGACCGGCGCCTGTATCCGGGTGCCCGGGCAGACGACGGTGCCGCCCGATGCCCGGGTGCGGGCCTTCCCGGCGGTGCAGAGGTACAACTGGATCTGGGTCTGGCTCGGCGACCCGGCGCAGGCGGACGAGGACCTGATCGTCCCGTTCCCCTGGCGGGTGAGCGAGGACTGGGGCGACAAGGGCGCCTATTTCCACCTCAACGCCGATTACCGCCTGGTGGTCGACAACCTCCTGGACCAGTCGCATCTCGCCTTCGTGCACGCGACCACCATCGGCACCGCGGCGATCGCCGAGAACGCCGCGGTCCGGACCATCCGGACGGCGGACACGGTGACCGTGGCGCGCTGGATGGTGGGCCACCCCGCGCCGCCGACCTACCGGATGATGATGGGCTGGGACGCCGACTTCCCGGTCGACCGCTTCGCGATCAACGAGTTCCGCCCGCCTTCCGCGGTCCGCCTGCTGGTCGGCGCGGCGCCGGGGGCGGCGGGCGGCGAGGCGTTCGGCTTCTCCAGCATCGACCATGCCGAGCCCGAGGGCGGCTTCGCCTTCCGCAACCTCAACTTCATCACCCCCGAGACCGCGACCAGCTGCCACTATTTCTGGTCCAACGCCTGCAACCTCAAGCCGGTCACGCCGGAGCGCACCGAGCTCCACTTCCGCCAGGTGCTGAAGGCCTTCCAGCAGGACTGGGAGGTGCTGGAGCTGCAGCAGGCGAGCTGGGACGACCGGCCCGTCGTCGACACCAACGCCGATGCCGGGCCGCTCGCGGCGCGGGCGCTGATCGAGAGCTTCATCGCCGCCGAGGTCGCGGCGCAATAGGGCAAAACCGCAGACAGGAGGACACCATGCCGAAGCGCGAGGAGATCAACGTCGACTGGCCGTGGGCCCAGAAATTCCCGTTCCACTCCGCCATCAAGGTGGGCGACACGGTCTGGGTCTCGGGCATCGTGGCCTGGGACCCCGACGGCAACATCGTGGGCGAGGACGACATGCTGGTGCAGACGCGCCAGACCTTCGCCAACATGAAGCAGGTGCTGGAGGAGGCCGGGGCGACGATGGACGACGTGGTCAAGATCCAGGCCTTCCTGACCGACATCGACCGCTACGCCGAGTACTCCCGGGGCCGCTCGGAGGCGTTCACCGGCAACATGCCTGCGTCCACCGCCGTCGCCTCGCCCAAGCTCATCCAGGACGGGCTGCTGGTCGAGATCGAATGCGTCGCGGTGATCGGCAGCGGGTAGGGCTGTCTTTCGCCTGAAACATAAGACAGCATGGCTGACCGATGTTTCACGTGAAACATTTGCCTGAAACGGCATAAATTTCCCGTCCCCGCGGGACGGGAAGGGCCTCTCGCACTCACCTTTGGCGGCCGCTCGAAGGCGACTGCGCCCGCCGCGCGCCGCGATCGAGGGCAGCGATGCGAGCGATCTGGCGGCGAATCCTGACCGGCGGCGTCAGGGAAACAACCCAAGTCGCGGCAGGCCGGATGCCGGACCGGC
The DNA here is from genome assembly GCA_028821395.1 of Defluviicoccus sp. Lineage (GTDB taxonomy): Bacteria > Pseudomonadota > Alphaproteobacteria > MPNO01 > MPNO01 > MPNO01. Next base: position 9,567 of record JAPPGP010000227.1, read on the forward strand.
GCTTGCCGATTCCCGGGGAGCTTGATAGCAAATTGATCTCAAATTTGTGGCGGGCGGGGCGATGGCGACGATCAACGTGCGGCAGCTCGACGCGGGCGTGGTGCGGCGTCTCAAGCGGCGCGCGGCGCTCAACAACCGCTCCCTGGAAGGCGAGGTGCGCGATATCCTGCAGCGCGCGGTGGCGGACGACATGCCGGAGAGGCGCGCGTCCTTCCTGGCGCTCGCGGCGCGGCTCCGGCGCGGCACGGAAGGGCGCGAGCACACGCCCGCGGAGGTGCTGATTCGCGAGGACCGCGACCGCGGGCATGGCGCGTGCTGATTCGCCTGGTGGTCGATGCCAGCGTGGCTGTCAAGTGGCTGGTCGCGGAGCGGGACTCCGCCGCGGCGCACGAGCTGGTGGCCGGCGGCGACGAGCTCCACGCGCCGCGCCTGATGGCGTCCGAGGTGGCCGATGCGCTCTGGTGGAAGGCCCGGACGGGCGAGATCGGGCGCGACCGGGCCGGCGCGGCGGTGGCCGCGGTCGCCGAGATGCCGGTGCGCTGGGCGGCGGACGAGACGCTCTCGGCCGATGCCGGACGGCTCGCCTTGGCGCTCGAGCTCTCGGCCTTCGATTGCCTCTATCTGGCCCTGGCCCATCGCATCGGCGCCACCCTGGTGACGGCGGACCGGGATTTTGCCCGCGCCCTGGCGCCGACCGAGCACGGCAGGGCGGTGGTCACCCTGGCGGAGTACGCGAACAAGAGGCGCTGAACGGACCTCAGAGGATATCGAGCACCGCCTCGGGCGGGCGCCCGATCGCGGCCTTGTCGCCGGCGACCACGATGGGGCGTTCGATCAGGATCGGGTCGGCGACCATGGCGGCGATCAGCGCATCGCGGCCGAGACCCGGTTCGTCGAGGCCGTTCTCCCGATAGGGCGCCTCCTTGCGGCGCATCGCCTCGCGCGGCTCGAGCCCCAGCCTGTCGAGCAGCCCGCCCAGAGTCGCCGCGTCCGGCGGGGTCTTGAGGTATTCGACGATTGCCGGAGCGATGCCGCGCTCCTGCAACAGCCTGAGCGTCGCGCGCGATTTGCTGCAGCGCGGGTTGTGATAGATCGTGACGTCCATCGCGGTCTCCCCTCGGCGCGGTCAGGCGGCGACGCGCTCGGGGCTCTCGACCAGCCGCAGCGCCTGGCGCAGCAGCGCCCCGCTGGCGCCCGGCCGCCGCGCGCCCTCGCTCAGCGTCCGCCGCCAGGCGCGGGCGCCGGGCACGTCGCGGTAGAGCCCGAGCGCGTGGCGCGTCATGCGCCACAGCGGTACGCCCTCGGCGAGCCGTTCGTCGACGTAGTTGGCATAGGCCGCGATGGCCTGGGCGCGGTCCGGCGGCGCGCCGCCGTGGATCGCGGCCTCGATCCCGGCCAGCAGGTACGGGTCGTCATAGGCCGCGCGGCCGAGCATCGCCCCGTCGACCGGGCCGAGCTGTGCGAGCGCCGCCTCCCGGCTCGTGAAGCCGCCGTTGATGACGACGCAGAGCTCCGGGCGCTCGCGCTTCAGCCGGTGGACGTAGTCGTAGCGCAGCGGCGGGATCTCGCGGTTCTCCTTCGGGCTGAGGCCGGAGAGCAGCGCCTTGCGCGCATGCACGATGAAGACGCCGATCCCGGCCGCCGCCAGCCGGTCGACGAAGCCCGCGAAATGGTCGTAGCCGTCGCGGTCGTCGATGCCGATCCGGGTCTTGACGGTGACCGGGAGCGCGGTCGCCCCGCGCATCGCGGCGACGCACTCGGCGACGAGGGCGGGCTCGGCCATCAGCCGCGCGCCGAACCCGCCCCGGCTCACCCGCTCGCTCGGACAGCCGAGATTGAGGTTGATCTCGTCATAGCCCCAGGCCTCGCCGAGCGCCGCGCAGCGGGCGAGCTCGCCGGGGTCGCTGCCGCCCACCTGGAGCGCGACCGGCCGCTCCGCCGGGTCGAAGCCGAGGAAGCGCTCGCGGTCGCCGTGCAGGATCGCCGGGACCGGGATCATCTCGGTATAGAGCAGGGTGCGCGGCGCCAGCAGCCGCAGGAAATAGCGGCAATGCCGGTCCGTCCGGTCCATCATCGGCGCCACCGAGAGCCGCCGGTCGAGCGTGTCGCGCGGGTCCGTCATGGGGCGGTAATCTAGCGTCCCGACTCGCAGGTTTCCATCTATCCGCACGGCGCCCCATTTCGTCATGCCCGGACTTGATCCGGGCACCCATGGGCGCCGCCCCCCTCTCCCCACCGGCCGCCTCGCGGGTCGGGAAGCTGCATGGGTGCCCGGATCAAGTCCGGGCATGACGTAGGGGGGAGCATGCGGAGCATGGGCAGCGCCGGGGGCGTTGGCGCACGGCGCGGAGGGTGGGAGCCGGCGGGCGCGCCGCAGCTTGAACCGCCGCTCGTCCCCCCGCTCGTTCCAAGGGTCGGCCATGACGCGGCCATGACGGAGAGGGGCGGGGTGCGCGCTGTCAGCCGCCCCACTCCGCCCGCACGGCTGCGTCCGCCTCGCGGCCGCGGTGGCGGGCGCGCAGGCGGGCGAAGGCGTCGGCGGGCAGGAGGCGCGACAGCGCCCAGACCGCCATCGCGCGGACCAGCGGGGAGGCATCGGCGAGCGCCGCCTCGGCCGTCGCCGCGAGGCCGGGCTCGCCGCTGTTGCCGATGGCGATCATGACGTTGCGCAGGAACCGGTCGCGCCCGAGACGCTTGACCGCGGAGCCCGAGAAGAGCGCGCGGAACGCGGCGTCGTCGAGCGCCGCGAGCTCGGCGAGGCGGGGCGCGGCAAGCGCCGCAAGCGGAAACAGAAGGGGCTCGCCTGCGCGGCGCGCGAACTTGTTCCACGGGCAGACGGCGAGGCAGTCGTCGCAGCCATAGATCCGGTTGCCGATGGCCGCACGGAACTCTTGGGCGATATGGCCCTTGTGCTCGATGGTGAGGTAGGAGATGCAGCGCGTCGCGTCGAGCCGGTAGGGCGCGGGGAAGGCGCCGGTCGGGCAGATGTCGAGGCAGCGCCGGCAGGTGCCGCAGCGATCGGTCTCCGGCGGATCGGGCGCGAGCGCGAGGGTGGTCAGGATCTCGCCGAGGAAGAGCCACGAGCCGAATTCCCGCGACACCAGATTGGTGTGCTTGCCCTGCCAGCCGATCCCGCCCTTCTGGGCGAGCGGCTTCTCCATCACGGGCGCGGTATCGACGAACAGCTTGACCTCGCAGCCGAGCGCCTCGTGCATCCAGCGCGCGACGGCGCGGAGCTTCTTCTTCATCACGTCGTGGTAGTCGCGCCCCTGGGCGTAGACCGAGACCGTGCCGCGGTCGCGCCGCTCCAGCGCGGCCAGGGGATCGCCGGCCGGGCCGTAATTCTGCGCCACCACGACGGCGGACCTGGCTTCCGGCCACAGCGCCCCGATGTCGCCGCGCCGCTCGCTGTTGGCGGCGAGCCAGCCCATGTCGCCGTGATGCCCGGCGGCGAGGAAGCCCGCGAGGTCCCGCTTCGCCGCCCCGCCCAGCGCCGCTTCGCAGAAGCCGACCGCGTCGAACCCCTCGGCGAGCGCGCGGGCGCGGACCCGCTCGCGGATGTCGGTCCCGGTCACGCGGCCGCCTCGCCTTCCGCCATGCGCGCGGCGAAGCCCGCCAGCGTTCCGCTTCCGATGGCATCGCGCAGCTCTGCCATCAGGCGCTGGTAGTGGTGGATGTTGTGGGTGGTCAGCAGGATGGGACCCAGCATCTCCTTCGCCCGGAACAGGTGATGCAGATAGGCCCGGCTGTACCCGGCGCAGGCCGGGCAGGGGCAGTCGGGGTCGACGGGGGAGGGGTCCCCGGCGTGGCGCGCGTTGCGGATGTTGATCGTCCCCGCCCCGGTATAGCCGCGCCCGGTGCGGCCCGAGCGCGTCGGGATCACGCAGTCGAACATGTCGACGCCGCGCGCCACCGCGCCCGCGATGTCGGACGGCGTGCCGACCCCCATCAGGTAGCGCGGGGCATCGGTGGGCAGCGCCGGCAGGGTCTCGTCGAGCACGCCGAAGGTGGTCTCCTGGCCTTCGCCGATGGCGAGCCCACCGACGGCGTAGCCGTCGAAGCCGATGCCGGTCAGCATCGCCGCCGATTCGCGGCGGAGATCGCCGAAAACCCCGCCCTGGACGATGCCGAACAGCCCGTGCCCGGGGCGCTCGCGGAACGCCGCCCTGCACCGCGCGGCCCAGCGCATCGAGAGCCGCATCGACGCCGCCGCCTCGTCATGCGTCGCGGGGAAGGGGGTGCACTCGTCGAGCGCCATGGTGACGTCGCTCCCCAGCCGTCGCTGGATGTCCACCGCGCGCTCGGGGGTGAGCGCGTGGCTCGTGCCGTCGATATGGGAGCGGAACGTCACCCCGTCTTCCTCGATGGTGCGGCGCCCGGCGAGCGACATAACCTGATAGCCGCCCGAATCGGTGAGGATCGGTCCGTTCCAGCTCATGAAGCGGTGCAGCCCGCCCAGCGTCTCCACCGTCTGCTCGCCCGGGCGCAGCATCAGGTGATAGGTGTTGGCGAGGATCATCTCGGCGCCGGCCTCGGCCACCGCCGCGGGCGTCATCCCCTTGACCGTGCCGGCGGTCCCGACCGGCATGAAGGCGGGTGTCCGCACCGTGCCGTGCGCGGTCTCCAGCAGCCCGGTCCGCGCCGCGCCGTCTTCCGCCAGGATCGAAAAGGCGACCCCCATCAGCCCGCCCCCGCCCGGTGCAGGAAGGTCGCGTCGCCGTAGGAATAGAACCGGTAGCCCGCGGCGGCGGCGTGGGCGTAGGCGGCCTTCATCCGCGCCAGCCCGGAGAACGCCGCGACCAGCATGAAGAGCGTCGAGCGCGGCAAATGGAAGTTGGTGAGCAGCGCATCGACGGCCCGGAAGCGATAGCCCGGGACGATGAACAGCGCCGTGTCGCCGCGGAACGGCGCGACGCAGCCGGCCTCGTCGGCCGCCGATTCGAGCAGGCGGAGCGAGGTCGTCCCCGCCGCCACCACGCGCCCGCCCGCCGCGCGGCGGCGGCGGATCGCATCGGCGGCGTCCGGCGATATCTCGCCCCATTCCGCGTGCATGCGGTGGTCCGCGACGCGCTCGGCCTTGACCGGCATGAAGGTGCCCGCGCCGACATGGAGGGTGACGGCGACGATCTCGACCCCGCAATCCTCGATCCGGGAGAGCAGCCCTTCCGTCAGGTGAAGCCCCGCCGTCGGCGCCGCGACCGCGCCCGGGACCCGCGCATAGACGGTCTGGTAGTCCTCGCGGTCCCTGGCATCCGCCCCCTCCGGCCGCGCGATATAGGGGGGGAGGGGGGGCTCGCCGTGGACTTCGAGCGCCGCCAGCACGTCGGTTCCGGGCGGGAAGCGGAGCCGCACTTCGCCGCCTTCGGCGCGGCCCTCGATTTCGGCCCGGAAGTCGTCCGACACCTTGATCGCGTCGCCCGGGCGCAGCCGCCGGGCCGGGCGGGCGAGCGCGCTCCAGACCTCGCCTTCGTCGGTGCGGTCGAGCGGGCGCAAGAGCGTCGCCTCGATCCGCGCCCGCCCGCGCCGGCCGACGACGCGGGCGGGGATCACCCTGGTGTCGTTGATCGCCAGCACGTCGCCCGGGCGCAGGAGGTCCGGCAGATCGGCGACGATCCGGTCGTGCAGGCCGGCGCCCACCTCAAGCAGGCGCGCCGCCTCGCGCGGCACGGCCGGCCGGTCGGCGATGGCGCCCGCGGGCAGGTCGAAGTCGAAATCCCCGGTCTTCAACCCGCCGGTCATTCGTCTCCGGTTCCGGCCTCCCAGAGCTCGGCGATCTCGTCGGCGACGCGGTCGTAGGTCTCGTCGCGCGGCAGCACGATGCGCTCCGCCTCCTCCTCCTCGCGGGTGCGGTTGAGGCTCCATTCGAGGATCGAATCGCGCAGCTCCTCGTCGGTCAGGATGAAGCCGAGCAGCCGGTTCTGCACCTCGAGCGGCGGGTTGTCGTCGCCCGTCTCGTCGAAGATCACGGCGCGGAAATAGACCACGGTGTCGAGGATGAGCTGCGCCTCCTCCTTGCTCCACTGGCGCATCGGCTCGAAGTCGAGCGCGCGGAGCGCGGCCATCTGGGCCCTGGTGATGGTGCCGGGAACGCCCAGCCGGGGCATCGTCTTCTGCCCCTCGGGCCCCTCGGGCGGCGATGCGTCCTCCCCCGGCGCGCCCGGCTGCCGGCGCATCTCCATCTGGCGCCGGGCGCGCCTGTAGACCGCGCGGCGCATCAGAAGCCACACGGCGAGCCCCACCGCGACGGCGATCAGCAGACTGTCCACGGACCCGTACTCCTTCTTGTGGCGCCTCAGCCCCCGCCGGCGCCGATCACCCCGATCGCCTCGATCTCGATCACCGCCTCCGGCTTGAACAGATGGGAGACGCAGACCAGGGTCGAGCACGGAAAGTCGCCGGTGAAGAACTCGCGCCGCGCCCGCCAGATATCCGGCTGGTAGCGCATGTCGGTGGTGAACATGGTGATCTTGGCGACGTCGTCGATCTTGCCGCCGGCCGCCTCCATCAGCGCCTGCATCTGGGCGAAGATGTTCTTCGACTGGAGATAGGCGTCGCCGGGGGCGATCACGTCCCGGTTCTCGTCCCACGAGAGCAGCCCGGAGATGAACACGTGATCGCCCGCCTTCTTGCAGTTGGAGAGCGATTGCGGGCCGAGCTCGGGTGAGACCGGGCTGGTGATGCGTTCGAACTTCATGCGTCCACCCCCGTTGCGCGCTTCGTGCCGTCCGGCTCCAGGCGGTCCTGCCAGTGGTGCCGGGTCGCGAAGCCGAGCTCGTCGCTTGCGCGGGCCACGTCGAGTCCGCCCCAGCATCCGGTCATGCCGTCCCGGATTCGCGTGCCCGGCAGGTGCCTGCGGACCAGCTCTTCGGTCGGCGTCGGGTCGCGGCTGGTCGCGGCGGCGATGTTGTAGACCCGGTGCCCGCCGATATCGGCCTCGGCCGCCAGCCGGCAGGCCTCGGCCGCGTCGCGCGCGTCGACATAGCTCCAGAACCCGCCCAGCAGCCGCGTCGGGTCGCGCCAGCGCCCCGGGAAGGCGGCGAAGGCGGGATCGAAATTGACCCCGGCGATGCGCAGGCTCGCGACCGACATCCCGCCCGCGGCCACGAAGGAGTCGGCGAGCTGTTCGCCGAACACCTTGGAGAGCGCATAGGAATCGAGCGGCCGGCAGGGATGGTCCTCGTCGAGCGGCAGCACGTCCGGGCTCTTGAATTCGGGCGCGTAGATGAAGCCGTAGGCGGCGACGCTGGAGGCCATGACGACGCGCCGGACCCCGGTCTGCGCCGCCGCCCTGAGCACGTTGTAGGAGGAGGTCACGTTGTTGCCGAACACGGCGCAGTCCGCGGCCTCCGACGGCGCCTGGAAGGCGGCGAGGTGGATCACCGAATCCGCGCCCTCGAAGGCCTCGAACAGATCCCCGCTCCCCGTCAAATCGGCGGTCCAGCACTCGCAGAGCTTCTCGCGCGGCGGCGCCCGGTCGAGGCTCAGCACCTCGTGGCCGGCCGCCACCATCGCCGCCACGGCGGTCGCGCCGAGCCGGCCGCTGCCGCCGGTGATGACCGTCTTGCCCGCCATCCCGGCTCAGCCGCCGTCCTCGAGCGCGATCAGCCCCATGCCCGTGGTCATCGGCGCGTAGTAGTTGCGGTGCGCCCGGCGGACGCGGTCCGACAGCGCGCCCCGCATGGAGAGCCACATGATCAGCTCGACCGCCTCGGCGCCCGCCGCCTCCATGATGTCCTGGTGGGTGAGCGCGGCGAGGGAGTCGGGGTCGGCCTCGATCCGGTCGAGCCAGTCGTTGTCGAAGTCCGGGTTGAGATGGCCGAACCGGGCGCCGTTCAGCTGGTGCGACATGCCGCCGGTGCCGAGCACGACGACGCGCAGGTCTTCCGGGTAGCTCTCCACCGCGCGGCGGAGCGCCCGGCCCAGCTTGAAGCAGCGCGCGGCGGTCGGCAGCGGGTGCTGGATCACGTTGACCGCGAGCGGCACCGTCCTCACCGCCCAGCCCGGATCGTGGTCGAAGCAGAGATGCATCGGCACCATGAAGCCGTGCTCGACGGCGAGCTCCTGGCAGAGCGTCATGTCGAACTCGTCATAGACCAGGGACTCCGCCAGATGCCAGGAGAACGCCGCGTCGCCCGGGAAGTCGGGCAGCGGCCGCCGCCCCCAGCCCTCGTCGCCTACCGGGTAGAGCTCGGCAGCGCCCAGCGCGAAGGTCGGGTACTTGTCGAAGAAGAAGGACGAGCCGTGGTCGTTGTAGACCACGATCGCGACATCCGGGCGCATGTCTTCGCGGAGCCACGCCTTGACCGGCTCGTAGGCGTCGAACAGCGGCTTCCAGGCGGGCTCCCCGGTGCGCCCCTGGTCGTAGGCGACGCCGATCGAGGGGACGTGCGAGGTGCCGATGCCGGCGACGATCCGCGCCATGGTCAGCGCGCCCCCGACGCGTTGCGCGTGGCGAGGAATTCCTCATAGGTCTCGCCGCGCTGGTGGGCGCCGATCTGGTAGAGCCCGTGGCCGGTCACGGTGCCGATCTTGATGATCATGTAGATGTTGCCGCCGAGCTCCGCCAGGATGCGGCGCCAGTCGCGGTCGCGGATCGCCTCGCGCTCCTCGGCGCTCAGCGCCCAGCGCGCCATGTAGCCCTCCTCGTCGGCCGCGAAGGCCTCGCGGTTCTCCGCCTCCGCCAGAGACATGGCGAACTTGTTGATCCGGTAGCCCCGGCGGGACTCCTCGCCGTCGAAGATCCTGGTGTCGGCGATCGGACGGTTCCTGTCGACCTGGACCGGCATGGCGTCTCCCTCGAGATGGCGCGGCGCCGCCAATCTAGTGCCTATGCGGGCGGGAGGGAACCGTGGCGGTCCGGGGTCCCCCGCCGATGACGACGGGTCGGCGACCGCGCCCCCCAACACCCCACACCCCACACCCCACACCCCACACCCCACACCCCACACGTCATGCCCGGACTTGATCCGGGCACCCACTGGCGCCGCTATCCCCTCCGGCCGGCCGCTATGCGTGCGGAGGGGCCGCATGGATGGCCGGATCAAGTCCGGCCATGACGTGGGGGGAGGGCGCCGAGGCAAGAAGCGCGGGTCGCCGCGACCGCACCGCTACCGCCCCCGTCCCCCAACCGTCATGCCCGGACTTGTTCCACTGCTGTCCGGTTTAGGTCAGGGCCCATTGTA
>JAPPGP010000253.1:0-49190 GCA_028821395.1 Defluviicoccus sp.
TCGTCGGGCACGGCAAACGGCGGCAGGTCCCAGCCGAGCGCCTCGCGCGCGCCGGCGATCTCTTCGGCGCCGAGCGGCGCGCCGTGCGCGCCGGCGGTGCCCGCCTTGCTCGGCGCGCCGAAGCCGATCACCGTCCGGCAGGCGATCAGCGACGGGCGTTCGTCGGCGAGCGCGGTGTCGATGGCGGCGGCGACGGACTCCGTGTCGTGGCCGTCGGCCGGGACGGTATGCCAGCCATAGGCGCGGAACCGCGCCGGCACGTCGTCGGCCACCGAGAGCGCCGTCGGGCCGTCGATCGAGATCGAGTTGTCGTCGAACAGCACAATCAGCTTGCCGAGGCCGAGATGGCCGGCGAGCGAGGCGGCCTCGTGGCTGACCCCCTCCATCAAATCGCCGTCCGAGGCGATCGCCCAGGTCCGATGGTCGACCGCCCCCTCGCCGAAGCGGGCGGCCAGCATGCGCTCCGCCAGCGCCATGCCGACCGCCGCCGCGATCCCCTGTCCGAGCGGTCCCGTCGTGGTCTCGATCCCCGCCGCGTGGCCGTATTCCGGGTGGCCCGCGGTGCGGCTGCCGAGCTGGCGGAACCGGCGGATCTCGTCCATCGTCATGTCGGGATAGCCGGTCAGGTGAAGCAGCGCGTAGAGCAGCATCGAGCCGTGGCCGGCCGACAGCACGAAGCGGTCTCGGTCGGGCCAGTCGGGCGCCGACGGATCGAATTTCAGGTAGCGCGTGAACAGCACCGTCGCCGCGTCGGCCATCCCCATCGGCATTCCCGGATGGCCGGATTTGGCCGCTTGCACCGCGTCCATGGCGAGCGCGCGGATCGCGTTGGCCATGCGCTGCGGGGCGACGTGGGCGGCGCAACCCTCGGTCGATGCTGGCTGGGTCCTGGTCGGCATGACGGTCTCACACTGAGGAGCGGTCGCGTGCGGTTTCGCGCGATGAAAGGTAATCGAATCGGGACCCGTTGGGGGCGCCGCACTGTGTCTCCGACACGACGGCGATGCAAGCCCGTCGGGGACGGCGCGACGTGGTCAGCGCGCGGGCGTCGCGAGCTTCACGCCGAGCCTCGCGCGGCGGGTGAGCCACGGGCTCGGCCGGTAGCGCGGGTCGCGGTAGAAATCGTGCAGCGCGTCCAGGATGGCGAGCACCCTTGCAGGGCCGAGATAATCGCCCCAGGCGATCGGCCCGCGCGGGTAGGCGAGGCCGAGCTCGACCGCGGCGTCGATGTCGGAAGGGGTGGCGATGCCCTGCTGGGCGATGTCGCAGCCGATATTGACAATGGTCGCGATCACCCGCTGGGCGATGAAGCCCGGGCTGTCGGCTATCGCGGTGACCGGCGTTCCGTCGGCCGCGAGCAGCGCATGCGCGAGGTCGCGCCAGCGCGGCTCCGTCACCGGCGTGGTCATCAGCGTGCGCCGTCCGGCGAGCCCGAACGCGGTGTCGACCGCGACCGTGCGTTCCGCCGGCAGGCCCTGGTCGAGCGCGGTTGTCGTCGCGTCCGTTCCCGTCGGGGTGACGATGCAGAGCGTCCCCGGGCCCGGGCTCGCGCCGCTCTCGACGGTCGCCGCGTCGGCGATGGCTTCCATCACCGCCTGCTGACCCTCCGGATCGGCCGGGCTCACCCAGACCGGGGCGGGCGCGGCTTCGGGCGCCGGCGCGGTCTCCGCCACGGTCTTCCTGCCGTCCTCATAGGCGTAGAACCCGCGCCCGGTCTTGCGCCCGTAGAGCCCGGCCGCCATGCGCTGGCGGGCGATCGGCACCGGGCGGAAGCGCGGCTCCTCGTAGAACTGGCGGTAGATCGATTCCATCACCACGCCGGATACGTCGAGCCCGGTGATGTCCATCAGCTCGAACGGACCCATGCGGAACCGCGTGCCGCTCTCGCGCAGCACGTCGTCGACGTCGCCGGGTGCGGCGATGCCTTCCTGGACGATCCTGAGCCCCTCGGTGCCGAACCCGCGCCCGGCATGGTTGACCAGGAAGCCGGGCGAATCCTTGGCGCGCACCGGTCGGTGGCCGCAGCGCCGCGCGATGCCGTCCAGCACGTCGCCGACCCAGGGCGCGGTCAACAGACCGTCGACCACCTCGACCACCTTGAGGAGCGGCACCGGGTTGAAGAAGTGCCAGCCGGCGACGCGCTCGGGCCGGTCGCAATCCGCGGCGATCGCCGTCACCGAGAGCGACGAGGTGTTGGAGGCGAGGATGCAGTCCTCCGCCACGATCGGTTCGAGCTCGGCAAACAGCCGCTGCTTGGCCTCCAGCTCCTCGACGATCGCCTCCACCACGACATCGGCGCCGGCCATGGCGCCGAGCCCGTCGACGATTTCCAGCCGGCCGGCCGCCGCCGCCGCCGCCGCCTCGGTCATGCCGCCCTTCTCCGCCGCCCGGCGCAGCATCCGCGCAACGAAGGCCACCGCGTCCGCCGCCGCGCCGTCGCGCGTGTCGAAAAGCCTGACGGCGATACCTCCCGCCGCGGCGATCTGGGCGATGCCGCGGCCCATCGTGCCGGTGCCGACCACCCCGAGCGCGAGGGAGGGCGATTGCGGATCGGTCGTCATGGCGGTCCCCCTGTCAACGCCGGAAGTCCGGCGCGCGCTTCTCGCGGAACGCCGCCCGCCCCTCCGCGAAATCGGCGGTGGTGAAGTTGGAGGCCTGGCCCAGCGCCTCCATCTCGAGCGCCGCCTCGAGGCTCGTGGGCGCGAGGCCGAGCTGCTGCTTGGCGAGCGCGAAGGCGAGCGCCGGCATGGCGGCGAGCTGCCGCGCGCGCTCCAGCGCGACGGCCTCGGCTCCGCCCTCCGGGGCGAGCTCGTCGGCGAGCCCCGCCTCGATGGCTTCCGCGCCCCGCAGCATGCGGGCATAGAGCAAGATCTGGCGCGCCCTCGCGGCGCCGACGCGGCGCGGCAGGGTATGGAGGATCGCGTAGTCGGGGATCAGCCCGACCTTGAAGAAGGGAAAGCCGATGGCGCCGGTCTCGGCGAGGACGATGGTATCCGCAAGTAGCGCGATCCCGGCGCCGGCGCCGACGGCATAGCCCTCCACGGCGGCGATGACGGGCTTCTCCGACTCGGCGATCAGCCGCACCATGCGATGGTTGGATTTCATGCGCGCCCGGCCCGCCTCGGCGTCGAGCCCCTCCATCGAGGCGATGTCGCCGCCGGCGCAGAAGTGTCCGCCATTGCCGGCGAGCACGAGCGCGCGCACCGCCTTGTCCCGCAGCGCCGCGTCGATGCCCTCGATCAGCGCCAGCCTGAGCTCGGGGTCGAGCGCGTTGCGCTTCTCCGGCCGGTTGAGCCCGATCCGGGCGATCCCCTCGTCCGGCCGGTCGACGGTCAGCACGGGCTGTTCTGCGCTCATCTCCGGGGCCTCGGTTGCGGTTCGGCGCGACTATCCCGATTCGCGCGCGCGGCGACAAGGAGGGCGAGTTCGCAGCCGCCCTCAACTCACGGCTTGCGCCAGAAAGGGGTTTCTAACCGTCACCGTCCCGTACATGCGGCCATGCTGAAAGTCCTCGGACAGCAGCTCTTCGATCCCGTTGACTTCCGCGTAGGCCCAGAGGTGTGCGTCGAACCAGGACAGGCGGTACGCCGCCGCACCCCGCAGCGCCGTCCGCAACACGGCTTCGTTGGGATAAAGGATCGGGCACTGCGCCATGAATTCTTCGGCCTCCCGTCGGGCGACCGCAGCATCGAGCAGCCGGTCTTCCGGGCGCCCTCGGGTCGTTGCCGCGACGAACTCGACAATCGCCTGATGGGGGATGCGCAAAGTTCCCTTGTCCATGCCGTCGCGCAGGACATTGGAGGCGATCGACCGCTTGTCCGGGAACCGCCCGTCGTATCGATAGACCAGAATATTGGTGTCAATCAGCGTCCTGGAGGCCACGCTCGTAGAGCTCCTCGCGAGTCCAGCCGCGCGTTTCGGCGCGGCGTGCGGGCCGGCCTGCATCGCGCAGTCGCTGGCGCTCGGTCGCAGCATCGAACAGGCGCAGGCGCGCCTCCCTGTCGAGGACCGCGGTCGCCGCGCCGACATTGCCAGGCACAAGGCGGATGACCTCGCCCGCCGCCTCGAAGCGGATTTCGTCGCCGGGTTCGATACCGTAGCGCTTGGCTAGCGCCTTGGGCAGGGTGACCTGGAGCTTGCTAGTAACTTTGCTCATTTCCTTGTTTTAGCAAGGATAGATTCCTTGTCAAGAGTGTCGGGTGTCAGGGCGTCAATAAGGCTTTGATCGACCGCCAGCAGATGCGCCTCGCAGGTCCGGCAGTCGGACGCGCCGAAGCGGGGGATGGGAACCCGGGCGCCGTGGGCGAGGGCGAATTCCGCGACGGCGCATTCCCGCCCGCCGGGAAAGGCGATCACCTCCTCGACCCGCGCCGCCTCGGTCAGGCGGTCGATGTGCCAGACCCGAGCCTTGGGGTGCCGGAGATGCCGGGCGACGCGGGCGCGGATGCCGCCGGGTCCCCGGGCGCTGCCGGCATAGAGGTAGAGCCCGGCGGGCAGCATGGGCCGGCCGAGGGTTCGGATGTCGATCCGGGTGTCGCGGGCGAGCCGGAGGATCAGCGCATACGCGCCCGGCGTATCGGGCCCGGGGTTCAGGACGGGGCGTTCCACGGCCGCAGCCCGGCGAGCGCGGCTTCGAGCGCGACCATCAGGTCGTCCTCCCCGATGCCCGCGAACTCCACTTCCTCGCGGGCGAGAAAGGCTTGGACGGCCCGGCGCAGGGCGGCCGGCTCGGCGGGCGCACCCGTCAACGCACGCTCCAGCCAGTCGGCGGAGTCCAGCGGGCGCGGGTGCCAGTCGCCGTTGACGATGGCGTGGAGCACGCGCCCCTCCCGCACCGCGAGCGTCGCGCGGATCATCCCGCCCATCGCCTTCTCGCGGCCCCGCCCGACCGTGTCCCCCGAACCGAGCAGGCGGGCGAAACGGGTCCGCTCGGACTTGGCGAACAGCCAGCGTTCGGTGTCGAGCTCGGCCCGGAAGTCGTCGGCATAGCTCCGCTCCACCGGCCCGAGGGTCCCGCGCGCGAGCCCGGACTCGCCGAAGGCGCGCTCGGTGCAGGCGACGGCGAGCTCGGCGAGCTCCGCCTCGTCGATCGCCCGGCCCGCCTCCCGCTCCAGCCAGGTGAAGCGCGATTCCAGCGTCTTCAGCGCCTTGTCGCGCACCTTCTCCGGCGGCATCGGCATCGCCCTGCCGGCAAGCCCGGTGTCGATCGGCTTGACGTTGACGACGATGCGGAGCGTCATCGTCCCGTCCTCGATCTTGAGCGAGGTGGGGACCAGCTTGCGCCCCTCGACCTGGATATCGTTGAGCGGGCGGTACTCGGCCGCGAACCCGTAGCGGTCGCGGAACACATCGGCCACCGCCGTCAGGATCTTGCGGAACGCCGCTTCGGTGGTGGCCGGCACCTGCTTGTGGGAGACCGGCAGGAAATAGATCAGGAAGGCCGATCCGGCGCCGGCATAGACCGGCCCGCCGCCATTGACCCGGCGGCGGAAATCGATCCCGCGGGCGCGGCAGAAATCGAGGTCGAGCACCTGTTCGGGGTCCTCGTTGACGCCGATGGTGATCGAATCGGAATCGAAGACGAAGAGGAACACCGTCGGCGGCGCCTCGCCGAGCGTAACCGCCTTCTCCACCGCGGGCGAGACGGAGACCGAAAAATCGGCATAGGAGCCGCGGTCGACGAGCAGGCGCCAGACACTCATGCCTTACCCCTGCGGTCGACGGCGAGCGGGCCGTCCTCCAGCGTGTCCGCGACCTCGATGCGGTCGGCACCGATCAGGGTCTGGCTCCGGAACCGCCGGGCGACCTCCTCCAGCGCATCGTCGCCGGCGCTTCCCTCCACAGCGAGGGCGAGCCGGTCGCGCCCCCGCTCGCTGTCGACGGTGAGGCGGTACTTGCCGGTCAGCCGGTCGATGCCGAGCAGGACGGCGCGGATCTCGGACGGGTAGAGCTTGACCCCCTTCACCTTCACCATCTCGTCGGTGCGGCCGAAGACGACGCGGGGCAGGCTCACCGTCCTTCCGTTGAGCGGCGCGGTGATCCGCCGGATTGCGAGGTCGCCGGTGCGGTAGCGGATAAGCGGCTGCGCCTCCTTGACCAGGTGGGTCAGCACGAGCTCGCCGCGCGCCCCGTCCGGTACGGGCGCGCAGGTCTCGGGGTCGATGACCTCGGCATGGACCAGCTCGTCGAACACGTGGACGCCCTCGCCGCCCGGAAAGGTGCGAGCCACGGGCAGGAACTCCGACAGCGAGAACGAGTCGACCAGCACGGTGTCCGGCATCGCCGCCCGCACCCGGTCGTATAGCGCCTGGTTGCCGGTGAACGCCTCGCCGCCGGCGAAGAACACGCGGGGCGGGGCGAGCCCGGCCTCGATCAGCCGGAGCGAGAAGCTCGGATTGCCGGCGAGCACGGTGACGCCGTGGCGGTTGCAGATTTCCACCGCGCGCTCCGCCTCGCCGGGGCCGAGGGGGATGCAGGCGACGCCATGCGCCTCCATCTGCGACTGGTAGAACAGCCCGGCGACGAACAGGTGATAGCCGAAGGTCACCGCGCAGACATCGCCCTCGCCTATGCCGCAGGCGGCGAGATGGGTGCCCGCCGCGGCGATCATGCGCTCGAGGTCGCCGGCGGTCTGGAACACCGGCATCAGAGACGCCCCCATCGGCGTCAGGTTGACCCGGACCGGCCGCGCCCCGCCGAACCCGCCATAGCCGGGCTTCGCCATCTCGGCCACGAAATCGGCCCGCGTCGTCAGCGGCACCGAGGCGGCGAAGTCGTCCGCGTCGGCGACCTCCCGCGGCAGCCGGCCGCGATAGAACTCGTGGTCGCCCAGACGCTCCAGCGCCCGGTTGACCTCCGCCTTCGGGAAGCCCATCAGCGCCTGGAATCGGCGAGCGCCGCCGCGTCGTCATAGGCCGTCCGGACGTTGAGCACCGCCTGGCGCCCGTCCACCTCGACCGCCTCGACGGCGCGTTCCAGCGCGCCCGGCAGCGCGTCCGGCGTTGCCACCTCCTCGCCATAGCCGTCCGAGGCCTCGACGACCTTGTGATAGGCGGGCGAGGGTTCGAGATAGGTGAGCGGCGCCCGGTTGGCGCGCGAGGCCGCGCCGTCGGGATGCAGCCCCAGCGTCGCCTTGCGCACCGAGCCCCACATTCGGTTGTTGAGGATCACGGTCACCACCGGCAGGTCGTTGGCGGCGGAGACGAAATGCGCCGGAGTCGGGTTGCCGAACATGTAGGAGCCGTCGCCGACGACGCAGAACACCCGGCGGTCGCCATAGCCCAGCTTGGCGCCGAGCGAGGCGCCCACCCCCCAGCCGAGCCCGCCGGCCGGGCTGGTGGCGAAGAACGTGCCGGGCTTGCGGAAATCGATATTGCCCAGCGCGAGCTGGGACTCGCTCACCAGCACGTCGTCGTCGTCCTTGATCCCGTCGATGCAGTGGGCGATCCAGGCGGCATCGGTGGCGCCCGCTCTCCGCGCCGCGTCGATGCGCGCCGCGCGGGCCTCGGCCATGGCCGCCTTGCGTTCAGCGGCGCGCGCCCTGCGCGCGTCGATCCGCCCGTTCGTCGCGCCGTCCAGCGCGTCCGCCAGCGCGGCGAGCCCGAGGCTCGATTCCGCGGTGATCGCGAGGTCGCAGGGGTAGCCCCGCACCGGGTAGCTGCTGTAGAGCGGGTCGACGCCCATGTGGACAACTTTGGCGTCCGGGCTGGGGCTGTGCAGGCTCGGGATCCAGGGCACGTCGCAATCGACCACCAGGATCAGATCGGCGTCCGGCAGCAGACCGCCGGGCTCGAACCCCATATGCATCGCATGGTCGGTGGGGAGAGAGACATAGCGCGGCCGGTAGGTGACCACCGGCAGGGCGAAGCGCTCGGCAAGCGCGGTCAGCGCCTCGGCCGAGGCGGCGCTCCGGCCCGCGCTCGCGGTGATGACCAGGGGGTTCTCGGCCGCCCGGATCCACTGGGCGGCCCGATCGATCGCGTTGGGGTCGGGCGCCGGGCTCGACGCGGCGAGCCGACGCGACGGGCTCTCATAGGCGAAATCGCCCGGCTTCTCGGCCAGCACCTCGCGCGGCAAGGTGAGATAGACCGGCCCGCGCGGCTCGTTCATCGCGACGTTCACGGCGCGGTCGACGATGGTCTCCAGCTGGCGCGCGTTGCGCAGCTCGTAGTCCCACTTGACCATCTCGCGGACCATGCCCGCCTGGTCGAACATCTCCTGGCCCCAGTGGATGTAGATCGAGCGCGCGCCCGGGGCGCCGGTCTCGGTCAGCGGCGTCCGCCCCGAGGTGAAGACGATCGGCACGTTCTCGCGCGCCGCGTTGGTGATGCCGCAGATCGCGTTGGCGGTCCCCACATTGACGTGCACCATCACCGCCTGCGGCCTGCCGGTGGCGAGGAAATAGCCATGCGCCATCGCCACCGCGAGGTTCTCGTGCGGCACCGTCATCGGGGTCGGCGCGCGCGTCCCCTCGGTGGCCGATTTGGCGAGCGCCTCGATGACCGAGGCGAAATCGGTCCCCGCATTGCCGAACAGGTAGTCGACGCCCCTGTCCTTCAAGAGCGCGAGATAGGCTTCCGCCAGGCTGTCGACCTGGATCCGTTGCTCGGGCATGCGGGGTCTCCCTTCGCGTCGGGTGCGGCTTGGCCCACTATAGGAGCTCGGCCGGCGCGGGTGAATTCGGGGCGATGGGATCGGCGGTGGCGATACGGCTCGCACTGTTCTACGCGGCGGTCTTCCTGTTCGTCGGCGTGGCGCTGCCGTTCTGGCCGGTCTGGCTGACCGCGAAGGGGTTGAGCGCGACCGAGATCGGGCTGACCATCACCGCAGGCGCGTGAGTGCGGATCGCGGCGCCCGCGCTCGCCGCCCATGTCGCCGACCGCAGGGGGCGCCGGCGCGGGGTCCTGATCCTGCTCGCCGGGACCTCGCTGGCCGCGCACCTCCTGTTTCTGATCGCCGAGGGGTTCGCGGCGTTGCTCGCCGTCAGCATCCTCGCCGCCATCGTGTTCACCCCGATCATCCCGATGGGCGAGAACATGACCCTGCTGGCCAGCCGCGCCCGCCGGTTCGATTACGGAAGGGTGAGGCTATGGGGGTCGATCGCCTTCATCGCCGGCGCCATCCTGGGCGGAAGGGCGGTCGGCGACGCCGGGGCAGACGCGATCCTCTGGCTGGTGCTCGGCACGCTGGCGCTCACCGTGCTGGCTGCGCTCGCGATGCCCGAGACCGGATCGCCGCCCGCGCGCCGCCACGTGCCGCTGGCCGCCCTGCTCTCCGACCCGCCGATGATCGTGTTCCTGGTCACCGCCTCGCTGATCCAGGCTAGCCACGCCGCGGCCTACGGCTTCGCGACCCTGGCGTGGCGGGAATCCGGCATCGACGACGACGTGATCGGCCTGCTCTGGGCCGAGGGCGTGCTCGCCGAGATCGTCCTGTTCGCGCTTGGCGGCGGGCTTGCCGCCAGGCTCGGCCCGGCCCGGATGCTCGCCATCGCCGCGGCCGCGGGGATCGTCCGCTGGGTCGGGCTCGCGGTCGAGCCCGGACTCGGCTGGCTCGTCGCGCTCCAGGCGCTGCACGCGCTGACCTTCGGGGCGGCGCATCTCGGCGCCATGCTCTACCTCGTCCGCGCGATCCCGCCGGAGCACTCGGCGAGCGCCCAGGCGCTCTATTCCGGGGCGTCGATGGGGCTGGTGATGGGCGGGGCCACGATCCTCGCCGGCGCGCTCTACGACGATGTCGGCGCGGGCGCGTTCTACGCCATGGCGGCGATGTCGGCGGGCGGGCTGGCCGGCGCTGCGCTGCTCGCCCGCGTCATGCCGAGCGTTGCCCGGAGCGCAGGAAGTCGCGCCTGACCTCGTAATACCCGCCGAGCCAGAGCGGGTAGTAGACGTGGTCGTCATGGGCGTCGTCGCCTTCCGGGTGGACCAGCACGACCAGCCCGTCGCGGTTGTACATCAGCCAGGGCACGAACTCGGCGAACAGCGCCTTGTCGAAGGCGACCTGGAACATCGGCTCCGGGTGCGGCCCGACCGGGCGGTCGCGGAACCGGCCCATGACGATGTCGAACCCCCATCTCTCCCAGATCCGCCCGCGCAGCCGGGCCGCGGTCTCGCGCGTCTCGTCGTCGTAGTAGATATGGGCGTGATAGCCGGTGACCTTGGTGTGGTCGCCGGGCGGAAAGTCGGTGTCTTTCACGATCCTGTCCTCGCGTTGGGCAGCCTGGCTCAGCCGCGCTCGTCGCGCACGCGCTTCGCCTTGAATTCGGTCTTGGGGAGGGTGTCGGGCGCCAGCACCTCGACGCCCACCCGGACCTCGCAGCGGCTGCGCACCGCCGCGCCGACCGCGTCGGCGACATCCCCCGCGACGTGCTCGACCCGCAACTCCATCACGTCGAGCCCGTCCGCGTTGGTGCTAAGCACGATCTCGAACTCGTCGCCGATCCCCTCGATGGAGCGCACCGCCTGCTCGACCTGGCTCGGGAAGAATTTGACCCCGCGCAGGTTGATCAAATCGTCGGCGCGGCCGGTGAACGATCCCATGGCGCGGACATGGGTCCGCCCGCAGGCGCAGACGCCGGTGTCGTAGACCGTGTAGTCGCCGACCAGGAAGCGAAGCTGGGGCGAGCTCTCCGAGTTGAGCGAGGTGCAGACGGTAAGCCCGCGCTCGCCCTCGGCCACCCGATTATGACTGTCCGGGTCGACCAGCTCCCAGATCTGCACGTCCTCCTTAAGGTGGGTGAAGGTCGTCTCGCCCGGCCGCACCGAGGCCTCGCAGGAATAGCCCCCGACATGCGGCGAGACCTCGGTACAGCCGTAGAACTCGACCACCCGGCAGCCCCAGAGCTCTTCCAGCCGCTCGCGGGTGCGGTCGATCCCCATCGCCGGCTCGCCGCCGGTGAACAGGGTCCTGACCGAGGTCGCGCGCGCATCCAGGCCGAGCCGTTGCATGGTGCGCCCGAGATAGAGCGCGTAGGACGGCGTGCCGGCGATCACCGTCGGCCCGAAGCGGTCGATCGCCCGGGCGCGCGCCTCGGCATCCATTCCGCCGCCCGGGATCGCGGCGACGCCCATCCGGGCGAACGCGTACATCGCCCCCCAGATCCACACATGCGGGCCGAACCCCACCATCGGGAACACGCTGTCGCCGCGCCTGATGCCCATCGAATAGAGAGCGCGCGCGTTGGCCCACTCCCAGTAGGCGCGGTCGATATGGGTGTAGCGGAAGACCCGCGGGACCCCGGTGCTGCCGGACGAGGAGAACAGCATCCAGCCGCGATCCGCCCACTCCGCCTCGCCGATCGTCGAATAGGTCCCGTAGGGCGGGTTCTCGGTCGCGTCCTCCATCATCTCCGACTTGTCGACCACCGGCCATTTCTCGAGATCGTCCACCGTCCGGATGTCGGTCGGCGCAAGCCCGAGCCGGTCGAAGCGCCGGCGGTAGAAGGCGCTGTTCTCGTAGAGGAACGGGGTGAGCGCCTGGAGCTTGTCGTTCTGGATGGCGATGAGCTCGTCGCGCGAGCAGGTCTCCAACGCTTCCGACCAGTATCTCTCGCTCGCGGGCGCGTCCGTATCGCGCCGGTGGCGTTCGAGGGTCTCGAGCCAGACCTGGCGGGTCCTGTCCATTACGCCTTGCGCCGGTTGGCGTCGAGCCAGCCATCGACGCGGGCGACGGTCTCGTCGACGGTGTCGTTCCGCATCCCCTTCTGGGCGGCGAGCGCCTGCACCAGCCGGTCGGCGCGCTCGATATTCACCGCCCCGGCATCGAGCGCCCGCGCCGCCGAGGACGGCCGGATCAGCCCGTCCGCGGCGGCGGCGTATTTCTCGAACGGCACCAGATCGCCGTCGCCCGCGCCGAGCGCGCGGCACACATCGCAGACCCAGCCGTAGACGCTTCGCGACAGCGCGAGGTCGCTGTGCACCGCCTCGCGGATCGGCCGCATGCCGTCATCCTCGACGCAGCGATAGTTGCCGGTCAGCAGCATCGCCCATTTGGCGAGCGGCACGAAGATCGAGTCGTGCACCTTGAGCTTCACCGGCAGCGCGATCGCGCCCTTGCCGTCGTCGAAGGTCGCGGCCTCGATGTCGGCCTGCAGGCCGCGCAAGAGCGCCGTCGAGTCCTCCGATTCGAACCGCGCCGCCTTGAAATTGGTCGGCAGGGTGACCTGCAGCACGTTGGTCTTCTCGTCCGGCGGCCGGAAGGCCTGAGGGTCCGGGCTGCACAGCGTGAAGCGCGGCGGCTCGAAGCCGTCCCACACCGAGGCGTCGGTGTAGCAGTCGGCAAGCGCGCCGGTGTCGATTCCCGGGATCCGCCTGACATAGGCGAGCGGCGGCATGTTCATGATCGACATCACCGGCTTCTTCGACGCCGCCACCTTGTCGAGCAGCTCGCGGACGGCGGGCGCGCGGTATTGCGGCTCCTGCATGGCGAGCACGATCAGGTCGTATTCGCCGGGATCGACCTCGGCCGGCGTCGCCGCCGAGAGCGAGCCCGGGAGCTTGCCCGAATGCACCTCGACAATCCCGTCCCGCCCCTTCGCCGGCATGCGGACGAGCTGCCCTTCATCGTTGATCAGCGCCGCCTCGTCCGGCAGGCAGACCAGCTTCGCGTCGTGCCCGGCGAGCAGCAGCTTTATCGCGAGCAGGGAGCCGTAGGACGCTCCCATGATCATCGTGGCGGTCATCGGCGCCTCCTCCCGGTTCAGTATTCCAGCACCGGATCGACACGGTTCTCCAGCGGCTCGCCGGCGAGGAAGCGGCGCATGTTCTCGAAGAAGAGATCGAGCGTGCGCGGGATGTAGAGCTCGCTGTCGTCCGACGAGCAGTGCGGCGTGACGATCAGGTTGGGGGTCTGCCAGAGCGGGGAGTCGGCGGGCAGCGGCTCGGGGTCGAACACGTCGAGCACGGCGCTGATCTCGCGCCGCTCCAGCCGCTGGCGCAGCGCCTCGTAGTCGACCACAAGGGCGCGGCCGTAGTTGACGATGCCGCCGCCCGGGCGGATCGCCGCGATCTCCGCCGCGCCGATCAGGTGACGGGTGTGCGCCGTGGCCGGCGCGGTGGCTATGATGTAGTCGGCGCGCGGGATCAGCTGGAGCAAAGCCTCCGGCCCGCGCATCTCGTCGACCGCCGGGTGCGGCTTCGCGGTCCGGCGCACGCCGAGCACCCGCATGCCGAAACGCCTGGCCCATTCGGCGACGCTGCCGCCGACGCTGCCGACGCCGACCACCAGCAGGGTCTTGCCGGCGATGCCGGTGTTGAAGGTCTGCTGCCAGCGCCCGGCGCGCTGATGGGTGACCATCTCCGGCACCCGGTTGTTCAGCATCAGCACCGCCATGATGGCGTACTCGGCCGCCCGCGCGCCGTGCACCCCGCGGTTGTTGGTAAAGGTCACGTGCGCCGGCAGCCAGTCGAAGGGCGTGAAATGCTCGACGCCGGCGCCGGTCGCGTGGATCCAGCGCAGCCGCGGCGCCCGCTCGGCGATGTTGCGGTGGTCGATGTCCCAGCACACCAGCGCGTCCGCGTCGGCGACCTGGCGGTCGAAATCGGCGTTGTCGTAGCCGATGCTGCAATCGAGCCTGTCGGCGAGGTCGGGGAAGCGGGAGAACGCGGCCTGGAGCCGGTCCTCGGTCACCTCGAAGACGGCGCCGAGGCTCGAATCGTTCTCGATGTGCAGGCGGGTGCGGGCGGGATGCATGAAGGCGCCTCTACCGGACGGTGCGTTCGACCCACCACTGGGCGAGCTGCGGCACCAGCGGTTCGAGATGGGAGAACCGGCCGCGCGGGGCGAGCGGCGATCTGAGCCCGCGCTGCTGCAGGGCGGCGACCGCGTTGTCTTCCGCGAGCGTGGTGTCCCAGCGCTTGTAGTAATAGGCCACCTTCTCCTCGAAATCGGGCCGCGCGACGGTCGTCTTCGGGAAGCAGGCGCCGTGGATCACCCGCGTCCGGTTGGGGCCCTGCGGCTGGAGCTCCAGATACCAGATCGAATCCAGCGTCATGCCGAGCATCGTCGACGGGTTGAGGCAGACATAGTTGGTGCCCATCGCGGCCCGCCCCTCCAGCCCCTCGATATGCGGCAGCTCGTGCTCAAGATCCTCGACCAGAAGCGAGCGGGTGTGCGCGTCGTGGTGCTCGCGGATGTCGAGCCAGGCGCCCTCGGTGGGCGCCGCCGAGTGCTCCATCTCCTTGGGGTTGAGCGTCGCGCCGTGGACCATCGGCAGGTGGTACTCCTCCATCGCGTTCTCGATATGCACCTTCCAGTTGCAGTCGACCTCGTGCACCCGCTTGCGCACCAGGGCGAGCTCGTCGAGGCGGTAGGACGCCATCAGCTCCGGGAAGTTGCCGAGATAGTCCGCGAGCGGCGGCGCGTCGTCGTCGAAGTTGACGAAGACGAAGCAGCCGCAGGTCTCCAGCCGCAGCCGGCGCAGCCCGTAGCGGGCGGGATCGAAATCGCGCGCCCGCTCCATCCCGGGCGCACTGTGCAGCCCGCCGTCGAGGTCGTAGACCCAGCCGTGATAGGGGCAGGTGAAGGCGCGGCAATTGCCCGCGCCGTCGGCCACCGGGGTGCCGCGGTGGCGGCAGTTGTTGGCGAATGCGCGGATCTCCCCGTCCCCGCCGCGCACCAGGAGTATCGGGACGCCGACATAGTCGACCGCGATGTAGTCGCCGGGCGCCGCCACCTGGTCGATATGGCCGAAGAAGTTCCAGGTCCGCGAGAACAGGTTCTGGACTTCGAGCCGGTAGTACTCCTCGGAGGTGTAGCACCACGCCGGCAGGGACTCGGCCTCCTCGACCGACCTGAAAACGCCGTCGAAGGTGGAACGGTCGATCGTCGGGGTCTCGAACATCGACTTCTGTCCTCGATGTGCGGAACTTTCCCGGAAAGGCTAGC
This sequence comes from Defluviicoccus sp., assembly GCA_028821395.1. Classification (GTDB taxonomy): domain Bacteria; phylum Pseudomonadota; class Alphaproteobacteria; order MPNO01; family MPNO01; genus MPNO01. The sequence continues at coordinate 14,884 of JAPPGP010000253.1, forward strand.
CAAATCGTTCTCTCCGGTCCAATGATGCGCAGCGAGAGGCTTCATCGCGGGAGGGGAGAGATGGCGACCTTCGTCCTGGTGCACGGCGCATGGCATGGCGGCTGGTGCTGGCGCGACGTGCGGGCGATCCTGCGCGCGCGGGGGCACGAGGTGTTCACCCCGACCCTGACCGGGCTCGGCGAGCGCTCGCATCTGCTGTCCCGCGACATCGACATGGACACCCATGTCACCGACGTCGCCAACGTGATCGTCTGGGAGGAGCTCGACGGCGTCGTGCTGGTCGGCCACTCCTATGGCGGCAACGTGATCACCGGCGTCGCCGACCGCATGAAGGTCCGGCTGGCGCATGCGGTCTATCTCGATGCCTTCGTGCCCGAGGACGGCGACAGCTCCGCCTCGATGGCGGTGACCGTCGCCAACCCCGACGCGACCGAGGCGGATATCGGCGCCGAGATCAAGCGCCGCCTCGACATGACCGACGAGAGCGGCGGTTCGGCGACGCACTACACCAACATGTTCGACATCCCCAAGAACCCGCCCGAGGCCTATCGCTGGGTCGAACGGCGCATCACGCGGCACCCGGTGCGGACCCAGATCGAGCCGATCCGGCTCCGGAACGGCGGCTCGGACGGGCTGCCGCGGACCTACATCCTCTGCGCCGGCTCGGAGGGGCCGGCACCGTTCAGGATCCTCGCCGAGCGGTTCCGGGACGACCCGACCTGGCGCTGCCGCGAGCTGCCGACCGGCCACGACGCGATGGTGACCATGCCGCGGGAGACGGCGGAGCTGCTGATCGAGGCGGCGGAGGCTGGCTGAATGGGGGCCGGCGACACCCCGCTCGGCGGCGAGATCGTCGGTGCGCTGAAGGCGGCCGGCGTCGGCCATGTGGCGGCGCTGCCCGACATCGTCACCAGCGCCGGCATATTGTGGCGGCTCGCGGACGATCCCGACATCCGCCTGATCCGGCTCTGCAAGGAGGACGAGGGGGTGTCGATCTGCGCCGCGCTGTCCCATTGCGACAAGCGGGCGGCGCTGCTGATGCAGCAGACCGGGCTGATGGACTCGCTGAACGCGATCCGCGCCACCGCGGTCGAGTACGGGCTGCCGGTCTGCATGGTGGTCGGGCTGCTCGGCAAGGAGCCCGACCGACCGGCGGCGGCCTCGGCGAGCTACGGGGTGCGGATCGTCGAGCCGGTGCTGGACGCGATGGGGATCGACCGCATCTCCATCGAGACCTCGTCCGACGTGGCCGGGCTCGCGCCCGCGATCGATCGAGCCTATGCCGAATCGCGCCCGGTGGTCGCGCTGATCGGCAGGAGGATCGAGCGTTGATGCGCCGCGACGAGTGCTTCAGGAAGCTCGCCGAGCACCGCGGCGAGGCCATCGTGGTCGCGGCCTATACGTCCGCCTTCGAGTGGGTGGCGATCGACCCGAGCCCGCTCAACTACGTCAGCGTCGGCGCGATGGGCCAGGCCTCGTCGCACGCGCTCGGCCTCGCCATCGGGCTGCCGGATCGGAAGATCGTGGTGCTCGACGGCGACGGGAGCCTGTTGATGAATCTCGGCAGCCTGGTCACCATCGCCGAGGCGGGGCCGGAGAACCTGGTCCATTTCGTGGTCGAGAACGGCACCTACGAGGCCAATGGCGGCCACCCGATCCCGGGCCGCGGGCGGGTCGACTTCGCCGGCTTCGCGCGCGATGCCGGCTACCCGGAGGTTCACCGCTTCGACGGGCTCAACCGGTTCGCGGCGATGCTGCCCGACCTCCTCGCCGCCAAGGGTCCGGTCTTCGGCTGTCTCAAGGTTGAGCCCGGCCCGCCGCCGGAATACGACTACGAGATGCTCCACAGCCCCCGCATGCGCGAAGCCTTCCGCCAGGCGGTCCGCCCCTTCCTCGGCGGCGGAGACGGCTAGCTCAGCCCGTAGAGCGCCCTGGCGTTGTCGTCGAGGATCTTGTCGACCACGCGCGGCTCGACCCGCCCGTCCTGCTTCAGCAGGCGCAGCGCCTCGATCTCGGTCGCCGTGTCGGCATGGCCGTAATCGGTGCCGATCACCAGATGGTCCTCGCCGGCATAGCCCAGCACGTAGGGCAGGTCGTCGGTCACCTGGCAGGCGACCCAGATGTTGTGGCGCCGGAGCACGTCTTCGCCGAGCTCCTTGCCCTTCCTCCTGAAGCGGATCGAGAGGTCGTTGATCACATAGGGCACCCACTGGCTCGACACCTCGATGAAGCCCCAGCGCACGCCGGGGAAGCGGTCCGGGATCGCGTGATAGACCAGGGTGTGGAACGCGCCGATGGTCGCCAGCTTGAACTTCGAGAACCCGGAATCGTCGAGGAAGAAGCGGTGCATCGTCGGGCTGTTGGTCGCCGAGTGGATGCAGACCGGCAGGTCGCGACTCTGCGCCGCCTCGTAGACCGGGAAGAAATAGGGGTCGTTCAGCGTGCGGTCGCATTCGAGGCCGCGCAGGAAGATGCCGACCGCCCCGTTCTCCTGCGCGAAATCGAGCTCCTCGTCGAGCCTGTCCATCGCGAGCAGCGGTGGCGACATCACCCAGCGCAGCCGGTCGGGGGCCTGGCGCCAGATATCGGCGAGCCAGCGATTGTAGCTCCGGCTCAGCGCGAACTCGACGCCCGCCTTCATGGTGATCGGCCTGAGGAACAGCGTCGGATACAGCACCTGGATGTCGACCCCGAGCCGGTCCATATGGGCGAGCCTGCCCGGGATGTCGCGCATCTCGCGCGTATCCACGGTGGTGTCGCTGCCGACATTGTCCTCCTTGGGCAGGATCGAGCCGTCGATCACCCAGTATTCCTCGATCGCCTGGCCTTCGAGCCCGCGGTCCTGCGCGCCGGAGGCGCGGGTGACGACCATCGGGGTGCAGCCCCGCTCGTCGTCGCGCAGATAGCGCCAGGTGTCCGGCGTCTCCAGGACATGGGCATCGGCATCGATCGTCGTCATCGCCAACCTCGCGCTCGCTTGCTGGGATGCCATCTTGCGTGCTCCGCCGGGGTCTGGCAACGCGCCCGCGCGGACGCCACAATCGGCGCATGGAACCGAGCGCCTGTGGCCCCTACCCCTACGACGCGATCGTCGACCGGCCGCCTCTCGTTTGGCCGGGCGGGGCGCGGATCGCGTTCTGGGTCATCCCCAATATCGAGGTCTTCGCGCTGAACGAGCGGATGCCGGACGGGCCGGGGCTGATCCCCGACGTGTCGGCCTGGGGCAGGCGGGATTACGGCAACCGGGTCGGCGTGTTCCGCATGATGGAGGCGATGGAGCGCCACGGCGTGCGCGGAACGGTCGCGCTCAACAGCGAGGTGTGCGACGCGGCCCCGCGCGTGGTCGAGGAATGCGTGCGCCTCGGCTGGGAGTTGATGGGCCATTGCGAGAGCAACACCAGGCGGCTCAACGAGGCGGGCTCGGAAGAGGAGGCCGGGCGCATCGTCCAACGCACGCTGGACCGCATCGAGCGCGCCACCGGCCGCCGCCCGACCGGCTGGCTCGGCGCAGGGCGGCAGGAGACCTGGGGGACGCTCGACCGGCTGGTGGCCGAAGGCTGCCGCTACGTGGCCGATTGGGACTCCGACGACCAGCCGGTGCTGATGGAGGTCGCCGGCAGGAAGCTGGTCTCGATGCCCTACGGCGCCGGGGTCTCCGACAAGCAGGCCTTCGAGGGGAGCGGCTTCACCGCCGACGATTTCGAGCGCATGATCCGCCGCGCCTTCGACGTGCTCTATGCCGAGAGCGCGACCTCCGGCCGCGTGGCCTCGGTCTCGCTCCACCCCTATATCATCGGCGTCCCGCACCGCATCGGCGCGCTGGAGAGGGCGCTCGCCCATATAAGCGGCCACGACGACGTCTGGTTCGCCACCGGCGAGGAGATCGTCGCCCATTTCCTGGCATGGAAGGCGCAAGGCTAGACGGGGAGGGAACGCGATGTTTCCGGAACACGATCTGATCCTGCACGGCGGCAAGGCGATCGCGCTCGATGGCGGGTCGCGACTGGCGAGCGCCGTGGGCGCCTCGGCGGGGCGCATTTCGGCGGTGGGCGGCGACGAAGAGGTGCTGGCCGGGCGGGGCCGCCACACGCGGATCGTCGACCTCGGCGGAAGGGTGGTGTGTCCGGGCTTCATCGACACCCACGCCCATATGGACCGCGAGGGGCTGAAGGCGCGCGGCGGCTACTCGCTCGCCGGGCGGCACTCGGTCGCCTCCATCGTCGATGCGGTGGCCGGCGCCTGCGCCCGCACGCCCAAGGGCGAATGGGTGGTCTTCATGCCCATGGGCACGCCCAAGCTCTCCTATATCAGCCGGCCCGACCAGCTCGAGGAAGGCCGCTTCCCGACCCGCCACGACCTCGACGCGGTCTCGCCCGACAACCCGGTCTATATCCGCGTGCCCTGGGGCTGGTGGGTGCACAGGCCCTTCGTCGCGGTCGCCAACTCGGCGGCGCTCAGGCTGTGCGGCATCGACCGCGACACGCCGGCGCCCTACAACGTCGAGATCTTCGCCGATGGCGACGGCGAGCCGAACGGCGTGTTCCTCGACCGCTCCTACGCCCCGGTGATCGAATACACGCTGATGCGCAAGGCGCCGAGGATCACCTTCGAGGACCGGGTGGCCGGTTGCCGGCTGGGCGCCGCCGCCTACGCCGCCGCCGGCACGACGAGCATCTACGAGGGCCACGGTCTGACCCCGGCGATCCTGGAAGCCTATCGCCGGGTGAACGAGGACGGCGACCTCGTGGTGCGCGCCCATTTGCCGCTCAGCGTCCCCGGCGCCTCGGTCGACGACCGCAGGCTGGCAGGCATCCTCGACGAATGGGCGGGGCGGCTCGCCGGGCGCGGCAGCGGCGACGACATGCTGCGCTTCGAGGGCGTCTGCGTCGACGTCGCCAACGAGCAGGCCGCCGCGATCATCGGCCAGGACTACCCCTACGAGGCCTGGGCCGGGCATTTCTACCACTCGCTGTCGCACGACCGCTTCGTCGAGCTCGGCGTCCACGCCGCCCGGCTCGGCATCCGGCTGAGCTGCCTGATCTGCTACGACCTCGAGCGGGTGCTCAGGGCCTACGAGGCGATCGACGCGGCGGTGTCGATCCGCGACCGGCGCTGGGTGATGATCCACGTGATCGAGGCGAGCGCCGACCAGATCCGGCGCATGAAGGCGCTCGGGGTGATCGCGACGGTGACGCCCAACTTCATGTACATGGCGTCCGACCGCTTCAACCTGCACGAAATCGGCGAGCGCGCGATGCCGATCCGCGCGCTGATCGATGCCGGCGTGCCGGTCGCGCTGTCGTCGGACAACGTGCCCTATTCCATGCTGTGGACCATGTGGGAGGCGCTCGCCCGCTACGACGCCGATTCCGGCCGCACGCTCGGCGAGAGCGAGCTTACGCGGGAGGAGGCGCTGCGCATGATCTGCCAGACCGGCGCCGCGGTGACCTGGGAAGAGGACGCGAAGGGCGCGCTTGAGGTCGGCAGGCTGGCCGACATGGTGGTGCTGGACGGCGACCCGCTACGCTGCGCCGAGGACGCGCTGAAGGACATTCGCGTCGAGCGCACCTTCCTCGGCGGCCGCGAGGTGTTCGGCCCTGGTATGGCCGACCCCGGCCCGGTCGACGGCATGGACCCTTTCTGACCGCGCTCGTCGACGGGGCTCCGCCATGCCGACCGGGCATGGGCGCGGTGCCGATCGGCATTTCCGGTCTGGGCGAGCCCGTGCTAGCCGGTTCCTCCGGGCAGGCGGCCCCGGCTTGAGCGAGTGACGGGACGACGGGCTGTGCGAGGCATGAAGGCGCTGCACGAGTTCGAGTCGCGCTTCGGCGGCTGGGTCATCGCGCTGCGCTGGCCGATCGTCGCCGTCGCCCTGGTGCTGACCGGGATCGCGGCGGGCGGCACGGCGTTTCTCGAATTCTCGGCCGACGACCGCATCTACTTCGCCAGGGACAATCCCCAGCTCCTCGCAAGCGAGGCGATGGAGCACACCTACGGCAAGACCAGCAACGTGCTCTTCGCCGTCGTGCCGGAGGACGGCGACGCCACCTCGGCCGCCGCGCTCGAAGCCATCGCCTGGCTCACCGAGCAATCCTGGCAGATTCCCCATGCCACCCGCGTCGACTCGCTGACCAACTTCCAGCACTCGACGGCCGACGGCGACGACATCCTGGTGCGCGATCTGCTGGAGGTCGCCGCCGCCGGCGATGGCGGCGGGCGGTCCCGGATCCGCGCGATCGCCCTCGCCGAACCGCTGCTTGCGGGACGGCTCATCGCGCGTGACGGCGGGGTCGGCGGCGTCAACGTCACCGTAGCGCTGCCGGGCGGGGACGAGATGCGCGAAGGGTCGCGGGTCGCCGCGTTCGCCTACGGGCTCGCGGACCGGGTTCGCGAGCGCTTTCCCGGAACCGACGTCCGCGTGACCGGCCAGGTGATTTTCAACCAGGCCTTCATGGAGGTCTCGCTGCGCGATCTCCAGACGCTGGTCCCGGCGAGCTTCGCGGCGATGACGCTGATGCTGGTGCTGCTGACGGGCGGTCTGGCCGGGACCTTCGCGATCATGCTCGTGGTCGCGCTGTCGGTGATGACCGCGGTGGGTCTCGGCGGTTGGGTGGGGCTGCCGATGACGACGCCCTCCGCCATCGCGCCGGTCGTCGTGCTCACGGTCGCCATCGCCAGCTGCGTCCACATATTCTCGAGCGTCGTCCACCACATGCAGGGCGATGCGTCACGCGCGCCCGCGGATCGGGGTAGCGGCGGGCTCAAGCGGAACGCGATTGTCGAGTCGGTGCGGGTCAATCTTCAGCCGGTGTTCCTCGCCTGCCTGACCACCGCGTTCGGCTTCCTGAGCATGAACTTCTCCGAGGTGCCGCCGCTCCGCCATCTCGGCACCTTCGTCGCGTTCGGGGTCGGCGCGGCCTTCGTGCTCTCGGTGACCGTTCTGCCGGCGCTGCTATCGCTGCTGCCGGTGCGGGTGCGTGCGGCCGGATACCGCCGCGATGCGGCGATGGCCGCGCTCGGGGAGTTCGTCATCCGCCGGCGCCGCGCATTGCTGTGGGGGTTCGGAGCGGTCGCGGTGGTGCTCGTCGCCTCGATTCCCCGCAACGAGCTGAACGACGTCTTCCTCCACTATTTCGACCGGAGCATCGAGTTCCGGCGGGATGCGGATTTCACCGTCGAGCACCTCACCGGCATCTATACGATGGAGTACGCGCTCGCCTCGGGCGAAGCGGGCGGGATCGCCGACCCCGCCTACCTCTCCGACCTCGCCGCGTTCGCCGCGTGGTACAGGGAGCAGCCCGAGACGATCCACGTCAACGTCGTCACCGATACCTTCCGGCGACTCAACATGAGTCTGCATGGCGACGATCCGGCCGAGTACCGCCTGCCCGCGAGCCGGGAGCTTGCCGCGCAGTACCTGCTGCTCTACGAGCTTTCGCTTCCGGCCGGGCTCGATCTCAACAACCAGATCGACGTCGACAAGTCGGCGACCCGCATGACGGTGGCGACGCGGACGCTGTCGTCGAACGAGGTGATCGCGCTCGACCGGCGCGCGCTGCAATGGCTGGCCGTCCGCGCGCCCCACATCGCCCGCGCCGAGAGCGCCGGCGGCACGTTGATGTTTGCCTATCTCGGCCGGCGCAACATCGTCGCGATGCTGCTCGGCACCTCGATCGCCCTGGTCGGGATTTCCCTTGTCCTCGTGCTCGCCTTGCGTTCGTTGCGGCTCGGGCTCGCGAGCCTGGTCCCGAACCTGGTTCCCGGCGCCATGGGCTTCGGTATCTGGGGTTGGGCGGTCGGAGAAGTCGGGGTCTCGCTGTCGATGGTGACGGCCATGACGCTCGGCATCGTGGTCGACGACACGGTGCACTTCCTGAGCAAGTACCAGCGCGCCCGGCGCGAGCTCGGCTGCGCGCCGCCCGACGCGGTGCGCGTCGCGTTTCGCACCGTGGGCCGCGCGCTGCTCACGACGTCTCTCCTGCTGGTCGCCGGATTCGTGGTGGTGAGCCTCTCCAGCTTCGAGCTCAACTCCGGCATGGGCCGGCTCACCGCGATGGTCATCGCGCTCGCGCTCATCGCCGATCTGTTTCTGCTGCCGCCGCTTCTCATGCGGATCGACCGGTCACGGGACGCAGCCGGCGACGCGGGCGGTTCGGCGAGCCCGAGCGTCGACGGCGGGCCGACCGTCGGTTCAAGCCGCCGACCGGCCGGCCCATAAGCAAAACATATCGGTTTATGTCTTGGTTTTTGGCGCTCGAGGATGCACCATCACCCTGGTGGCGGGAGGATCGGGCGAGCGCCGGCGACCGGGTCGCGCATCGGGCCAACCGAGCCATGGAACGTCGAGACGATGGAAGTCACGGTCGAACGAAATGACGATGTCCTGTCGCTTGGCCTGAAGGGACGCATCGACTACACCACCGCCCCCGCCTTCGACGAGGCAGTCGAACGCGCGATGACGGAAACCGACCGTGCCCTGATCCTGGACTTCGAAGGGGTCGCTTTCATCGGCAGCGCGGGTCTCCGCGTCATTCTCCTGAGGGGGAAGGCGCTGCAGGATCGGGATGTCGAGCTGGTGCTTTGCGCGCTCTCGGATCCGGTTCGCGGGGTCTTCCAGGTTACCGGCTTCGACCAGCTGTTTCCGATACACGCGACCGCGGCCGACGCACGCGCATCGCTCGGCGCCTGAGCCCCGGGGAACGGCCGCCCATCGGCTGTCCGGCGCGCCGGAGCACCGCGACGCAGGCGCCCGATGCGCCGCAACTCAAAGGACGGGCTCAGCCATGAAACGAACCTGGCGGGGTTCCTGCCACTGCGGGAAGGCGCGCTTCGAGATCGACGTCGATATCGATCACGTGCGGGTGTGCAACTGCTCCGTGTGCCACATGCGGGCCGCCCTCATCCACCGCGTCCCGGAAGACGCGGTCCGCCTGCTGACGCCGCTCGAAGACCTCACCCTCTACCGCTGGGGATCCCATACCGCGGAGGACTACTCTTGTCCCGACTGCGGCATCCTCCCGTTCCGCCGGCCAAGCTACCCGACCGAAGAGGAGATGGCGCGCGGGATCGCGCCGTTCTCCGGCTGGGCGGTAAACACCCGCTGCCTGGCAGACTTCGATGCAGCCGGCGCGCCGGTGAGGCCGATCGACCGGCTGGACACCCCGGTGGAAGACGTGAGGTGAAGCTTCGAACGGAGCGGGCGGAGCCCGGCTGCCTGACGGGGCGCCCGGCCCGCTACCCCGCCTCCGGCGCCGTCTCGCCGATCCCCAGCCGCTCGGCGAAGCGGGCGCGCCAGCGCTCGACCGGTTCAGTCGTCGGGTCGGATTCGAGCATCCGCCCGGTGCGCTCGGCGATCTCCGCGTCGCTCAGGGAGAGGTCGAGGTCGCCGGAGAAATAGGGCTGATCGACATGCCAGGGTGTGTCGACGAAGACCTCGGTGCGATTGCCTTCCGGGTCGTCGCAATAGACCGACCAGGCGACACCATGGTTGACGGTGAGCAGGTTGGCGACCCCGGGCCAGTCCTTGAGCGCCCGGTGGATCTCCCGCAGCCGGTCGAGGTCGCCCACCTCGAAAGACACATGGTTGTGGTGGACGCCGTCCCGCGCCGTCCGCCCCTGATACAGCACGAGCTGATGGTGGTCGCGCGGGTCGGCGCCGAGAAAGGCGATCTCGCCCCGCCCCTCGAGTGTGCCCCGGTCGGTGACCTCTAGCCCGTAGACGGTGGTGAAGAAGTCCACCATCCGGTCGAGATCGAAGACGTGAAACCCGGCATGGCTGAGGCGGATCGACGGTCTCGCGCTCATCGGAACCTCCTGTCGTGGCCCGGGCGGATTATCGTGCATCCCGGATGCATCCTCCCGTGGCCGTCTTGCGGGAGCCCGCCGCAGGGTTGCGCATCACCATGTACAGGGCGCGACGCCGCGGTCAACGAGCCCGCGCGCCCCGGTCAGGACGTGACCAGGGCGTCGCCCACCATCTCCCGCGCCTCCTCGACGAGCGCCAGCCCCGCATCGGTCGCGGCCTCGGCCAGGATGTCGATCCACAGCTGACCCTGATAAACCGCGCGGTGGACGAGGCCGATGCGCCGCGACGGCTCGGGATCGGAGAATCTGAGCAATCGCAGCTCGGGCGCGGCGGTGCTCTCGCACAGCGCGGCGGTCTCCGGGATCAGCGTAAGCCCCGCGCCGTTCGCCACCAGCTTCGCCAGGGTCGTCAGCGACCCCGCGCCGCGGCGGACTTCCTGGATGCGCCACATCGAGCAGGCTCCGAGAACCTGGTCCGCCAGGCAATGGCCCTCCCCGAGGGTGAGCAGCGGGCCGATATCGGCTCGCGCCAGATCCGCCGGGTGCGGGTCGCCGTCCAGCGCGCGCACCGCGGAAAGCCGCCTGGCGCGGCCGGCGAGCAGGAACCGGTCCTCGAACAGCTCCCGCTCCGGCAGCTCCAGCAGCCCGAGCGGCAGCGAGACGATCGCCGCGTCGAGACGCCCGGCCAGCAGATCGGTGACGAGATCCTGTCCCGCCCCTTCCGCGACGTTGAGCTCGACGCGCGGCGCGGAGCGTTCCAGCCTGGCCAGCATCCCCGGCAGCAGGTAGGGCGCGAGGGTGGACAGGATACCGACCGAGAACCGCAACGGACCCTCTTCGAAGCGCTTGCCCATGGTCTCGAGCAGCAGCGTCTCGTCGAGGATCCGCAGGGTCTGTTCATGGGCTTCGCGGCCCAGCCGGGTGAGCTGGATGCCGCGGCTCTCGCGCTCCACCACGGGCCCGCCGAGCGTGGCTTCGAGCTCCCGGATCTGCAGCGAGAGGGCGGGCTGCGACACGTGGACGCTCTCGGCCGCACGGCTGAAGGAGCCATGTTCGACCAAGGCCCGGAAATAGCGCAGCTGACGTAAGGTAACCGGCATAGCTCGTCTCCTATGGCGCTTGCGCGCCGCCTTGCTTTTCCCTTCCGGTCCAGGGAGCCCCCGGACGGGGTTCCCTGGACCGGACGCGCCTATCAAGGCACCTCATGGGTATACGCCAGGCGATAAATAAAAAATAATACCGTTTTCTTGCAAAAGACATAAGAAAATATAATGCGAGAGCCGCGGCTCGCGCCGTCCGGTGCGGCATGGTAAGACCGGCGCCAGGCATCGATCCGCCGCACGGCAGAGGGGGTTCCGGCATGAGCAATGTGCTTCAGGCGATGCGCGACGTGGTGGTCGCCAATCGCATCCTGGCCCGCGAGGGGGTGGTCGATGCCTACGGCCATGTCACCGTCCGCCACCCCGACAACCCGGAACGCTATCTGATGTCGTGCTCGCGCTCGCCGGAGCTGGTCACCCTCGACGACATCATGGAGTTCACCCTGGACGGCGAGCCGGTGGACGACTCGGGCCGGGTGCCCTACGCCGAGCGCTTCATCCACGGCGCGATCTTCGAGAAACGGCCCGACGTCAATTCCGTGGTCCACAACCACTCGCACGCGGTGATCCCGTTCGGGGTGACCGGGGTGAAGCTCAGGCCGATCATCCATGTCGGCGCGGCGATCGGCGCCGACATCCCGGTCTGGGATATCCGCGACCGGTTCGGCGACACCAACCTGCTGGTGGTCGACATGGAGCAGGGGCGCGACCTCGCCGACTGTCTGGCCGGCAACCGGGTGGCGCTGATGCGCGGCCATGGCTGCGCGGTGGCGGGCGGCTCGCACCAGCAATCGGTGATGACGTCGGTCTACCTCCAGGTCGCCGCCGAGCTGCAGGCCCAGGCGATGCGGATGGGCGAGATCACCTATCTCTCGGATGCCGAGATCGAGCACTGCTCGGCCACCTTCACCAGCGAGATATCGGTCAACCGGGCGTGGCAGTATCTCCGCCACCGCGCCGGCGTGAGCGATCTCTAGGCGGCGCCGATGGCCGGGCCCAGCCGCGAGATCGCCGCCGCCATCGCCGAGCAGGCGGCGCAGTCGGGGATCGAGCTGGTGGCCAGCCTGCCGGACGGCTGGATCGCCGCGCTGATCGAGACGTTCGAGGCCGACGCGCGGTTCGACCACATCCCGGTCAACCGCGAGGAATCGGCGATCGGGCTGTGCTCGGGCGCGTTCTTCGGCGGCAAGGGCTCGCTCGCCCTGATGGGCGCGTCCGGGCTGATGACCTGCATCTACGCGATCACCAAGATCAACTACACCTACATGGTGCCGATGACGATCTTCATCACCATGCGGGGGCGGCTCGGCGACCGCGCCAAGTTCCACGTCTCGAACGGGCTCTATCTGGAGCCCGTCATGCGCTCGATCGACCTCCCCTACACGGTGATCGAGCGGCCCGACCAGCTCGGCGAGATCCGCCGCGCCGAGGCCCATTCGCGGACCATCTCGAGGCCCGTGGTGGTCGGCTTCACCCGCGACCTGCTGTACGGGGAGAGCGGCTGATGGCGATGCAGATGGAGGCCTGTTTCGCCCACCTGGTCGAGCGCTGGACCGACGAAGTCGTCGTCACCTCGGCCGGCAACGCCTCCGAGATGTGGTGGAAGCTCACCGGCGAAACGGAAAGGGTGTTTTACCTCGAAGCCTCGATGAGCCTCGCCTCGCTGTTCGCCGCCGGCATCGCCTACGGCATCCCGCGGGCCAACGTGTGGGCGTTCTCGGGCGACGGGGCGTTCCTGATGAACCCCGGCATGCTGACGGTGGAGCGCCGGCTGGGGTTGCCCAACCTCACCCATTTCCTTCTCGACAACGGGGTCTACGGCGCCACCTTCGAGATCGGCATGTCGGACCAGGGCGAGACCGACTACGCCGCGCTGGCGCGTGCCTGCGGGCTGCGGAACGTGTTCCGCTTCGCGACGCTCGGCGAGCTGAGCGACGGCATGGACGAGGTCGAGCGGGTCAACGGCGAGGCCTTCGTGGTGCTCGACGTGGAGCCGCACGGCTCCGCCCTCCCCGACCCGCCGATGGACGGCCCGGAATGCAAGTTCCGCTTCGGCCGCCATCTCGAGCGCAGCTACGGCGTGAGGATCTTCGACGCCCGGGTCTGAGGCGGAACGGCCCGCCACGCTCCGGCTCCCCGCCGCGACGGAAAGGCGCCAGGGCGGCGGCGCCGGAGGCCCTGGACCTGCGACGTCATGACGCATTGCGCGCCCAACCCGACCGTTCGACGGTACGGGCCTTTCACGGCCCCAGCGGCCGGCAGTTTCAGGAATCGCAGGCTCCGGTGTCCGAGAACGACATGGAGACGGACGCGGACCGGGAACGCGCCACACGCGTCCCGCCCACGTTCCCCGGTGGCGAGCGGCAGAGCGTCGGCGGCTGGATTCGGTTCGGCGTGGTGGCGTTCTTCTGGTTGCCGATGCTTTACATCCTCGTCAATCTTATCCTGAATTCTTCGTCCTCGTTCGACGCGGCCATCGAGTTCGTGGCGCTCTCCACCGTCTGGTGCCTGCCGCTGGCGATTGCCTGCTGTCTGATCCGCTGGGCTGGGTATCCCGGAACCGCATGGGCCATGCTGGCGAGCCTGGGAATCGCGACTTTACTCATGTTGGTCGCGATGTTCGCCGCAGGTGCTTCAGGCCGCTCCTCCTCGACTGCTCAGGAACAAGCGATTGGGATATGGGCCGCTGTCATCAGCCTGCCCGCCTGGCTTATGTTTGTCTGTCGGCATTTCAACGGGCACCGAAAGCGCCCCGTCGCTGGTACGGCGCCCCGCGGAGATGGCGATCGCGGTTCCGGCGACTCCGGCTAAACCGGGAACACCAGGCAGTTGTTGATCACCACCGAGTCGTAGACGCAGCGGCGCTCCCTGATCAGCAACCTTCCCTCCACCCGCTCGAACAGGTCGTAGTACTTGCCGACCTGCTGGATGCGGCTCGGCTCCTCGACCAGGGTCTCGACCAGCAGGTAGTTGGCCTCGGCGCGGATGGTCGCGCCCGATACCTCGTGGACGCGGACGTTGGCGATCTGCAGATTCAGGTAGCGCGGGGCGTACATCTCGGTGTTTCGCAGCGCGAAGGCGCGGTCCTTGAGCATGCCCTTGCCCTCGCAATAGACGAGGCCGAGCGGCAGGCCGGAGTCGTGATTGTCGCGGGCGACGATGCAGTAGAACGCGTCGTCGGTGAAGAACTCGCACCACTGCTCGACCTCGCCGCGCTCCAGCGCGTCGGCGTAGTCGAAATGGAACTCCTCGATCTCCAGCCTGAGGTCGCGGAACGCGGTCCGGTCGGCGCGCGCCGCGCGCACCCCCTCCGCGGTCTCGCTCACAGCGCCATCGCCTCGCGGTAGTAGCGGTACATGGCGCGGATCGCGCGCTCGGTGATGATGGTGTCGGTCTCCTCCTCGTCGTCGCCGAGCAGCGCGAGCCCGACCCGGGGCATCGAGCGCCTGAGCCCGTCCTGGACGAATTTGAGCGCCTCGTTGTCCTCGATCCCCAGGAACCCGCCGGGGCCGAAGATGTTGTTCTGGCGCAGCCGGTGCCGCGTCATCGCCTCGTCGTCCGTCGCGCGGCCGAACACCGCCCAGATCATCATCAGCTCGTTCGGCCCGCGCGGCACGATGAGCCGGGTGTTCAAAATGTTGGTCTGGCGCAACGCCGTCATGTTGGGCCAGATCGTCATCGCCGCCCCGGACCAGGAGGAGTCGAACTCGCGGACGAAGTCGAGCACGCTCTCGTCGTTGAGCCTGAGCCCCTCGCGATAGGCCGCGATCTGCGCCTGGTCCTCCTCGCTCACGTCGGGGCGGCCCTGCGGGCGGCGCGACAACAGCGCGCTGTGGCGCCCGACGGGGTCGACCAGGATGTCGGACTCGTTGCTGGTCACGAACAGCCCGAAGGTCGTGAGATAAGTGTGCAGCAGGGTCGCGTGGTAGGGGTCCTTGAGGTTCTCCTGATAGAGCTTCCAGTTGCCCGGCAGGATGTTGCGGTGGAGCCCGAGCAGCACCTGCTCGGTGCCGTCGAAGATGATGTCGAACTGTTCGCGGATCTCGGGGCCGAGATAGTCCTCGACCGGCTCCATGTCCTCGCAGGCGGTGGCGAAGATCACCCCGCGATAGGCCGAGACCTCGAACTTCCGCAACCCGTGCTCGGCCATGTCGAAGCCGGGCGGCATGCCCCCCTTGCCCTTCACCCCGCGGCGGAACGGCACCGCCACCAAATCGCCCGCGAGGTCGTAGGTCCAGTTGTGGTAGGGGCAGACGAAGCGCTCGGTGTTGCCGCGGTATTCGCGGCAGTACTCGGCGCCGCGGTGGGCGCAGCGGTTCTCGAAGACGTGGAAGCCGCCGTCCATGTCGCGGGTGACCACGACCGGGACCTCGCCCACATAGGAGCGGATATAGTCGCCCGGCTTCGGCACCTCGCATTCGAGGCCGACGAAGTTCCAGTGCCGGCCGAAGAAGATGCGCTCCTGCTCGCGTTGGTAGACCCGCTCGTCGGTATAGACCCAGTCCGGCACTTGCCACTCGTCGGCGGGCCAGACCAGCCCGGCCGGCGCGACGGCGCCGTTGCCGTTGGCCGGGAACCGGTTCGTTCCGTCCATGCCCCGTCTCCTGCTTGCGGGTTGGAGTATCCGCCGGATGGCGCGCGCCCGCAAGCCGCGGGCGAAAACGTATCTCTGCCCGGATCGGTGCGACGGAGTGGCGTGTCGGTGGGTTCGGCCCTGCCGGTCAGTTTTTCCTGGGCGGTGGCGGCGGAGGGGCCGGCGGTTTGGCGGCGCCCGGCGGCTTGGACGATACGCCTTTCTCCAATGGTACGGAACCCGGGCCTTGTCTTGAAGGCGGGGGCGTGGGCTCCTTGGCCATGACTTGCTCCTTGTGCTGCTCGTTGGATTCCGGTTCTTCGGTCTAACTTTGGCGTACTTCCAGAAACTCGACCATTTCAACTTCCCCAGCGGGAATGAGAATGCTGGCGACTCCTTCGATGGGCTCCCGCCTGTCGTCATACAACCATTCACCCTCCGCGATACGGAAATGTCCGTCGGCGGGATGGCTGGGCCACTCTTCCGGCCAGCCGAGAAGGCGCCGCTGCCCGTCCAGGTGCAAGACGACATAGGAGTCTCGGTGCCGGGAGAATGCGGAATACCATTCGGACGGGTAAGAAGTCTCCCTAGTGATGCCGGCCTGGCGTAGAAGCTTGTGCAAGGAGTCCGTGTTGGAGATATAGGAGGCGAGCAGTCCCAGCACGACTGCGACAACGATGGAAAGTGCGGCCTCCCACGTCCCGGCCGCCGCGAGCTTCCCTTGCGCGCTAGACAGGGCCAGCAGGCAGAATTTCGTTATTGTCTGCCCGACCACAGTGAATATCAGTGCCACAACGACACGATCGAATGTGCCGGGCCTGGGATGGGATGTCAGAGAATAGAAGACGGCGGCGGCAACGAATCCCGGTAGGAGAAAGGTCAAGACGCCGACGATTTCACCGGATGCCCAGTCGATATCCATCGCCCACGGCCTCACGCAGATTCATGGTTTGTTCTAACGGTAGCATAGCGACCCGCTGGGTTGCGTCAAGCCCTTCCGTTTCTCGAATTTCCTGCCGGTTCGCAGCCGCGCGAGGTCCGGCTACGCGTCCCGGTTGGCCTCCTGCACCACGGCGCGGTCGTTGTAGCCGTCGAGCGCGCGGTGCATCGCGGCGACGCAGACCGGGTCTAGGTCGAAGCGCGGCTCCGGGTCCGGGTCCCAGTGGCCGTAGCGGTCCTCGCCCCGGACCAGCAGCGCCGAGCGGCGGCCGATCGCCGACCGCACCCGGGTCGGAATATAGATGAAGGAAATCCCCATCCGGCGCCACGCGCTCCGGTTCGGCTCCGAGCCGTGGATCAGCCGCTCGTGGTGGATCGAGAACTGCCCCGCCCTCAGCACCAGGTCGACCGCCCCCGCATCGTCGATCCCCTCCAGCGTCTGGCCGCGCGACAGCAGATTGTCCCTGGCGTAGGTCTCGACATGGACCAGCTCCGCGCCGCGGTGGCTGCCCGGGATGACGCGCACGCAGCCGCTCTCGGGCGTGGAATCGCTGAAGGCGAACCACACCGTCGCCTCTTCGTGCGGGTCGAGCCCGTAATAGGCCGAATCCTGGTGCCAGGAGACGAAGGAAGGATCGCCGGCCCCCTTGAACCAGAAGGTCGACAGGTAGACCAGCAGATCGGGGCCGAGCAAATCCTCCACCGCGTCGAGGATGGCCGGGTGGCGCGCCAGCCCGACCAGCCAGGGGAAGACGAGGTGGCCCTTGACGCGGAGCTCCTTCGTCGCGTCGACCCCGCTCGCGCGCTCGTAGTCCTCGATCCGGCGGCCGAGCGCCCGCGCCTCGTCCGCGGCCATCGCCTCGACCGGGCAGACATAGCCGTCGCGCTCGAAGGCGGCGACCTGTTCCGCGCTCAGCTTCCTGCCCATGCCGACCTCCTCACACCCCCATCAGGGCGCGGACCGCGCGGGTCAGGCGTCCCTCCGGGTTCTGATAGTCGAACACGATGTCGAAATGGTTGGTCTCCGCCATGTCGACATATTCGGCGGAAAAGCCCCGCCCGCGCCACGCCGCGGCGTAGTCGTCGGTCTGGCGCTTGAACTCCGAGGTCTCGTTGCCGCCATAGGAGACGACCAGCGGGCAGCCCGCCTCGGGGATGTGGTGGATTGGGCTGTTGCGCCTGGCCGCCGCCTCGTCGAGCCGGGCCCATTCGTTGACCTCCGAGAGCCGGATCGGCTCGAGGTCGAAGATGCCGGAGATCGCGCACGCTCCCTTGACGATGTCTTCGGGCACGCCGAACGCCGCGTGCCAGCCGCCCGAGATCATCGCGCCGGTGAGATGCCCGCCGGCCGAGCTTCCGGTGACGAAGATGCGCTCCGGATCGCCGCCGAACGACTCCGCCTCCGCCCGGGTCCAGGCGAGCGCGCGGCGGCATTGCGCGACGATGACATCCAGGCTCGCCGCCGGCGCCAGGCTGTAATTGACCGTCACCACGGCGGCGCCGAGGCCCGCGAAGCATTCCGCCATGAAGGCGCTCTCCTTCTGGCTCAGCATGCGCCAGTAGCCGCCATGGATGTAGAACAGCACCGGCGCGCCGCCGCGGGCGGGGAAGATGTCGACCACCTCGTCGGCGGTCTCGCCGTAGCGCACGTCCTCGCGGCAGTCGAGCGTCTCGCGCGCCCGCGCGCTGTCCGACGCGTAGCGCGCGACCGCCGCCTCGAATACCTCGACCGGCACGGTCCCCCGCGCCCGGTATTCGGTGTCCAGCGTCTCCTGATCGAAGCCGCGATAGACCGCCATTGCCGTTCTCCTCTGCTATCCCCGCCGGGCGGGGGCCGGGTCGCGCGGGATTCTGAGCAAATCCGCCAGCCTGTCCATCGCCCCGTCGAGCCGCCCGCGCGCGACGATCGCGCCATGGGTGTACCAGGCGAGCGCGATCGTCAACACGGCGGCGAAGAACACGTCGCTCAGGAAATGCGCGCCCATCGCCATGCGCACCGCCCCCACCGCCGAGCCGAAGCCGACCGCCGCCCAGAATACCCGCCGGCGCAGGCGCAGCGGCACGAGGAACGCCAGCGCCGCGTAACCGAACCCGTAGGCCGCCTCGCCGGAGACGAAGGAGCAGTTGCGCTCGCACTGGTCGGCGACGACCAGCGGCGGCGTGAACGCCTTGTCGCCGCCGAACTCGGCGATCTCGCGCGGCCGCGCCCTGTCCCAGTGGTCCTTGAGCACGTTGTTGACGATCAGCCCCGGCCCGAGGAGCGAGAACACGACGATGAAGCAGATCGACCGCCGGGTGAGCCCGAACAGATAGCGGCCCCAGAGATGGCGGCAGACCACCGAGAGCGCGAGCCCGGCGAAGACGGCATAGCCGATCCAGATGAACGCCCGGCGCAGGGTCTGGACGTCGGGGTCGCGCGCCGCCGGGAACCCGGCACCGGGGTCGTAGAACAGACCGGCGAAGAACAGGTCGATCTCGGGAAACCGGTAGAGGATCGCGCCGGCGATCGCCGAGACCGCGCAGAACGCGAGCAGGCTTCGCCGTCCGTCCATCGGGCTCCGTTCGTCCATCGCGGCCTGCCGGGTGGCGTTCCGTCGCAGGGTATCGCCCGCCGGCGGCGATTGCATCACCCCCCGGCCCTCCTATGATGGGCCGCCATTCTGGAGGGTAGCGTGTCCAAAGGGCGTTCGCTTGCCGCCGCGTTGTCGCTGATCGCCGGGCTCGCCGCCATTCCGTCCGGGGCGGCGCGCGCCGACAAGGCGACCATGGGGCTGATCTCCGCCGGCGCCGCGTTCCTCGCCTACAGCGCGGTCTTCGACCGGACGGAGGGCGAAGAGCCCGATTCCCTCTCCGTCGGCACCGGCGTGTCGGATCCGATCGACCGGGAACACACCGCGGGCATGTTCCAGGTCGAGTACCGGCCCGAGCTGTGGGGTCTGCGCACCGGGCCGGTGGCCGGCCTCGCGGCCACGCTCGACGGCCGCTTCATCGGCTATGCCGGGCTGCGCCACGACATCCTCTTCGCCGGGCGCCTCCTGGTGTCCTTCAACCTTGCCGCGGCCGCCTACCGCATCGAGGGCGACACCGACGAGGTGCGCGGGCTGCCCCAGTTCCGCACCGGCTTCGACATCCAGTACAAGCTGCCCGGCGGGTCCAAGGTCGGGGTCGCGCTGCAGCACTACTCGAACGCCGAGGTGTTCGAGAAGAGCAACCCGGGCACCGAGACCCTCGCCTTCACCTTCACGATACCGTTGAGCGGGCTGTAGGGCGCATCGAGGGACGCCCTCGCCCGCCGCCTTGCCCGACGAAGTCGGGGCGGCGCTTCTCCTTCAGGCTGGCCAGGCCCTCGCGGGCCTCGGGGCCGGCGAAGCCGAGGAATTCGAGCGCCAGCGAGGCATCGAAGGTGGGCCCCGCCATGCGCAGCCAGTTGTTGAGCGTGTGCTTGGTCCAGCTTATCGCGCTCGGCGCGCCGCGGGCGAGCTTGCGGGCCACGTCGAGCGCGGTGTCGAACACCGCCTCGTCGTCGACCGCGAGCGAGACCAGGCCGATGCGCTCGGCCTCCTCGCCGCTCACCGTCTCGCAGAGCAGCAGATAGTATTTCGCCTTGGCCATGCCGCAGAGCAGCGGCCAGACGATCGCCGCGTGGTCGCCCGCCGCAACGCCGAGCCTGGTGTGGCCGTCGATCAGCCGCGCCGTCCTCGCCGCGACCGAGATATCGGCGAGCAGCGCGCAGACCAGCCCGGCGCCCACCGCCGGGCCGCGGATCGCCGAGACCACCGGCTTCGAGCAGTCGATCATGCCGTAGACCATGTCCCGGGCCTCGCGCCAGACGCGGACTCGGGTCTCGTAGTCGAGCGTGAGCTCGTCGATCATGTCGAGGTCGCCGCCGGCGGAGAACGCCTCTCCGGCGCCGCGGATCAGCGCCACCCGCGTCTCCGGGTCGCGGTCCACCTCGCTCCACACCCTGGCGAGCTCGCCATGCATCGCCGCGTCGGCCGCGTTCAGCCGCCCCGGGTTGTCGAGGACGATTTCGAGGATGCCGGGCTCCGGGCGGGCGAATTCGAGGCGCTGGTAGCTGGCAAACCGGTCGGACATGGCTGTCGGTCGCTCCTCTGGCGGCTCTGGACGGTCGGGCGAAGCTACCCTAGAACGGCGGGCGGCAACACAGGACGGGGACCGGAATGGCGCTCAGGCTCAGCTTCGCCTGCGGCAACTACGACCGCATGGACGCGCTCAAATCGGGCGAGGTCGCGCCCGAGGGCATCGACCTCGACTTCGTCGGCATCGACGCGCCGCGCGAGATCTTCGACCGCATGATGGGGGAGGGCGCCTTCGACGTATCGGAGCTGTCGTCGTCGGAGTTCATCTCGATGACCGCTTCGGGCGACCGCCGCTTCGTCGCCATCCCGGTGTTCCCTTCCAAGGCCTACCGCCACGGCTTCTTCTGCATCAACCGCAAGGCGGGCATCGCGGCTCCCAAGGACCTCGAGGGCAGGCGCATCGGCGTGCCGCTCTACACCCAGACCGCCGCGGTCTGGTGCCGCGGCCATCTTGCCGAGGATTACGGCGTCGACCTGTCCGGCGTCGAGTGGGTCGAGGGCGCGGTCGAGAAGGGCGGCACCCACGGCACGCCGTCGGCGCCGCCGCTCCTGAGACCGGCGCGCATCGTGCGGAACGAGACCGGGCGCTCGCTCAGTGAATTGCTGGCGGAAGGCGGGATCGACGCGCTGCTCGGCTCCCGGCTGCCCGGCTCGCTCCGCACCCATCCGGACGTGGTCCGCCTGTTCCCCGACTTCCGCGAGGTCGAGAAGGCGCTCTACCGCACGCGGCGCATCCACCCGATCATGCATCTGGTGGCGATCAAGCGGGAGATCCACGAGGCCGACCCGTGGATCGCCAGATCGCTCTACGACGCCTTCGAGGCGTCGAAGGCGCTGGCGCTCGAACGCATGCGGAACTCCGCCGCCCAGCGCTACATGCTGCCCTTCCTGGTCTCCGACCTCGACGAGATCGACGAGGTGTTCGGCGGCGACCCCTGGCCCTACGGCGTCGAGCCCAACCGCCCGACCCTGGAGGCCCTGGTGCGCTACCTGAAGGACCAGCACTTCATCGCCGAGGCGATGCCGGTCGACAGCCTGTTCGTCCCGGTGGAGGGCTGAAGGGGGGCTCGTCGTTTCGACCGGAGCAGGCCGGACGCCCGCCGAGCCGGCATCCCTTCCGGCCCGCCGCCTCGCGGGCGGGGAGGCCGCGCTTCAACCCGAACCCCGCATGCTCTAGTTTGCCGGCCACGACCATGCCTGTTCGAGCCGGGGAGAGGCCGCCATGACCGAAGCCTTCATCTGCGATGCCGTGAGGACGCCCATCGGCCGCTATGGCGGCGCCTTGAGCGGGGTACGTCCGGACGACCTCGGCGCCGTCCCGATCGCCGCGCTGATGGAGCGCAACCCGGGCGTCGACTGGGGGCAGGTCGACGACGTCTATTTCGGCAACGCCAACCAGGCCGGCGAGGACAACCGCAACGTGGCCCGCATGTCGGGGCTGCTGGCCGGGCTGCCGGTCGAGGTCGGCGGCGCCACGGTCAACCGGCTGTGCGGCTCGGGTCTGGAGGCGGTGACCCAGGCCGGGCGCGCGATCCGCACCGGCGAGGCCGGGCTCGCCATCGCGGGCGGGGTCGAATCGATGTCGCGCGCGCCCTTCGTCATGGGCAAGGCGGAGCGGCCGTTCTCGCGCAAGGCCGAGATCTACGACACCACGCTGGGCTGGCGCTTCGTCAACCCGAAGATCGAGGAGATCTACGGCGTCGACGCGATGGGCGAGACCGCCGAGAACCTCGCCGAGGAACGCCAGATCACCCGCGAGGACCAGGACAGTTTCGCGCTGTGGAGCCAGGAGAAGACCAAGGCCGCGCAGGAGGCCGGAAGGCTGGAGCCCGAGATCGTGCCCGTCGCCGTGCCCAGGCGGCGCGGCGATCCGGTCGTGGTCTGCGTAGACGAGCATCCGCGGGGCGACGCCACGATGGAGTCGCTGGCGAAGCTCCGCCCCGCCTTCCGCAAGGAGGGCACGGTGACGGCCGGCAACTCGTCGGGCGTCAATGACGGCGCGGCGGCGCTGATCGTCGCCGGCGAGGACGCCGCGACGCGCCACGGGCTCACGCCGCGGGCGCGCGTCGTCGCCGCCGCCACCGCCGGGGTGCCGCCCCGGATCATGGGGATCGGCCCGGCGCCCGCGACCCGCAAGGCGATGGAGATCGCCGGGCTCTCGCTCGACGACATCGACGTGATCGAGCTCAACGAGGCCTTCGCCGCGCAGTCGCTCGCGGTGACGCGGGAGCTCGGCCTCGCCGACGACGACGCGCGCGTCAACCCGAACGGCGGCGCCATCGCGCTCGGCCATCCCTTGGGGTGCAGCGGGGCCAGGCTCGCCACCACCGCGCTCTACCAGCTCGAACGAGGCGGCGGCCGCTACGCGCTCTGCACCATGTGCATCGGCGTCGGCCAGGGCATCGCCATGGTGATCGAGCGGGTGTAGGGCGGGTCCGGGGCTCCGCGCTGCGCGCCCCCGTCGGCGGTCAGGCGGCTTCTTCCACGGTGACCACCAAGCGCTTCCTGAAGCGGGCCAGGGCTTGCTCCAGCCTGCCGATCTTGGTGGCGTGGCGGTGGTAGAGCATGCGGCGAACCTCGCTCTCCTGAATGCCCATCTCCGCCGCGAAGGCGCTGTTGGAGAGCCGCCGTTCGCGCAGCGCCTCGTAGAGCGCCGCCTTGGCGGCCAGCACCGCGCCCGGAACCGCCGTGGGCCGGCCCCTGGCCGGGCTCGGCGCCGGAATGTCCTCGCGGCGCGCTGCGGTCGAAATGACGTGGGGCGTAGCGCCGGGGCTTTCGCCCCCCGCCGTTCGGCGGCACAATGGGTGCGCCAACCGTGCCGGGAGGGGCGCCATGCCCAAGGTGCTGACCGAGGCCGAGGTCTCGCAGTTCTGGAACGAGGGGTACTGCTTTCCCTTCGACTGTCTGACGACCGAAGAGGCGGCGGCGACGCGGGCCAAGCTGGAGGCCTTCGAGGGCGAGATCGACGGCCACATCGACAGGCATCTCCGGGTCAAGGTCCATCTCGGCTTCCTGTGGCTGTGGGAGCTCGCCCACCACCCGAAGATCCTGGATGCGGTCGAGGATTTGATCGGGCCGAACATCCTGCTCTATCTCTCGACGCTGTGGTTCAAGGACGCGGGCGACGGCAAGCGGGTCTCGTGGCACCAGGACTCGGCCTATTACGGGCTGGAGCCGCATGACGTGGTGACGCTCTGGCTCGGCTTCACCGATTCCAACGAGCGGAACGGCTGCGTGCAGGTCATCCCAGGCACCCACAAGGAGCCCGACTACGTCCATGTCGAGACCTATGCGGCGGACAACCTGCTGGCGCGCGGCCAGACCATCGAGGAGATCGACGACTCCAGGGCGGTGAAGCTCGAGCTCGAGGCGGGGCAGTTCTCGCTGCACCACGAGCGGCTGGTGCACGGCTCGGCGCCCAACCTGTCGGACGACCGCCGGCTCGGCATGTCGTTCACCTACCTGCCGACCTATGTGCGCTGCAACCTGCCCAACCGCACGGCGGTGCTCTGCCGCGGCGTCGACGACTACAATCACTGGCAGCGCGACCCCGAGCCGCAATGCGACCGCGACCCGGTGTGCTGGGAGGCGATCCGCTTCTGGATCGAGGGCTACGCCGACCCCGACATCACCCAGGAAGCGCTGATCACCCGCTGAAAGTGTCCAGATCGGCCAGCACCCGGTCGGGGTGCTCGGCGGGCTTCACCGTGGCGTAGGAGGCGGCCACCGTGCCGTCGGGCGCGATCAGCACCGAGCGGCGCGGGGTGCGCTGGTCGTCGGCCGTCGCCACGCCGTAGGCGATGCTCGCGGACTTGTCGAGGTCGCTCAACAGGTCGTAGGGAAAGCCCTGCTTCTCCCGGAACCGCCGGTTGGCCTCGGTCGAGTCGAAGCTCACCCCGAGGATGACGGCGTTTCGGTCCTCAAAATCCTGGATTCGATCACGGAACCCCTGGCCCTCGGTGGTTCACCCGGGGGTGGAGGCCTTCGGGTACCACCAGAGCAGCACGTAGCTTCCGGCGAAATCGTCGAGGCCGACCCGTTCGCCGTCCTGGTTGACCATCGAGAAGGCGGGCGCCTGGGCGCCGGCTTCGATAAGGCTCATGTCCTCGTCCACTGCTTGTCGTGCCGCTCCGGGCGGGGGCGGAGTAGACCGAAACCGCCGGGCTTTGGCAAGCGGTGCCAACCCGCGTACCATCGTCCGAACGGTTACGCAGGAGACGACCCATGGCGGGCGACGTCCGCACCGTCGCGACCACCGACATCGCGTATCTGCAACACGGCGGCACGAAGCTGATGATGCGGGTGGTCGCGCCCGAGGGCGAGGGCCCGTTCCCGGCGGTGATCGACCTGCACCCGGGGGTCTGGACCCGAGGCGACAGCACCGGCTGCCGGGAGCGCGACGCGGCGCTGGCCGAGGCCGGGATCGTCGCCGCGGCGATCGATTTCCGCCAGGCCGGGGACGGCTATCCGAGCTCGCTCGCCGACATCAACTACGCGATCCGCTGGTTCAAGGCGCGCGCCGGCGAGTTCGGCGCCGATCCCGGGCGCATCGGCCTGTGCGGCCAGTCGAGCGGCGGCCATCTCGCCATGCTGGCGGCGATGCGCCCCGACGATCCGCGCTACGCCGCCATCCCGCTCGACGGCGGCGCCGAGTTCGACGCGAGCGTGCGCTGCGTCGGCATGTGCTGGCCGGTGATCAACCCGTTGTCGCGCTACCGCCACGCCCTCAGGGCGCGGGCGCGCGCCGAGACGCCCGCCTGGGTGGCCGATCTTCCGGAATGCCACGACCGCTACTGGGGCACCGAGGCGGCGATGGCGGAGGGCAACCCGACGCTGGCGCTGGAGCGCGGCGAGGCGGTCGCCACACCGCCCGCGCTCTGGGTGCAGGGCCGGCCCGACGAGGTGCATGACTATCTCGACCTCGACGGCGGCGCCCGGCTCAACGAGCCCGAGCGCTTCGCCGCCGGCTACCGCGCCGCCGGGGGCGAGATCGAGGTGCTCTATATCGACCAGGCGACGCGCTACTCGCCGACCTCCTTCGACCCGCTGGCCCGGTTCTTCAACCGCCATCTCGGGGGCTGAACCGGACCCGGTCTCGCAGCACCCCCCGGCAAGCCGCTGGCGCGGGCGGGAAACCCCGCTCCGGCTCCGGCACAGCGCAGGATCGAGGCGTCCCCCGGGGACAAGAATTGACCGTTTCTGGAAATGTTTCACGTGAAACATAGGTCAACAATGCTGACCATTGTTTCACGTGAAACATTAGCCTAGCGCTGCGCCCGCATCGCCGTCTGGTAGCGCGTCCAGGCCAGGTCGAGGGCGGCCAGGCAGGCCGGGTCGAAATCCGCCGCGGGCTCGGGGTCGGGCAGCCAGTTGCCGTCCGGGTCCTCGCCCCGCAGCAGGATCGCGGTGGCGCCGTCGAACTGCGCCTGACGGACATGGGTGGCGGCGAAATGGACCGCGAATCCGATGCGCGGCCAAGTGGCCCGGTTGGGCTCCGACGAATGGATGGTCTTGTTGTGGTGGATCGACATCTGCCCCGCCGCGAGCGGCATCTCGACCGCCAGGCTCTCGTCGACCTCGCGCACCGTCTGGCCGCGCACCAGCATGTTGTCGGGGTCGGGGATCTCGTCATGCGGCAGGATCTCCGGGCCGAGATGAGAGCCCGCGACGATCTTCATGCAGCCCGCCTCGCTGGTCGCGTCGCTGAAGGCGATCCACGCGGTCACCGATTCGGGCGGCTCCAGCCCGTAATAGGTCGAGTCCTGGTGCCAGGAGATGAAGCTCGGATCCTGCGCCCGCTTGGCGAAGAAGGACGAGCCCCAGCAGACGAAATCGGGGCCCAGCAGATCCTCGATGGCGTCGGCCAGTCGGGGCAGGCGGATCACCCGCCAGAGCCAGGGGAAGGGCAGATGCGCCTTGATCCGGTAGCGCGACTGCGCGCCGCCCTCGGTGGCCGCATCGAGCGCCTCGTAGCGCGCGCGCAGCGCCGCCGCCTCGCCCGCCGTCAGCAGGTCGAGCGGCCACACCGCGCCGCAGCGCCGCCACTGCGCGAGCTCGGCATCGTTGAGCAGCTTTGCCATCGGATCAGCCCTGCGCGCGGGCGTAGCGGCTCTCCGGCCGCCTCAGCCCCAGGTTCTCGCGCAGCGTAGCGCCTTCGTAGTCGCGGCGAAACAGCCCGCGGCGCTGGAGCAGCGGCACCACGCGGTCGACGAAGTCGTCGAGCCCTTTGGGCAGATAGGGGAACATCAGGTTGAACCCGTCGCTGCCCCGCGTCTCCAGCCATTCCTCCATCTCGTCGGCGATCTGCCCGGGCGTGCCCAGCATGCAGAGACCGGAATAGCCGCCGAGGCGTTGGGCGAGCTGGCGCACCGTCAGGTTCTCGCGCCGGGCCAGCGCGATGGCGCGGTCGCGCCCCGACTTGGACGCGTTGCTCTCCGGGATCTCGGGCAGCGGCGCGTCGGGATCGAATTTCGAGGCGTCGTGGCCGAGCGAGATCGATAGCGCGGCGACGGCGCTGTCGAAATGGACCTTGCTGTCGAGCAAGGCGCGCTTCTCCTTCGCCTCGTCCAGCGTCTCGCCGACCACCACCATGCAGCCCGGCAGGATCTTCATCTGGTCGGGATCGCGCCCGGCCTTCTCCATTCGGCCCTTGACGTCGGCGTAGAACGCCCGCCCGGCCTCGAGATTGGCCGCCGGGGCGAACACCGCCTCGGCGGTCTCGGCGGCGAGCTGGCGCCCGGCATCCGACGCGCCGGCCTGGACGATCACCGGCCAGCCCTGCACCGGCCGGGCGATGTTGAGCGGCCCGCGCACGTCGAAATACTCGCCCTTGTGGCCGAGCACGTGGAGCTTTTCCGGGTCGAAGAAGATGCCGCTCTCCTGGTCGCGCAGGAAGGCGTCGTCCTCCCAGCTGTCCCAGAGCCCCGTCACCACGTCGAAGAACTCGCGCGCGCGGCGGTAGCGCAGCGCGTGTTCGAGATGCTCGTCGCGGCCGAAATTGCGCGAGGCGTCGGGGTTCGACGTGGTGACCACGTTCCAGCCGGCCCGCCCGCCGCTGATGTGGTCGAGCGAGGCGAAGCGCCGGGCGACGTGGTAGGGCTCGTCATAGGTGGTCGAGCCGGTGGCGATCAAACCCAAGCGCTTGGTCGCCATGGCGAGCGCCGGCAGCAGCGTCATCGGCTCGAACGAGGTGACGGTGGCGCTCCGCTTCAGCGCCTCCATCGGCATGTTCAGCACGGAGAGGTGGTCGGCCATGAAGAAGGCGTCGAACCGGCCGCGTTCGAGGGTGCGCGCGAAGCCCTCGATGCGGGCGAAGTTGAAATTCGCGTCCGGCCAGGCGCCCGGGTAGCGCCACGACCCGGTATGGATGGTCACCGGGCGCATGAAGGCGCCGAGGCGCAGCATTCTCCGTTTCGCCATGGCCCTGCCGCCCGCGCTGTCGAGGCGCGATGATAGGGCCCCGCAAAGCGGCGTCAACGCGCCCGCGAGAAAGTCGTTCACGCGGCTTGCGCAGGCGCTATGATCACGCTTTGTTCCGGTTGCGACGGGACCGATGCCCGACACCGCACCCGCACCGACCGTCCCGGGAAGGGAAGGCGCCGAAGCCCGGCTGCGGCGCGGCGCGGCGCGGCTGCTCGCCGATCTCGGCTATGCGGTGCTGTACGAGTTCCGGCTGACCAGCGGCCGCAGGGTGGACCTGATCGGCCTCAACGATTCGGGCGAGTTCGTCATCGTCGAGGTCAAGTCGTCGGTCGAGGATTTCCGCAGCGACCGCAAGTGGCGCGAATACCTGCCGTTCTGCGAGCGTTTCTACTTCGCCGTCCCGGAGCGCTTCCCCGACCGGCTGCTGCCCGGCGATTGCGGCGTGATCGTCGCCGACGCCTATGGCGGCGCCATCCGCCGCGCGGCGACCGGGGTGCCGGTCAACGGCTCGCGCAAGCGGCGCCAGACGGTGCGTTTCGCGCTCGCCGCGGCGGGGCGGCTGCAGCGCCGCATCGATCCCGGCGCCTGAGCGCCCCGCCGCGCGCGGCCGTCGTTCAGAGCGCTTTCTCCAGCGGCGCCCGCTTGGCGAGAATGCGCTGCAGGGTGCGGCGGTGCATGTTGAGGCGCCGCGCGGTCTCGGACACGTTGCGGTCGCATTGCTCGTAGACCCGCTGGATATGCTCCCAGCGGACCCGGTCGGCCGACATCGGGTGCTCGGGCGGCGGCGGCAGGTCGCCCTCGGCCAGCAGGGCGGCCTCGATCGCATCGGCGGTGGCCGGCTTGGCGAGGTAGTCGATCGCGCCCGCCTTGACCGCCGCGACCGCCGTGGCGATGTTGCCGTAGCCGGTCAGCATGACGATCTTGGTGTCGGTGCGCTTGGCGTGGATCGCCTTCACCACGTCGACCCCGCTGCCGTCCTCCAGCCTGAGATCGAGCAGGGCGTAGGACGGCGGCCGACGCGTGGCGCATGCCACGCCCTCCGCCACCGACGTGGCGACGTCGCACTCGAAGCCGCGCGACTCCATGATCCGGGCGAGCCGGGTGCGGAACGGTGCGTCGTCGTCGACGATCAGCAGCGTCCGGTCGCGGACGAACGTCTGCGGCGGGGACGGGGCGCGCTGCCTGCCGGTCTTGCCGCGATCGGCCGTTCTGTCGATCTTGTTGCCGTCTCTCATCGGAACTCTCCCTTACGCCTACAGTTGATACCAAATCCACTCCCGCAACGGGAGGTGGCAAATGTACGGTCTCACTATGATAAATTCTTATACTATATTCTGACTCTATTGATGAGTTTTTCTTATCGAATGCGTGGCGGCGGGCACCGGAAACCGCGCCGTCCCGCCGCGAGTCTTGCAAACCGGACGGGACCGACCATGTTAGCCACAGGGGCAAGTCGGCCCCACCGAGTCCAGTCCAGCGGGAGTCCGCGATGCTTGCATGCTTGACGTCGAGAAACGCCGCCGCGGCAGGTCTGACGGCGGCGCTGATGACGATCGCGGCGGTCCCGGCGGAGGCCGCGTCCACCCCGCAGGCGCTGGTCGACAATGCGCGCTACACCGTGGAGAAGATGCTCCGCAATCCCGAGACCAAGCCGTTCGCCGGGCTGCTTCGCCGGGCGCAGGCGGTGCTGATCGTCCCCAGCCTGATCAAGGCGAGCTTCCTGATCGGCGGCGAGGGCGGAAGCGGCGTCCTGCTGGCGCGCGACCGCGAGGGGCGGTGGAGCAACCCCGCCTTCTACGACATCGGCGCGGGCAGCATCGGGCTCCAGTTCGGGTTCCAGGACTCCGAGGTGGTCTTCCTGATCATGTCGCGCCGGACGCTGGAAGCCATGCTCCAGGCCAAGCTCAAGTTGGGCGCGGACGCGTCCATCGCCGCCGGCCCGTTCGGCGTCGGCTACGAAGGCGCCACGGCGCTCAACCTGCGCGCCGACATCTACTCCTACGCGCTGTCGCGGGGCGCCTTCTTCGGCGCCTCCTTCGAAGGTTCGGTGACCGTCGAGGACAGGGACCGCAACCGGGCCTATTACGGTCCGGGCGCGACCGCGCGGGCCATCGTGGTGCAGCGCAGATTCGCCAACCCGGGAGCCGCCCAGCTGCTCCGCGCCCTCGGCGCCCCCTGACCCGCCCGGGCGGGCGGAGACAGGGCCGGGGATAGACGGCGGCGCTTCGCCGGACAGGCGTCGAATTCTCGGACTCTGAAGCTGCGGCACTGTACGCATGCGGTGAACGAACGAACCGCTCCTATATCGGGGGTTCTACCGCCGCTTCAAGAGCGCCGGTCCGCGGTGACAACAGGGGGGAAAGGGGACGGCCGGCGCGGGCCTGCAGCGACCCGCGTTCCGATCCGACCGATGCGGCGATATCCCGCCCGCGGCAAGGGCTTGCACCCCGTCCGGCTCCCCGGGCCGGACAGCAGTGGAACGCCCCCGGACTCGTTCCGGCGGCCGGGCATGACGGGTAGCGCGACATGGCGTCGCAGGGCGGCGGCTTCGGAACCTGGACGCTATCCCCGGGGCGGCGGGGCGCAGACCCGGGCGTAGGGGAAGCGGGTGTCGATCAGGCCGTTATAGGCGAAGATGTCGAGCGTCGCCTCGAAGGCAGCCGGCGTGATCTCGATATGCGGCGTCCAGCAGCCGAGGCGCTGGTAGGTCGCGACGCAGCGCTCCAGCACCGCCGGGTCGATCTCCGGGAAATAGGGTTTCTCGGCGCGGGCGATCTCAGCCGCCGGGGTCTCGTTGAGCCAGGCGCGGGCCCGGCGGTAGGCGCGGGTGAAGGCCCGCGCCATGTCGCCCTCCAGCCAGTCCGGGCGGGCGCACAGGCTGGAGAAGGCGCAAGCGCCGACCTGCCGGCCGACCTCGGCCACGACATGGCCGACGCCGTCGGCTTCGAGCTGCTGCGGGAACGGGCCCTGCTGCTGGACATAGGCGCCGTGGCCGTCGCGGAAGGCGCGGTCGATCTCGGCGGCGTTGCCGGGGTGGAGCGCCTCGATCCGGGCGTAGTCGATGCCGGCTCTGTGGCAGGCGTATTTGAACATGGCGAGCGGCTGGCCGCCGCCGAACAGCACCACTTCGGCGCCCTCCAGCTTGCGCCAGTCGAACGCCGGCTCCGGCTCGCGCCCGGTCAGGAAGAACCCGTCGGTCTCGTTGATCTGGGCGAAATGGACTACGCCCGGGTCCTCGCCCCTGGACAGCGGTCCGAAGGCCTGGCTCAGCGCCGACTGCACGACATGCGCCGAGCCGTCCTTCAACGCCGCGATGGCGGAAACCCCGGGCTCGGAAACCGACCAGCTCGGCTCCAGCCCCTCCTCGGCCAGAAAGCCGCCGGCCATGGTCGCGATCAGCGGCGAATAGAAGGCGGAGAACAGGGAGAACTGGATGTCGATGCGGGTCATCGGCGGCGTTCCTTCCAGGCGGGGTGCGGCGGGCGGGCGATGATGTAACATGACGCAAGCGGTCGCCGCCATCGCCGGACGGCGGCGGCCGGGATGCGCAGCCTGTGGAGGTCCCTCCAGTGGTCGAGCCGGGTCGGGGGGCGGGCGCCGGGGGCGCGCGGCGATGGCTGTACCAGATCCGCCTCGAGCTGGCGGACCGGGCCGCGGCGGCGGCGCGCAGCGGGGAACCCGACCCCGACCTCGAAGCGCTCGATGCGATCCTCGCGCGCCACGAGGCGGCTCTGGTCTGCCAGTACGATGCGTTCGCCTTCTACTGCGCCGAGGCGGAGCGGCTGGGGATCGCCTTGTACCCGCTCTATGCCTGGACCCGGGCGACCATCGAACAGCCCGCCAAGAAGGCGAAATACCTGCGCTCGTTCTCGCTCCGCGTCGCCGGCGAGGAGGTCTATGGCCTGGAGCGGGCCGACGCGCTGGAGGCGGCGCTGCGGCCGCTCGCCGGCGGCCCGGCGGTCAGGCGGATCGCCAGGCACGACACCAACCCGGCGAACAACCCCCAGCCGCCGGAGAGATACCGGCCCTGACCCGCCCCTCCGCACCGGCCTCAGGCCAGCGCGACCGGCTCGATGCAGCGCGGGTCGTCGTTGGCGGGCTTGTTGACCAGCGTGCTCACCGGGTGGAAGACGATGCCGTCGGCCGGGCAGGGGCCGAGCGGCACCGCCTCGCCGCGCAGCCAGGGATCGAAGGAGTCCGGCGCCAGGATGACCGGCATGCGGGGATGCAGCGGGGCCAGCGTCCGGTTCGCGGCGGCGGTCAGGATCGTGCAGGTCTCGATCTCCTCGCCCGGCCGGAGCTCCGCGAGCGAGCCCGTGAGATCGGCGCCGCGCGGCACGGTCCAGCGCTCCCACAGCCCGGCGAAGGCGAACGGGGTGCCGTCCTCCCGCGCGATCAGCCAGGGCTGCCGGATCTTGCCGCGCCGCGTCCATTCGTAGAAGCCGTCGGCCGGTATCAGGCAGCGGCGCGCGCGCATCGCGGCGCGGAAGGACGGTTTCCCGGCCGCCGTCTCCGACCGGGCGTTGATCAGCTTGTAGGCGATCCTGGCGTCGCTCGCCCATGACGGGATCAGGCCCCAGCGCAGCATCGCGAGACGGCGCGCGCCACCGACTTCGCGCACCGCCGCGACGGTCTGGCCGGGCGCCACGTTGTAGCGCGGCCGGAGATTGGCGGCCGGGCCGGCGAGGTCCAGGAGCTCGTGGAGCTCGCGCCAGGAAAAGCGCTGGGTGAAGCGGCCGCACATGCCCAGGTTATAGCGTATCCGGCCCGGATGGACGCGCCGGGCTTGCGCGAAGCTCCGCCGGATGCGTTCTCTGGCGCGCGATGACGTCCGATCCCCCCTTCCGCCGGCGCTGGCCCTGGCTCGGCGCCGACCTCCAGACGGTGCGCAACGTGCTTCCCTTCCGGCTGCCCGGGATCCCGCCGGGCTCGGGCGAGCGTTTCGAGATCGCGCTCGGCGACGGCAGCGGCGACCGGCTGGTCGCCCGCTACCACGCGGCGCGCGAGCCGGCGCCGGCGGTCGTCCTGGTGCCCGGGCTGACCGGCTGCGAGGGGAGCCGGCACGTGCTGCAATCGGCGGGCGCGTTTCTCGCCGCCGGCGCCGCGGTGGTGCGGCTCAACCTCAGGGGCTCGGCGCCCGGCCGGTCGCTCGCGCGCGGCCACTACCACATGGACAGCGTGGGCGACCTCGCCGATGCCTGCCGCGCGGTCGCCGAGCTCGACGCCGGCACCCGCGAACACGGCATCGCCATCCTCGGGTTCTCGCTCGGCGGCGCGCTCGCGCTCCGCCTCGCCGCTTCGCCCGGCCTGCCGCCGGCGGTGAGGGCGGTGGTCGCGGTCTCGGCGCCGGTCGACCTCGCGGCGACCGCGGACCGCATCGCCCGGCCACGCAACCATCTATACGAGAGATGGCTGCTGGCGCGCCTTCGCGAGGAATCGGAGCCGGTGTGGCGGCGCGCGCCGCCCGCGGTGCGGAGCGCCCTGCTCGGCGCGCGCCACATCCGGGAGTTCGACGATGCGTTCACCGCGGGCAAGGCGGGGTTCCGCGATGCGGCGGCGTACTATGCGAGCTGCTCGCCGGGACGCACGATCGGCGCCCTGCGCGTGCCGACGCTGGTCCTGCATGCGGACGACGATCCCTGGGTGCCGCCGCCCGTCCTCGCCGCTCGACCGCCGCTCGAGATCGTCGTCACCCGGGGCGGCGGCCATGTCGGGTTTCACGGCAGGGGGAGCCGGCTGCCCTGGTATGTCGGCGCCGCCGCCCGGTTCATCCGGGCCTCCGCGTCGACGCCGCCCGGGTCGGCCGGGTAAGCGGCGGGGCCGGGGGTTCAGGCGTCGAAGGAGGCGAGCGCTTCCGCGCGCGAGGCGTGGATCGCGACGATCTTGTCGAAGCCGCTGATCTGGAAGACCTCGCGGATCGGATCGGACATGGCGCAGAGCGCGAACTTGGCGTTCCGGCTCGACAGGGTCTTGGCGGTCATCAGCACGGCGCGAAGCCCGGCGCTGCTGATATAGCCGAGATTCTCGCAGTCGATCAGCACGGCGCGGTCGGTCTCGTCGATCGCCGTCCTGATCGCCTCCTCGAACTGGGCGACGTTCGAGCCGTCGATACGCCCGCCCACCTGGGCGGTCAAGACGCCCTCCTGACGTTCCGTCGTCACATCCATGGTCTTCGTCTCCAAGCTACGTGCGGTGTGTATACCACCCTTTTTCGCTACGGTGCCGGGCCCGTTCCCGGGCGATGGCATCGGGTTCGGTCGGGGGGGGGGGGGGGGGCGCGGGCCGCCGCCCCGCGCCGGGAGAGCCCCCCCCCCCCCGGGGGGGGGGGGGGGGGGCCCCCCCCCCCCCCGGCGCGCCCCCCCCCCCCCC
>JAPPGP010000253.1:49200-101582 GCA_028821395.1 Defluviicoccus sp.
TTGGTCTCCGTCCCCAACCTCGGTGGGTTTTTTTTCCCCCCTTTTTTCCCCCGGGGGGGGGGCCGGGCCCGGGGGGGGGGGTTGGGTTGGGGGGGGGCGCGGGGGCGGGGCGGGGGCGCCTCAATGCATCGGCATCGCCACCGCCATGGCGAGGGAGGCCTCGATCTCCCGCACCGCGCTGGTGACCTCCCGGCCCAGCAGATCCAGCTTGCGGACCTGGCCGATCCGCTCGGCGGCCGCATCCAGCTCGGAGCTGGATAGCAGGCTTGAGAAAATGCCGCAAACGTCGGAAAGGGAGATAAGCAATATGTCCCGCGCGTCGGGGATTTCGTCGCTGAACAGGACGCCCATGAGGCGGAGCTTGACCTCGCGGATGGTCTGGTCGTCGATCACCGGGTAGCGGCGCGACTTGAACACCCACATGAAGCGGTCGTCCTCGCGCCGCAGGATGCCGCGATCGACCAGCCGGTCGAGGGAGCGGTCGTGGATCGCGTCGGCCTGGTCCGTGGTCGCCCTGATCCAGTGGGCGGTGTCGTGGGACTCGCCGGACGCGACGATGCGCGCGAGCGTCGGATCGAGCAGATCGTCGCCGAGCGGCGACGGATCGACGACGAACAGGCGCTGAGGATCGGTATCGATCCGGTTCTCCAGGGCCAGATCCATCAGCACCGCGCCGGCGAGCGCGCAATCCAGCGAAGGCGCCGGCACGTCGACAAACTTCCCGCCGTTGTCGCTCAACAAAAGAAGCATAATTTCTTCTGAAAACCTGAGCATACGGCAAATCCCCCTATTCGAAGTCTTGGTTGGCGCAAGAAGCGCGGCATATTGGCACGCGAGCCCCGGCGGTGCCACGCCAAATGCGCCGGCGGACGCGGGCGGGTTCGAGGTCTCGAAGTGCAAGCCGGTGCCCGGCTTCCACCACCCGATCATCGTGGTCGGCGCCAATATCGGGAAATGGAAGAAGCTCGATGCCAAGCAGCAGGACGTGCTGACCGGGACGGGCCTATATCTGGACAACGAGCTCTCCGCCGATCTCGCCCACACCGCGCAATGGGACGTGGTGGAGAAGCGCGATCCGGTGGTCGGCAAGAAGCTGCGCGCCCCGATCGGCAAGTAGCGCGGCGGTTCGGGGGGCGGGGCGCGGCCCGTCGCCGGCGCGCCCCGCCGCCGACGGCGTTGGGGCGGTCGGATGTGGAGAACCGGCGGTCTGTTTGACCGGCTGCTCGCCTTCACCGGGGTTCTCCCCGGGGCGATCGTGGCCCTGCTGGCGGTCGGCGTCGCGGCCGCGTGCTACCGGTCGCTGAGCTGGAAGGGCCTGTGGACCGCGATGGTCGAGACCGGGAAGCTCGCGGTGACGATCTACTTCATCATCGCGGCCTCGCTCACGTTCTCGCAGATGCTGTCGTTCTCGGGCGCCACCACCGGGCTGCTCTCGCTGATCCAGCAGATCGACCCGACGCCGCTCTCCCTGCCGATCGCGATGATGGCGCTGATGCTGCCGGCGCTGGAGATCGGCCAGACCGCCCCGCCCTTCGGCATGCTGCTCTTCGTCATGCGCGGCGTCGCCCCGCCCGACACCACGATGGGCCAGATCTACGCCGCCGTCGCGCCGTTCGTCGTGCTGGAGATCGGCATCCTCGCCTTCCTGATGGCCGTCCCCGCCGCGGTCACCTGGCTGCCGCAGCCGATGGCGGGGTAGCGGCGTTGCGTCTTGCCGATACGCAATCTATGGTTGCTTGCCGGTCGGTGGTGGTGCGCGTCGGGTGTGCGGTATCGCGGGAGTGGTGGAGCGTGGCGTGCGATCCGCCCGGGTGCTCGAAGAGACCGCGCGGGGGATGGCCGCCCCCCTGGCGCATCGCGGACCCGACGCCGACGGCGTCTGGACGGATGCCGAAGCCGGGGTCGGGCTCGGGCACCGCAGGCTGTCGATCGTCGACCTCTCCCCGGCCGGCGCGCAGCCGATGGTGTCCGCCTGCGGGCGGTTCGCGATCGCCTATAACGGCGAGATCTACAACGCGTCCGAGCTGCGGGCGGAGCTGGCGGAGCTGGGCGTCCGCCTCCGCGGCCGTTCCGACACCGAGGCGCTGCTGGAGGCCTGCGCCGCATGGGGCGTGGAGACCGCCGCGAGGCGGCTGACCGGCATGTTCGCCTTCGCGCTCTGGGACCGCGCCGGCCGGCGGCTCTGGCTGGTGCGCGACCGCATCGGCATCAAGCCGCTCTACTACAGCGCGAGCCGCGAGCGGTTCTCCTTCGCCTCGGAGCTCACCGGGCTGCGCGCCCATCCCCGGTTCGCGGCCGCGATCGAGCGCGACGCGGTCGATGCGTTTCTCGCGCTCGACTACATCCCGGCGCCCTACAGCATCTGGCGCGGCGTGAGGAAGCTCGAGCCGGGGACCGTTCTCCGGGTGGAGCACGACGCCCTCGGCCGGGTCGGGATCGCGCCATACTGGACGCTCGCCGAAGCCGCGCGGAAGGGCGCCGCCGACCGCTTTCCGGGGAGCGTGGAGGAAGCGGCCGACGCGCTCGAACGCCTGCTGTCGGACGCGGTGAAGCGGCGCATGGTCTCCGACGTCCCGCTCGGCGCGTTCCTGTCGGGGGGCATCGATTCGTCCACCGTGGTCGCGCTGATGCAGCGCCAGTCCCCGAGGCCGGTGAAGACCTTCACCATCGGCTTCTCCGAGGGCGCCTTCGACGAGGCCCCCTGCGCCCGCGCCGTCGCCCGGCATCTCGGGACCGAACACCGCGAGCACTACGTCACGCCCGACGAGATTCGCGAGCACGGGCCGGCGATCATCGGCCATCACGACGAGCCGTTCGCCGATCCGTCGCTGCTGCCGACCCGGCTCCTGTCCCGCCTCGCGCGGCAGGACGTGACCGTCGCGCTGTCGGGCGACGGCGGGGACGAGCTGTTCGGCGGCTATGGCCGGCATCTTTCCGCCGAACGCCTGTCGGAACACCCGGCGCTGGGCTCCGGCCCGGTCGCCAGGGCGCTGTTCCACAGGGTCGTGCCGTCATTGCCCCGCTCCGTGAGGGCGGCGCTGGGCAGGCTTCCGGCAACGAACGCGCCGGCGCGGGGACCGCTGTCGGCCGGAGACGTGAAGATGCTCGCCCGGGGGATGCACAATCCCGGGAAGCTCCATCACGCCCTGGCGCATGGCCGCGTCAGCCTGTCCGGCCGCGGGATCGCCGGACCGCGGATCGCGGTGGATCTCGTCGAGGGCTGGATGGATCGATGCGAATTCCTGTCGCCGTCGGAGCGCCAGCAATTCATCGACGCCTCGGGCTATCTGCCGGACGACATCCTGACCAAGGTGGACCGCGCGAGCATGGCCGTGTCGCTGGAGGTCAGGGTGCCGGTGCTGGACCACCGGGTCGTCGAATTCGCGTTTCGTCTGCCGCCCGCCATGAAGACGGATGCGGCGGAAACCAAGCGCGTATTGCGGGGGGTCCTGGCCCGCCACGTCCCGCCTTCCCTGTTCGAGAGGCCCAAGCACGGGTTCGGCGCGCCCGTCCGTTCCTGGCTCAGGGGACCGCTCAGGGATTGGGCGGAAGACCTGATGTCGCGGAGCACGGCCCTGCGCCACGGCGTGATCGATCCGGACGCGCCGGGTTCCGGCCGGCAGCGCCTCGAAAGAGCGGGATCCCGGCGCATCAACTTCCGCCGGGTCGCGCTGGCGGCATGGTGCGAGGCGAATCTCTGACCGATCGGGGCGCTTCCCGATCGGACTCCACCCGCTCCAGAACCGTCCGTGATGACCGTCAATTCGCCGAACGGCACAACGCGGTATTGGGGATATTTCCCTTCCAGTTCGACGTGTACGTTCTTGTTGTCTTCAACGAAATAACCAAAGTCGTCCGCCAAGAACCGCGAAGACTCTCAAAGGTAGTCATTATGGACTCGTCGGCGTGGGACGCGTCGTCGACTACGATATGCATCCGGTCTTCATGAAGGATGTCGGCTAGATATTGCCGGCTGTCCATGAAGCCGTCGAACTCGTGCACTTCATGGTTCCCGGCCTCGAACGCGCCCATGCCCGACAATCGATCGACGTATCCCTGGAAATGGGGGAGGCCGATGTCCAGCCCGACGATACGCCCGTCGGGAAACAGGTCCGACCGGATCGCCAGGCCGGTTCCCCTGAGTATACCCACCTCCACCAGCGTCACCGCATCTCCGAGCGCAAGAAAGGGAGCCAGATACCGTGCATAGAAGGGGGCGTAACCGTGACGACGCGGGCTCATCCGATCGCCGCCCATCAGGCTGTGCCGGCCCCATTGGAGACTGCGGTTGTCCAGCTCGCTGGCGCGGTGCCGCGTCAGGCCGCCGACGAATCCGCCATAGCGCATTTCGCGCTCGATCAGCCAACCTCTTGTGCCCGGCCTGGAATGGCGCCCCAGCCGGGCCGGCAATCGACCGTGCAACGAACGGACAAGCTTCATCGATGCGACGCCGGCGCCCGACGGTGTTCGCAGCAATGATGCGCCAGCGAAGCGAGGCGAACGAGCGCTGCAGCCGCAATCCGCTTCTCCCGCCCGTTCACCGCCGCAGCGGGGTCGCGGTCGCGGAGGTCGACTTCGGCCCTCCCGTTGCGTAGTTTGACCGGGATATCGGGACTACGGATATCGACGCCAACGTCGCGGAAGCCAGTTTGTTGCGTTCCCTGTTCGACTTGCGGGACGACCTGCGCCGCATCGGCCGTATTCCCGCGGGAACC
The DNA here is from genome assembly GCA_028821395.1 of Defluviicoccus sp. Taxonomy (GTDB): domain Bacteria; phylum Pseudomonadota; class Alphaproteobacteria; order MPNO01; family MPNO01; genus MPNO01. Next base: position 53,916 of record JAPPGP010000253.1, read on the forward strand.
CACAAGGCGTGCGTGAGAGCATCCGGTATTCTCGGCGGTCAAGCGAGACGGCCGCGCATCGACCTGTGCCGGCATTGACGGAGCCGCCTCCGACACCGGCTGGCGAACGACAGGGAGTCTCTTCCCCGCATATCGGCATCGTCCTGCCGGACCTGGGAGGCGGGGGCGCGGAACGGGCGATGCTGACGCTGGCGGGGGCGCTGGTCGAGCGCGGGTATCGGGTCGACCTCGTTCTGCTGCGCCTAAGCGGACCATACCGCGCCGCGATCCCCGACGGAATCGCCGTCTACTACCATCTCGGCCGCGCGCCCGACCCGGAGCTTGCGCGGTACATCCGCGCGCGCGGGGTCGCGCTACGGCCGCTCCGCGCCGGCCCGCTGGAAGCGTTCGCGGGGTGGTGTCGCCTGCGCCGGCGGTTCCCCCGCGTCGCGAACCGGATCTCCCGGCTGCGCGCGGCCCTGGGCGTGGCCCGCTATATCCGGGAGGCGGGGCCCGAGCTCCTGCTGTCCGCGCTCTATCTCGCCAACGATGCCGCCGTCCTGGCGGCGGCGTTGACCGGGCGGGACGTGCCGGTGGCGGTTTCGCTGCGCAACAATGTCGGCCGGAGTTACGACGAACGGCGAAAATTCTTCGCGCGCGCGCTCACCCCCGAGGCGGATGCGGTGGTGGCGGTGTCCAAGGGCGTAGCGACCGATGCCGTCGAAACGCTTGGTCTGGACGCCGGTCGCGTGCACACGATCTACAACCCCAAGCCGCTCGGGGCGATCAAGCGCATGGCCGAGATGGATGTCGACCATCCCTGGTTCGCCTCCGGAGAACCGCCCGTGCTGCTGTCGGTGTTCCGGGGCGGGGGGCAAAAGGATCTGGCGACCCTGGTCCGGGCCTTCGCTCTCGTGCGTAGCGAGACCCCGGCGCGGCTCGCCATCCTGGGCCGCCTGTCTAAGGCGAACCGCGAAGGGCTCCTGTCCTTGGCCGGCCCTCTCGGGGCGGAGAGCGGCATCGCACTGCTCGGCTTCGACGAGAACCCGTTTCGCTACATGCGCCGCGCCGCGCTGTTCGTCCTGTCCTCGCGCTACGAGGGCTTGCCCAACGTGCTGATCGAGGCGATGGCCTGCGGAACCCCGGTGGTGGCCACCGACGCGCCGTTCGGGCCGGGCGAGATCCTCGAAGGCGGCCGCTGGGGGCCCCTGACCCCGGTCGGCGACGCGCCGGCGCTCGCGCGGGCGATCGTCGGGGCTCTGGGCGGGAATACCGTCCCGGCCGAGGCGCTGCGGCGCCGCGCCGACGACTTCTCGGTGGAACGCGCGGTCGCGGCCTATGGAGCCCTGTTCGACGCACTGCTCGGCCGGGATTTCTTCCGCGGGGACGGTTGATCCACCATGAGCGAGGCGGTGTTGCGGCGAATTCTGCCGAAGACCCTTTGGGGAGACCGGCTGTTCGGCCTGTATCGATTTCGCAAGCGGCTGGGCCGGTTTCCGGAACGTCGCCCGACCGGCTTCAACGACCATCTCTTCGCACTGAAGACGGGCGGGCTGGGCTACGACCCGCTGATCCAGCTCGTCACCGACAAGGAACATGCCAAGCTCTACATCTCTTCGGTTCTGGGGAGCGAATACACGATCGAGACGTATCGCGTTTTGCGCGGCCCGGAAGAGCTGGAGACCTTCGTTCCCGACCGGTTTCCATGCGTGGTCAAGCCCACCCATTCCAGCGGTCAGGCGGCGATCTGCACCGATCCGTCCGGCGTCCCCGATCGCGACGAGCTGCGGCGATGGTTCGAGATCCGCTACTACCGCCGGTCCCGGGAACACAACTATCGCCACCTGATCCCCAAAATCATCGTCGAGGAGTTCTTCTCGGAAGATGGGCACACCGTGCCTGACGACTACAAGGTCTTTTGCGTCCGCGGCGTTCCGAAATTCGTCCAGGTGGACTCGGATCGGTTCACCGGGCACACGCGAAACCTGTACGACCTGTCGTGGGCTCGCATTCCCGCGACGCTGCTCTATCCGGGCAGGGACAGCGACGATCCGAGACCCGCGCTGCTCGATGACATGCTCCGCGCGGCGCGGCGCCTGTCGGCCCCGTTCCCGTTCGTGCGGGTAGACCTGTACGCCACCGAGCGCGAAATGAGGGTCGGAGAATTGACCTTCGTCCCGGGCTCGGCGGGAGAACCGCTGAACCCGCCCGAGGCGGAATTCGCCCTGGGGGCGCACTTTCGCGACGAAGACGAGCGTTGATGTCCTCACAGCCGATTCGCGTTTCCGATATCGTCGTGCGCCTTGACCGGGCTGGCCCGGCGGGCAGACCTTGCGCGCTCGCGAGGGTCATGCTGCGGGCGCTGACCCAATCCCCGACCGACACCGTCTTGTGCGCCCGAACCGCCTCATCCTCGCTGGAGAGGATGGCAAGCGAACTTCGAAGGGTCGGCGCTGCGTCCCTGCGCCGCGGCGGAAAAAGGACCCGATGATGGCCGCGCGAGCAGTTTCGATCCTGACGCCGACCTATAACCGCGCACACGTGCTGCATCGCGGCTATGACAGCCTGAGGCGACAGAAGACACGCGATTTCGAATGGGTCGTGGTGGATGACGGTTCGACCGACCACACGCCCTCCCTCCTCGCCCGCTGGCAGGCCGAGGCCGATTTCCCGATCGCCTGGCATCGCTACAGCAGCAACCGGGGAAGAAACGCGGCCGTGAATTCCGGAACCGAATTCGTTTCGGGCGACTACACCTTGATCCTGGACAGCGACGATGCGCTTCTCGACGATGCGCTCGAAACCATAGCGTATTGGCGCGAGCACACCCGGATCGACGCCAATCCGGGCGCGTACCAGCTGGTGTTCCGTTGTGTCGACGAGACCGGAACGCTGCTCGGGCGCATGGCGCAGGCAAGCGAGACGCCGGGGGAGGCGCTGCGAGAATCCTTCCGGGAAGCGTATTACGGGCCGAATTTCTCGGGCGAGATGATCGGCGTGATGAAAACGTCTGTTTGCCGGGAACAGAGATTCGTCGAGTTGACGAATTCGGAACACTGCCCGGAAAGCGTCACGCACAACCGGACGTCCTGGCGCTACCAGTCGATACTCGTCGATCGTCCGATCCGGCGCTATTTCCGGAACGACGGCGAGGCGCGCCTGTCCGACGAGCCTTCGAACGCCGTCAAGTGGCCGCGCGGGAACTATCTGCGGGCGCTCGCCGCGCTCAACGACGATTTCGACTATTGCCGGAACAAGCCGATGGTATTCCTGAACGCCGCGCGCAAGGTCACGAGGCTGGGCCTCCACATCGGACGCTCGCCCCGGCGCCAGCTTCGCGATCTCCGCCATGCGCGGGCCCGCCTGCTGTGGGCGATGGCCGTCCCCGGCGGGCTTGCCGGCTACGCACGCGACCGCCTGCGCGGGCGGAGCGCGCCGGTCGCCGACCCGGACATGGGTGCCTGGGGCCCGGCCGCCGCACCGGAGAATCCGGTGTTCAACCCGCCGCCCCGGCGCTTCGCCCGACCCATGCCGCCCAGCCGCGCTATAGTCCCTTCCCCCCCCAACCCTGCCGGGACCGCGCATGAGACAGGACCGCATCGACGTTCACCACCACGTGCTGCCGCAGTTCTTCCGCGATGCGCAGAGCGCGGGCGGCTTTCCCTCGACCGCCTACCGGCCGTTCCCCGACTGGTCGCCGGAGACCTCGCTCGCTCTGATGGACCGGCAGGGAATCGCCACCGCGATCCTGTCGTTCTCGGCGCCCGGCCTCTACTACGGCGACCGGGCGGCGTGCCGCGCCCTCGCGCGGCGCTGCAACGACTATCTCGCCGGGCTGATCGCCGGCCACGCGGGCCGCTTCGGCGCCTTCGCCGCGCTCCCTTTCCCCGATGTCGACGACTGCCTGGCCGAGATCGAATACGCCCAGGACATCGGCCTCGACGGGTTCATGCACCTGACGCGGAACGACGACCGCCCGGCCGGCCATGCCGACTTCCGCGAGATTTACCGCGAGCTCGACCGGCGCGCCGCCGTGGTGCTCATCCACCCGACCTACCCGGCAGCGAGCGCCGAGCGCGACTACGTCGTGCCGCGGCCGATCGTCGACTACCCCTGCGAGACCGCGCGGGCGGCGGCGAGCCTGCTGTTCAACGGGGTGCTGGCGGAGATGCCAAGAATCCGCTTCATCCTGTCGCATGCCGGCGGCGCGCTGCCGGCGCTCGCCCACCGGATCGAGATCTTCGACTCGCTCACCCGCTTCCGCGAGAACTACGCGGAAGGCGCGCGCGCCTATCTCGCGCGGCTCTACTACGACACCGCGCTGTCTGGCGATGCGGCGGTGCTCGCCGCGCTGCAACACCTCGCCGGGCCCGACCGCATTCTATTCGGCACCGACTATCCCTATATTCCAGACGAGGTCGCGGATTCGGAGACCGCCGGGACCGACGGCTACGAGGGGTTCGACGAGGCGGCGCGCGCGATGATGGAGCACGGCAACGCGAGGCGCCTGTTCCCCAGGCTGGCGGAGGGCGCATGACGTTCCTGAAGAATTGCTGGTACGCCGCCGCCTGGGACGACGAAGTCACTGGCACCCCGCTCGCCCGCACGATCCTGGATGAGCCGGTGGTCCTGTTCCGCACCCCGGACGGCCGGGCGGCCGCGCTCGAGGACCGCTGCTGCCACCGCTCGCTGCCGCTCTCGATGGGACGTTTGGTGGGCGAGACCCTCCGGTGCGGCTATCACGGGCTCCGCTTCGATGCGCACGGGCGCTGCGTCCAGGTACCCGGCCAGTCGACAATCCCGCCCGGCGCGGGCGTCCGCGCCTTCCCGCTCGCCGAGCGCCATGGCTGGGTGTGGATCTGGACGGGCGATGCCGAGGCCGCCGATCCCGCGCTCGTCCCCGACTGGTGGTGGATGGACCATCCCGGCTGGCGCCCGGTGAGAGGCGGCGCGCCCTTCCATGTCGAGGCGAGCTACCTGCTGCTCAACGACAACCTGCTCGATCTCTCGCATGTCGCCTACGTGCATGCGGGCTCGATCGGCACCGGCAACGTCGCCGACTTCCCGATCGAGACCGGGCGCGGCGAGGACTTCGTCACCATGTCGCGGCTGGTGGCGGACTCGCCGGCGCCGCCGCTCTATGGCGAGATGGGCGGGTTCGACGGCAATGTCGACCGCTGGCAGGTCGCGGTGTCCACCCTTCCCGCCTACAACACGGTGCATGCCGGCTGCGCGCCGGCGGGCGCGGGCGGAGCCGACGCCCCGACGGAACGGAAGGTCGAGTTCTTCAACCTCAACGCCATGACGCCGGAGACCGCGACCACCACGCACTATTTCTACGCCCATGCGCGGAGCTTCGCTCTCGAGGATAAGGCGATGGATGCGCGCTTCCGGGTCGATTTCCGCCGCGTCTTTGGCGAGGACGTCTCGATCCTCGCCGCGCAGCAGGCCAATATCGACCGCCGCCCGGGCGCGTCCTCGATCGACATCAACGTGGACGGGCCCGGCCTCGCCTTCCGCCGCATGCTCGCGCAGCGGATCGAGGCCGAGGCGTGAGACGGGAGGGAAAGATGAGACGAGCCGCGCTGCTGCTGTTGCTTGCGCTGCCCGCCGCCGTGGCGGCGGGAAGCCCGGCGGGCGCTGCGCCCGAGCTGGTCGAATGGCAATCCGGGGAAAGCCTCGAGCGGCTCGCGCGGTCCGCCCACAAGACAGACTTCTTCCCGCTCAGCAACCACTTCGTCAGCCAGGACAACAAGATCTTCTGCGGCCCGGTCTCATCGGCGATCGTGCTCAACGCGCTCAGGCTGGGCCGGAAACAGGGCCTGCCCGAGGACCGGCAATCGATCGCCGAGGACGAGCGCGCCTTTCTGCCCGAGGGCTTCAACCCGTTCTTCGGCAAGTACACGCCGAACAACGTGCTCACCGGGCGCACCAAGTCGAAGATCGAGGTGCTCGGCAAGCCGATCGAGATCGGCGGCAAACCCGTGCGCGATTTCGGCCTGCAGCTCCGCCAGCTTGCCCAGGTGCTCCGCGCCCACGGGCTCGCCGTGACCGTCCGCGTGGTGGACCAGGCCGCCGATGCCGGGGCGGTCGCCCGCGAGCTTGCCCGGAACCTCGCCGCGCGCGACGACTACGTGCTGGTCAACTACGCGCGCAAGGCGCTCGGCCAGCCGGGCGGCGGGCACATCTCTCCGCTCGGCGCGTATGACGCGGCGAGCGATTCCTTCCTGATCATGGACGTGAACCCCAACCGGGCGCCCTGGGTGTGGGTCGCCTCGGCCGACCTGGTCGCCGCGATGCGCACCTTCGACACCGTCGAGAACCGAGGCTATTTGCTGATCTCGGAGCCCGGGCGGACGCCGTCCGCTACGCGGTAATCCGCAACCGCATCCCGAGCGCCCTGGCGATTCGCATCACCGTGGAGAAGCTGGGATTGCCGTCCTCCGACAGGGCCTAAGCCCCTCGCGGCACATGCCGGCGTCGCGGGCGAGCTTGCTCAGCTTCCCGCGCGGGCGATGTCGTGGAACGCCGCGTGGATCGGGCTGCCGTCGCCCGGATCCTCCTCCGCGCAATCATCGAGATAGTGGCGCGCATCTTCCCGCGTGCGCAGGTGCTCGGCGACACTCCACCTGGTGAATGCTTCGCTCATGCCTGCCTCCGGCGCGGCGCTCTCGATGGGTGCGATCACGCACCGCCTGCAACCCATGGCTGCCGGTCTGACAACCGCCGCGCCGTCCCTGCGAACGGAGACCGCGCTTGGCCTACCCCGCCGGCGGCCCCTCCGCCCGTTCGTCGAGGCGCGCGCTGCGGATCGAGCTCAGCGTCCACAGCCCGACGAGGGTGCCGAGCAAGGCCGCCACCGCGATCGGCGGGCCGAGGGCGAACAGCGCGGCGAGACCGCCGAACAGCGCCGCGCTCGCCGCCGGGACGGAGCGGAAGGTGAGGCCGACCAGGCTCATCACGCGGGCCCGCATCGCCGGGTCGACGCAGTTCTGGATCAGGATCTGGCTACAGATCGAGTTGGCGTTGGACAGCAGCCCGTAGGTCGCCATCAGGACGATGGCAAGCCAGAACGCGTCGGTCGCGGCGAAGCCCGCCACCGCGATGCCGCAGAGCACGCCGGACGCCCCCAAGAGCCGGGTGAGACCCTGCGTCCTGCCGCGCCGGGCGATGACAAGCGAGCCCACGATGGCACCGGCTCCGGCCGAAGACAGCAGCGTTGCCAGCCCGTCGGCGCCGCGCCCGAACACCTCCGAGGCGAAGGCCGGCAGCAGCTCCACCACCGGGCGCAGCAGCACCGAGAAGGCGACCGTCATCACGAGCAGGGTGCGGATGGTCTCGTGGCCGGCGATGTAGCGCAGCCCCTGCGCCACGTCGCCGAGCAGCCCGCCGGCGGGGCCGGCCGGCCGCCCCGGGTCGCGGTAGGCGATCGCGAGCAGCGCCGCCACCATGCCGAGATAGGAGACGGCGTTGACCGCGAACGCCGCCGCCGCGCCCTGCCACAGCAGCAGCGCGCCGGCGATCGCCGGGCCGATGAAGCGCGCGGTCTGGACCATCGAGGATTGCAGGGCGATGGCAGACGACAGCGCCTCGCGCGGCACCAGATTGGCGACCAGGGCGAAGAACGAGGGCTGCATGAAGGCCATGTTGACGCCGTTCAGCACCGTCAGCGCCAGCAACAGCTCGATGGTGATCGCATCCAGCGCGGTGGCGATCGCGAGCACCGCCATGACGCAAGCGCCAGAGGCCTGCGCCGCCCGGAAGATCCGGTAGGCCCCGAGCCGGTCGGTCGCCGCACCGGTCAGCGGCACCAGCGCGATGATCGGCACCACCTCGCAGAACACCACGATGCCGAGCCAGGCCGGCGAGCGCGTCAGCTCCCAGGCGAGCCAGCCCAGCGCGGTGCGGTAGATCCAGGTGCCGAGAAACGACCCTGACGCGCCGATCGAGTAGACCCGGTAGTCGCGATGCCCGAGCGCGGTCCCGATACCGCCGAGCCAGGAGGCGCGCGGCACTACGCCCCGCCCGCCGGGAGGCGGGCACCGCAGTGCCGTTTCGGGATGAAGTCGCTCGTCACCCCGCAATGATAGAGCGGGCCGGGCGGGCCGTCGCGAACCGCGCCGTCACCTGGTGGCGCGGGGAATAGTCGCCGCGTTCCTCCGCGCCAGATGCTTGAGCGCCTCGCGCCGGCTCAGATCGGAGAGCCCGGCACGGGTTTCCAGGAACGCCCTCACCCAGGCGGGATCGGTCTTCGAATACTCGCGCAGCGCCCAGCCGATCCCCTTGCGCAGAAAGAGCTCCGGGTTGCCGATGGACGGGCGGATCGCGTCGGCCAGCAGCGTCCTGTCCGTCGCCTTCTTGCACCGGAGCTGGGCGAGGATCGCGGTGCGGCGCTTCCAGATATCGTCGTCTCCCGCCCATTCGCGCAGCACCGCTTTCGTCGCGCGCGGGTGGACGGCGAGCATGGTGCCGACGCCCCGGGCGGCGATCGGGTCGACGTAATCCCACCAGGCGCCGGTGATCACCAGCTCCTCGATCAAGGGTATGCGCGCCGGCTCCAGCCAGCGCGAATAGCGCGGGAACAGCAGCAGCTCGACCGCCGCGTAGCGCTCCTCGCGATGCGCGGCCTTGCGCCAGAGCTCGAGAATCGCCGTCTCCCAAGCCCCGGCGGCGGCCAGAGGGTGCGTCCTGAACACCGAGCCGGCGATGCGCCGGCATTCCGGGACGCCCACGCCGAAATAGGGCATCTCGGACTTCATGTATGCCTGCTGCCGCGGCGCCCTCGCGGGCTCGGCGGCCGCGCGCAGGCCGGCGATGACGGAGTCCCGGATGGTCATCGCTGGCGTGCCCCGGACTTCATGGCCGGCCCCCGGAACCAGACCGGGCACGACGGCTTGGGACGATGGCTTGGGCGGAACTGAGGCGGTTGGCCGCCTCGCCGCCCCTACTCCGCCGCTTGCGCCGTCTTCGGGCTGTTGGCGGCGATGGTCTGCATGTTGTTGCGCCGGGTGACGAATTTTTCCGGGCCCTCGTAGACGCCGTCCGGGATGTCGAAATAGCCGGACTCGAACTGCGCCTCGTCGGTCAGCCGCATGGCGATCGAGTCGAACGGGCACACGTCCATGCAGAGCTCGCAGCCGATGCAGGTCTCGGGATGGACCTCGACCTTCCCCGCCGGGCTCTGCGACAGCGCCTCGTAGAAGCACATCTGGATGCAGATCGTGCAGCTCGGGTTCTGGCAGGTGTCCTCGTTGACCACGGCGTGCACGCGGTCGCGCGCGAACTGCTCGGCATAGTCCTTGGCCGCCCGCCGGGACGCGATGCCCCGCATCGACTCGACGTCCGGGTAGCCGTGCTCGTCCATGAAGCGCTCGACCCCGTTGATGATGTTGGGCAGCCACTTCATGCCCTTGATCATCAGCACCGAGCCGATCTCCACCACATTCGCGCCGGTCATCAGGAACTCGACCGCGTCGCGGTGGTCGAAGATGCCGTTGGTGCCGGCGATCGGGATGCCGACCTGGGTGTAGATGTTGTGCACCCAGCGTAGCGTGAGCGGCTTGACCCAGGTGCCGCCGATGCCGGCGGTGCCGGCGAGTCTCGGCTCCGCCGCCTCGATGTCGACCGCGAAGCCGGTATGGCGGTTGGTCGCGGTGACCGCCGCCGCCCCCGCCTTCTGCACCGCGCGGGCGATCTCGACCGGGCGCGACTGGTCCGGGGTGAGCTTGACCACGACGGGGATGTCGACCGCCTCGACCACCTGGCGGGTGACCTCGAAGGCGATGTCCTCTTCCTGGCTGATCATGCTGCCGCCATGCACGCCCGGCATCAAAGCGGGGTGCGGGCAGCCGAAATTGAGCTCGACCATGGGGAGGGCGCAATCCTCGATGGTGCGGCAGATGTCCTTCCAGCCGTCGACCTCCTTGGCGCCGGCCGAGCCGATCAGATGCGCCCCGCGCTCGGCGGCGTAGGCGCCGACCTCCTTGAGATAGGGGATCCAGTCCTTGTAGTAGGTGCTGGAATAGCCCGACCGGCTGTAGAACACGAAGTCGCGCGGCACCTTGCCTTTGATGATGTCGCCGCGGTCGTTCAGGATCGCGTATTTCGAGTTCTGCGTGAGCCGCGCCATGTCCTCCATGTCGGTCAGCGTCTTGACGATGGCGCCCGCCGCCCCGTAGTCGAAGCACTGCTTCATCAGATCGGGGCTGTTGGTGGTCTCGAGCGAGGCGACCACCACCGGGTTCTTGAACGGGATGCCGCAAAACTCGACTGCCATGTCTGCCATCGGATGTCTCCGCGCTTCGGGGCCGTTAAGCTCAGTATACTGACAATTTGCCGCCGCCGTCCAAGCCTATTCCTCGGGCTCGGTGGTGAACATCAGCGGGTGGCCGTGCTCGCGCCCGAGATCGGTCGCCTCGGTCGCCTTGGTCTCGGCGATGTCGCGGGTGTAGACCGCGACCACGCAGGACCCCTTGGTATGCGCCGTCGCCATCACCCGATAGGCCTCGTCGTCGCCCATCTTGAACACCGCCCGCAGCACCAGGATGACGAACTCGCGCGGCGTGTAGTCGTCGTTGAGCAGGATGACCTTGTGCAGCCGGGGCCGCTCGGTCTTGCTCTCGGTCTTCGTCTTGGTGCGCTGATCGGTGTCGACGTCCCGCATGCGCCAGGCCCCGCAACCGCCTGCGGCCTAGCGTCGCACGGTTCCGCGCCCCGGTCCAGCGCGCGCGGCCCGGCGGAACCGAACGGCCGTCGGGCCGGACCGCGCCCCTTTTCTTTTCCCTTCGGCCGGTAGATCATGCGCCGGAACGGACAGAGGGCGAGGGAAGCGCCCATGAGGGTGCGGGTCGATCCGGATCGCTGCGAGGGGCATAGCCGCTGCCACGCGCTGGCGCCCGAGCTGTTCGAGCCGGACGATTTCGGCAATGCGACGGCGCTGCGCGGCGGCGCCGTGCCGCCGGGGCTGGAGCGCAAGGCGCGGCTCGCCGCGGCCAACTGCCCGGAATACGCCGTCGAGGTCGTGGAGGATGCGGGATGAGCGGCGGCGAAGACGGCCGCCCGACAGCCGAACGGCCGCCCGTCAAGGACTGGCGCACCGACTGGGACCATCTGGATGCGCGCTGGCGCGACGATCCCTTCCCGATCTGGGACGAGCTGCGCGCCGGCCCGATCGCCCGGACCGAACGCTTCGAGGGCGCCTGGCTGCCGACCCGCTTCGAAGACGTGCGGGCGATCGCCTACGATACCGAGAACTTCACCTCGCGCCGCGTCGTCCTGCGCGACCGCAAGTTCGACGACCCGCCGCTGCCGGCGCCGCCGCTCACCTCCGACCCGCCGGAGCACAAGGCGCACAAGCAGGTCCTGCTGCCCTTCTTCACGCCGCGGGAGGTGGGCAAGCTGGCGCCGCTGGCGCGGCGGATCTGCAACGCGCTGATCGACGGGTTCGTCGCCGACGGGGGCTGCGACGCCGCCCAGCAATACGCCCGCCACATCCCGGTGCGCATCATCGCCTACATGCTCGGCGTGCCGGTGCGGGACAGCCACCTGTTCATCCGGTGGATCCACGAGATCCTGGAGGTCGGCGCCTCCGACGACGAGCGCAACCGGAAGGCGACCAAGGCGATGCGGGACTATTTCCGACATCACATCGCGCTCCGGAGAGAGGGCCGGACCGAGGCCGATCCGGACGGGCCCGAGCCCGATTTGATCCGGGTGATGATGGACGGCTCGCTCAACGGCGTGCCGTTCGAGGAACGCCACGTGCTCGGCACGCTGAACCTGCTGATGGTCGCCGGGATCGATACGACCTGGAGCGCCATCGGCGCGTCGATCCTGCATCTCGGCCGGCACCCGGACGACCGGCGGCGCCTGATCGAGGAGCCGGGGCTGATGCCGACGGCGGTCGAGGAGCTGCTGCGCGCCTACTCGCCGGTCACCATGGCGCGCGAGGTGAAGCGGGATGTCGAGCTCGGCGGCTGTCCGATGAAGCGGGGAGAGATGGTGCTGCTCTCCTTCCCGGCGGCCAACCGCGATCCCGCGATGTTCCCGGACGCCGACCGGGTCGTGCTCGACCGCCAGGAGAACCGCCACGCCGCCTTCGGGATCGGCATCCACCGCTGCGTCGGCTCCAATCTGGCGCGCATGGAATTGCGCATCGCCATCGAGGAATGGCTCCGGCGCATCCCGGAGTACCGCATCGACGGCGAAATCCGCTGGTCCGAGGGCACCGTGCGCGGCCCGCGCACGCTGAAGGTGACGTTCGGGTAGGGTGGGGCGGGGGTGCCGGCGCGCCGTGTTTGCACGGCCGACCTCTCTCCATGCTCGTGAGTGTCGACGCGCAGCATCTCATGTCGTCCGCTCGAGAAAGGCCCGCGGCGACCAGACTTCGACCGCCCCATACCGCGCCTCCGTGAAGTCCCGCGTGTTGCCGGTGATCAGTACCGCACCGCCAGTCGTGGCGGTCGCGAGATATACCTCATCGTCGGGGTCGCGGAGACCGAACACGACATCCGCCGGTTCGACGCGGACAGCCAGTCGGTCGATCTCTCCGATGACCGTCTTCATGGCCTCGCGATACGGTGCCTGGCTGCGCCGCTCGGCAACGGCTTCGTACTCGGACAAGATGGGCTCCGATAGGACGATTTCGTGCCGCCGCACTACCCTGTCGATGACCGCACGACAGGTGCCGTCGATCCGCGCCGCTGACACGAGAACATTGCAGTCCAGAACCACCCTCATGTCTCGCGGAGACGGCGTTCACGGCGCGAGGCGGATATTTCGGCGATCGAGTCCCTCACGATCTCGTCCTCGGAACGCCCGAGATCTTCGGGCGAGGTCCGAGTAGCCCCGAACTTGGCTGCAATGCGATCGGCGGCGGCATCGCGATCGACCACCTCCTTCGGTCTGAACAGGATACCGTCGCCGACAAGGGTCGCCTCCATGATGTCGCCTTCGCGAAGGTCGATGTTCCTGCGCAGCTTGGCTGGAATGGTGACCTGGAACTTCGGCTTCACGGTGACGAGCGGCATGGCGGCCTCGCGTGCGGTTTGTTGGAAAGTTAGAGTTTCATACCACTGGAGAGGTTGCAACGGCAACCGCTTCCCGCCGACACGCGGCCCGGCCGCCATTAACCCGAAGCCCGTCAGTCCACCGGCAGCCGTCGCGGACGCGGTGCTTGCGGGTCAACCCCGTCTCACGCCTCCGCGCCGTCCCCCGGCCGGTCGTACAGGTGCCTGAGCTCCGTCCGCCAGTCGACGCCGCCCTCGACCACCCGCTCGACCGCGCGGATCCGGTAATAGGTCGGCGCCACGCCCGGCGGGTCCTCGCCGGGCGGCGCGTGCTTGAGGCGGGCGAGCAGGATGCGCCGGGTGGCGATCACCGCGGCGTCGGTGGTGCCCAGATTCTCCTTCGACCGGTCGACGATCGGGCCCATGCTCTCCTGCACCGCATGGTCCTGGTTATTGATCCCGTCGATGCCGCTATAGGTCTCGCTCCTCTGCACCGCCCGGTCGATCAGCCAGTCGACGTCGCGGTTGCGCAGCTTGCGGTGCCGCGCGTCGACCTCGCCGGGCGCGCGCCCGCGGCTCCATTCGAGGATTTCGCGCTCGGAATCGCTCAGCGCGTCGTCGCCGTACTTGCCGATCCAGTTGTAGACCATGGTGTTCCGGTCATCCATCGGCACGAAGATGTGGCCGTTGACGATCGGCTGCAGGGTCTCGCCGTCGCCGCCGAGCTCGAACGGGAAGAAGGGGTGGAATTCATAGAAAAACTGAGGTGGTATGTTTGGGGTGGGTTGGGGTCGTTCTCTCTCCGTGGATGGTTGTTACTTTAGAATGGGTTAGGTGGTCTGTCGAGGATTTCCTGGGGATCTTCTGTGTGACATACGATCTGTCGTTTTTGGGGGTTTTGGTGGTGTTGGGGGAAGTGGAGGGTGTGCGTATGTCGTGGGGTGGGTCCCGGGGTGGGAACCTGTCTCTTGACTAGACCGAAACGGGGGACACTCGGGGTGGCAGGCTGCGTCCTCCGATTGTGAGGAACACTGAAGGTGATTTCGGACCCTCCGTGCTCTCCGGGGGGTGCCCGTGTCGCCGCCGGAGGCGGGGCTGCCGCAGCCGGGGCGGCCTCTGCCGCAGCCGGCAAGCGACCCGCCGGCCCGAGCCATATGTCGAGTTTGTGTCCCATCCGTGCCGTGCTGCGTAAGGCGTCTTCGATCCCGCTGCGGAGACGGGCGCCTCGGAGAGCCATTTAACTTTCGGACATTTCTTCAACAGAATTTTCTCTGTTTAAGGATTTCACGAGTTTAAACAGTTATCGGACTCCACCGACACCCACGCTCCGCGCTTCGGCCCGTGCCGGTCACGATCGCCGTGGGCGGGTCGGCGACGACGAGCCCTGCTCTCTCCAGACCCGCGTCATCACGGACCCGATCGCGGTGACCGGCCGCGATCCCGACACGGTGAGGTTCGGCGACGACGGCGCGCCGGACCGGTTGGCGCGGCTCTATGTCGAGGCCGGGGGCGCCGAGGCGGCGCGCCATGTGGGAACCTCCCTGCCGTGGGAGGACCGGCGGGACGATTTCGATCGCGTCGACTGGATCGACCGCTTCTGGGAGCTCGACGACTGGTGCAAGTCCGACGGCGTCGGGCTCGATGGGCTGCGCGCGCCGTGCGACCGGGCGGTGGCGCGGCTGGCCCGGGCCTGATCCGATGCCGGGGTCGTGAGACCGCGCCGAGAAAGCTTCTAAACTATTGAAAACAATGAAGAAAATCAAAGTTCAATTCCTGCACTTTGATCGCTTCGATCCAACGGGCGCTTCCGTCGGGATTTCCGTCCAGAACCGGTCGGTGGTGGCGAGGGGAGGTCCGATAACGGTCGGGCTTGAGTTGCGGGTGGTGGCCGGGAAGTGCACCTAGTGTTGTCTCGCACATTGTTTGACGGCGAGATTCCCGGATTGTTTCGCGCGACGGGCGGGCGGATTTCCCGGATTGCGGGGTCGTTTCGATGAAGTGCTGGCGGGGTGTCGGCCGGCCGTCGGCGCGTCAAGCCGCTGCGCGGCTCCTCCGCTTCGCTGCGGCCCTTCGGGTGGTGGACGAGGAGGACGGCGGTCTCGAAGCGGCGCTGGATGTCGCGCAGGAAGCCGAGGATGGGAGCGACGTCCGCGACGGCGTTCTCGTCGCCGCCGTGCAGGCGGACCAGGGGGTCGAGGATCAGGAGGCGCGGTGCGATGCGTTGCACGGTCTGCTGCAGGCGGCTTCGGTCGTCGAGATGGTCGAGGCGCAGTCTGGGCACGTCGATGACGGCGATGTCGAGGGTCTCGAAGCGGGCGCCGGCGGCCTTTGCGATGCTCTGGAGGCGAGTTCGCACGAGGTGGCCGTCGTCCTCGGCGGCGAACATCAGGACCGGGCCGGGGCGCGACGGGGCGAAGCGGCGCAGGCTGGGGACGCCGGCGGCGACCGCGACGGCGAGGTCCATCGCCAGGATGGACTTGCCGCACTTGGGCTGGCCGCCGACGATGCCGACGGCCTGCTCGCCCCACAGCGTGTCGACCAGCCATTGCCGCTCGCGGGGCCGGTCCTCCAGCTCGACCGGGGCGCGGGTCGGGAAGCCGTTCATCGCCCCGCCCTCGCTGCCGGCGCCGGTCATGGCTGGAGCTCCTCGAGCGCGTGCTGGAGGTGCTCGGCGTTGACCGTCTTGGCCTCCGCCAGGGCGGCGGCCGACAGCGCGTAATGCGCGATGCGGTTGATCTGGCGCGGCAGGCCGCGCGCGCTCTGGAACAGCGCCTCGACGGCGGGCGGCTCGAACAGCGGCAGCTCGCATCCGGCGAGCCTGAGGCGGTGGGTGAGGTAGGCGTCGACCTCGTCGCGGTCGAGCCCGGTGAGATGGTGGCGCACGACGAGGCGCTGGGCGAGCGATTCGTGCATCGCCATGGCGAGGCGCCGCCTGAGCTCGGTGAGGCCGACCAGGATGAGGCACAGGCGCTGCTCGGCATCCATGGCGAAGTTGGTCAGCAGGCGGAGGTCTTCGAGCACGTCGTTGCGCAGATGAGACGCCCCTCCTCGTCCAGCAGAGACGCGCCACGCCACAGGCCGCCCCCGGCGGCGGCAGCCCGCGCGGGCCGGAACCGGGAACGCCCGCAATCCGGGGGACGCGGCCCGCAATCGCTCATCCATGTCCATGCTTTGAGAACTGCCCTCCGCGCGCAGCCGGTCGCGAATTGCAGCACCGGCCTACCGACCGGCAGACGGCGTCGCAATCGACAGGGCGATCGTGGCGTCGTAGGCAGCCTTGACGTAGGCGAGCACAGGCAGAGCACCGTACTCGGCGAAAACGCAGGGCAGGAATTCCTCGAACGACTTAACTGCCTATTCCCGGGTTCTGAGCATCGCGAACAGCGGCGTAGTTCATCGCTTCATCCAAATGTGCCACGGATTTGCGGCAAATCGACCGCACATTGGAAGACGCTTCGTCGAACTCGTCTTGCACGAGTTCGGCCAGAAGTTCGAGCAGTGCAGCGGGAGTGGCGGTCGGCACAAAGTGCGTGATTGCCTCGAAGAGCCGGACTCGATCCCGAGGACGTAGAGCATCGACGTCGTCTTGGGCTAGGGCTTCAAGGATCTCTCGACGCTGAATAGCCTGAGGGGTCATCGCATTGAGCGTGCCGACTGGAGAGACGCGTGCACCCTCTACGCGCTTGTGGATTGCGTTGCGGCGCCGAGGTTCGCCCGATATCAAGTCGCGAAGCTCACCGATTCCGAGATTGGCGGAGTGAGCAAAGTGGTAGATCGGCATGTATAGCGAAGTCTCACGACAAGCCTGCCTGATGTATTCGATGGGGGCTTGGGGTCGTTCCTGGCGAAGGAAAGCGAGCAGAATTTCCCTTTCGCCGATGACAAGAGGGCGGGCAACTGTCCTCACGGGTGCGAGAGAGTTGGGCGCAACTGCCTCGACATCCCCCACGAGACGAAGGGTAGGTGCGCCGGGCTGGCCGCTTTGCGCAAATCGTCCTTTACGGATGAACTGGACCTTCTCGAGAAGATCGCTGCTGACCAAGAGACGCCCTCCGCGACCGGAAAGCTCACCCTCGACCAAGTCCAGCACCCCGACATTCTCGACCCCGATGCGACCGACGCGCGACAGATGATCCAACCAGGAATCGCGCTCGCGGTGCTGTCTTTCAAGTAACAGACTCTGCAATTCAGGGTAGCGTATCCGCTGCGACCTTGCGCGGTACCGATAGTAGATGTCGGATTCGCGGATGCCCTCCCGGTCGTCCTTTAGGGAAACGACGGGTCTTTCCTTGGCCAATGCGACGTAGAGGACACCGAGGCGGACCCCGCCGAAGTGAGTACTGAAGAGCTCCCATTCCAACTCGGGCGCGTAGGCGGAGTTGAGATACGCGCTGAAGCGAGCCAAATCGATGGCGTCAAAAATCTCGTCGTTCACCCCGAGGAGGAGGCGCGGGGAATCCTGGACACCAAAGACGATGAACCCGCCCGAGGCGTTTGCGAAGGCCGCCAAAGTCTTCCCGTACTTGGCCCGATTGGCCCAGTTGAAGCTCTCCTTGTATTCAAGGCGACTGTTCTCGCGGGAAGCCAATCGCTTGGGGGCGTCCGGGTCGAGTCGAAGAAGACCACTCAACTCGGCAGTCAGAGCTTCTTCCGTGGTCATGGCGTGTAGTGAGACGGTAATCACCTGACAGTACGAGCCGCCGGAGCTCGACTGTCAAGAGCCCTGCGCGCCGGGGTGACGCAGCCGGCCAGCGCCTTGGACAGGTCCAGCCGGGGAACGGGTGGAAGGCGATGCCGAGATCGCGACCGACGATTTCGCCCGACCCGATGTCGACGTCGCGCTCACCGGCATCCGCGACGCCGGCGGCCGCGCCCGGACCGACCTCCGGTGGCGGGATATCTCGATGGTACGAGGGCATTTCCGGGTGCGGGACAATGCGGGCTCGGTCGAAGGCCGGTTCTTCGGACCCGACCATAACGAGGTAGGGGGCATCTTCCGACGGGACCGGCTCGTCGGCGCGTTCGGCGGTTCGCGTTGAAGGGGACACCCCGAGCGGTCCCGAACCGAACCCCTCCGTTCCTCACACCGGTCGATCCAGCACAGGCCGCTCCGAGGCATCGACCCATCTATCCGGTTGCTCAGGCACCCACGGCGACGCGTTACCGCGAACGGGTTAGGCATGCCCCTCCTGCCGAATCGGGCCGAGGCACCCCACATGGCTTGTCGGTGGCCTATTTCCGAATTGGTCTGTTCAGTGGAGCTAGGGTCATTCCGATTTCATTTCCCCGAGCTCCTGGGCTAGGTCCATCCAATTGCGCAGGGGCTGGTTCACTTCCTCCAAGGCGCGTGCCGATACCATGCAAAAGAGATCATCATCGATATTGCGCTGTTGCCAAATCGAGAGGATAGGTCGGGCCGTCCCGGCGCCCTCCGCCCGTACCTCGAGCGTGCGGAACCAGATGTCCTGTCCTGCGGGACCCTTGAAGGCTCGGTTCTCAAGGACCCGGTATCCGCTATCTCTGGCAGCCACCC
Source organism: Defluviicoccus sp. (assembly GCA_028821395.1). GTDB lineage: Bacteria > Pseudomonadota > Alphaproteobacteria > MPNO01 > MPNO01 > MPNO01. The sequence goes on from JAPPGP010000253.1 coordinate 72,435, forward strand.
ACAGCGTGGCGAGTGGTGTTTGGTGGCCGGCAGGGTCGCCGATCACGGTTGCCTGTGCAGGCAGGGTGTCGCTGAAGCGTTGTTCGAGGGACCACCGGACGGCTTCGAAGCGGTCGCGGGACGGGTTCCACCGAATGCTTTGCCCATCAGGCGTATGGCCTTGGGCGCGGGTGAGGAAAGCCCGCAGCGAGGTACGTGCCGAAGCACTCGGGATTGCGACAACTTCGTTCACCCATCGGGTCAGCCCTTCCGAGAGCCATTCGGAAACGTCTTCCTCGCCATGGGAGCCGTACCGGGCGAAGTGCCACAGGACCTCGGCGAACGCGTTGAGAGGATGGCCTCTTCTCCACAACCAGTCCCTCGTCTCTCCGGAAATATCTTGAAACGGTTCACCCGCGTTCTGGCGGGAGACGGACACGTTTGCCAGCAACGCCTCCAAGCAGCGGCAAAGGGTCTGCGTCAACTCCTTGTCTGGCATCCTCACGCGTCGATTCTTCCAGAGCCTTTCCTCCGCGATCCGGACGCACACTCCCCAGATGGCGACGAGAGCCTCCGGGCTGTTCTTCGGAAGCGGCTTGTCTTCGATAAGCGTGTAACGCCAGCGTTCATATCCGGTGCCCTGGCTTCCGGAGACACGATTCAGGAAATCGCCCGCACTGCCGATGGCGACGTATGAATGCAGGGAGCGATATCGCCGGTAGAAATCCCGTACGATGTCCTGCGTCGGTTTTGCGAGCTTGGAGAACAACCGGCCTGAGTTGTGTGTCCGATAGGGATAGGCCCTGTGATCGTCTTGATTCGCATCGACGTCGCCCGGAACGGCAATGTCGATCAACTCAGGGATCGTCAGGCCCTTTTCTTCGGCGATGAGATACTTCAAGGTTTGCTCAAGGCCGCTGTAGGCTGCGGTGACCACTGTCCAGTTCCGGGCGATGTCAGTGCCAGGGTGCAGCTCCCATGTGACCGCCTCGCTTTCCAGCGTTTCCTTGGTCTTCCTGTACGCGGTCAAAAGCCGCTGAACCTTTTCGATGCTTGCATCTCGCGATATTGGCATGCGCGTCACATACTTCCTTCGGCGTTGTATAACGATAGCCTGGCCACTAGATTTCTGACAAACATCGACGGAGAAGAGACATGCGCGGCCTTCCCAAGCGCATAATGGAGCACGCCGAGGCGCTTCCGGAAGCGGTGCCACTGTGTCCGGCCGCTCTGCTCCATCTCGGCAACCGGGCGGCCGTTGACCAGGCGTTGTCGCGCCTCGCCCGTTCGGAAAAGCTCATGCGCATCTGCCAAGGCGTCTACATGCGTCCCATCGAGACCCGTTTCGGCTTGCGGGCGCCCCGTGTCGACAAGGCGGTTGCCGCACTGTCAGCGCTCTGGGGCGAGACCATCGTGCCGTGCGGCGGTGCGGCGGCCAACCGCCTTGGACTGACCGCGCAGAATCCGGTTCGCGCGGTCTATCTCACGTCCGGGCCCAACCGTCGGCTGTATTTCGGCTCGTCCATCGTCGAGCTGCGCCATGCTCCGCGCTGGCAACTCGCGGCGCCGCATCGCAAGGCGGGGGACGTCATCCGCGCCCTGGCCTGGCTGGGTCAGGAGGAGGTCGACGACAGCCTCGAAGCGGTCCTACCTACTCTCTCGGAGGAGGATCGGGACGAGCTGGCGACCGCGCGGGCCGTCATGCCTATCTGGATGGCGGAACCGGTGAGTGCGCGCCTGTCGCATGGCTGAGACGCGATACCAGGATCTCTCGGCCGACGACAGGCGCGACGCCCTGGAGGTGGCGGAGCGCGCCAGCAGCTACAGGGCGCATCTTCTGGAGAAGGACATCTGGGTCGTCGTGACCCTCGGCGTGCTGTTCGACGCGCCGTTTGCCGAGCACCTCACCTTCAAGGGCGGCACGTCCCTGTCGAAGGTGTGGCGCGCAATCCGCCGATTCTCCGAAGACATCGACATCACCTACGACATCCGCGCCTTCGCGCCCGACCTCGTCGGCGGTGGCGGGGACGAAGCGCTTCCGCCCACGCGCAGCCAGGAGAAGCGTTGGACGCGGGCGATCCGTGGCCGCCTCGCCGAGTGGGTTTCGGATCGGGCCTGTCCAACGGTCGAGGAAGGGCTCGCGCGCGCCGGTTTCCCGGCGCAGGTTCGTGCCGAGGCGGATGGGCTCCACATCGGTTACGAACCGCTGTTCGCGGAGAGCGGGTTTGTCCGCCCGGAAGTCATGGTCGAGTTCGGCGCACGATCGACCGGCGAGCCCCATAGCGTCCGGCCGGTCGTCTGCGACGCGACGGCGTACCTGCCCGATCTGGAGTTTCCGCAGGCTCGCCCGACCGTCATGCTGGCGGAACGGACCTTCTGGGAGAAAGCGACCGCGATCCACGTCTTCTGCCGCCAGGAACGGCGCCGCGGCGAGCGTCTGTCGAGGCACTGGCACGATCTTGCGCGCCTCGACGAGGCGGGGATCGCGGCCGCGGCTCTCGCGGATCGTACAGTCGCCCTGTCGGTTGCCCGCCACAAGGCCATGTTCTTCCGGGAAAACGATGCCCGCGGCGAACGGATCGACTATGAAGCCGCGGTCTCCGGTGCCCTGCAACTGATTCCTTCCGGCGCCGCACATGCCGTTCTCGCCGACGATTACGCGCGAATGCTGGCCGACGGCATGCTGCTCGACGATAGCGAATCGTTCGACAGGTTGATGGAACGGTGCGCCCTGATCGAGGTCCAGGCCAACGAGACGAAGGCATGACGACTCTCGCTCCCGAAGCCGGACGCATCGCTCTGGTCCGCCAGCGGCGTTACCTCGTCGAGAACGTGACGCCGCCGCCGTCGCCCGATGACGCCATGCTGATCGATCTGTCCTGCCTCGACGACGACGCGCAGGGCGAGCCGCTGTCGGTGTTGTGGGAGCACGAGCTCGACGCCCGCATCCTGGAGGACGACGGCTGGTCCGCAGTGGCGGAAAGGGGCTTCGACGATCCGGCGCTGTTCGCAGCGTATCTCCGCACGTTGTCGTGGAACTGCGTGACCGCGACGGACCCCAATCTCTTTCAAGCGCCCTTCCGCGCCGGCATCCGCATCGACGCCTACCAGCTCGATCCGCTGCGCAAGGCGCTCCGGCTGCCCCGGGTCAACCTGTTCATTGCCGACGATGTCGGGCTCGGCAAGACCATCGAGGCGGGGCTCATCGCGCGCGAGTTGCTGTTGCGCCGCCGCATCGACCGGATTGTGGTCGCATGCCCGCCCGCGATGCTCGATCAATGGCAGGACGAGATGGAGGCCCGTTTCGGCCTCACGTTCACCATTCTCGACCGGGCGTATGTGACCCGGATGCGCCGCGAGCGCGGCTTCTCGGTCAATCCCTGGACCACCCACTCCCGCTTCCTTGTCTCTCACCGCCTGCTTGTCGACGAGACCTACGCATCGGGTTTGCGCGACTGGCTTGGAGAGTTCGCGCCACAAACGCTGCTGATCCTGGACGAGGCGCACAACGCCGCTCCCGCGAGTGGTGCGCGCTATGCCATCGATTCACAGATCACGCGGGCAATCCGGGACATCGCGCCCCGGTTCGAGCATCGCCTGTTCCTCTCGGCAACGCCGCACAACGGGCATTCGAACAGCTTCTCGGCTCTGCTCGAAATTCTCGATCCGCAACGATTCTGTCGTGGAGTCCGGGTGCTCAAGGGACAGCTCGACGAGGTGCTCATCCGTCGCCTCAAGTCCGATATCCGGGCACTCGAAGGCGGCTTTCCCAAACGCGCGGTGGTTCCGGTCGATATCGAGGGGCTGCCGTCGGACGCGCCGGAACTCGTACTGCCGAGGATGCTCGACGACTATCGGCTAGAACGAGAGAAGCGTCTGAAGGACGAGACACGATCGAAGCAGGCGGCGGGTGCGCTGGTGATCGGCGGACTGCAAAAGCGCCTGCTGTCATCCACCGAGGCCTTCGCGAAAACGCTCGCGGTACATCGCAAGAGTGTGGAACGCGCGCTGGAGAGAGCCACGGAGGCCGTCGCGGTTTCCGCCGACTCGCAGGCCGATCTTGAGCGCCTGACCGTCGGCGAGGAGCCGGGTGACGGGAGCGTCGATACGACCGATCGTGACGACCTTATCGATGCCGAAGCGGAGGTGCCCGACGATTCGGAAGGATCCGACCCCTCGGAACTCGACTTCGCCGAGTTGATGACGGCGGCCACGGCCGCATCGACCGACAGTCGACGCGCGGAAACACGGTCGGCGCTGATCCGCGAACTCGCTCTCGTCGACGAAATGCGCGAGATCGCCGAGGCAAGCCGCTACGACGCCGATCCGCGCGTGCGCCGGATCGTCGAGTGGATCGACGCCAACATGTGCCCGGTTCAATCGGCCGCCGGGGCCGCGCCTCCGCAGTGGAACGACCGACGGCTTCTCATCTTCACGGAGTACGAAGACACGCGCCGCTGGCTCGAGCGATGCCTGAACGAGGCCATCGTGCATTCGGACAAGGCGCGCGAACGGATCGCGACCTTCACGGGAACGACCTCCCGGCACAGGCGGGAAGACATCAAGCACGCTTTCAACGCCGAGCCGGGCGACCACCCGCTGCGCATTCTCATCGCCACCGACGCGGCGCGGGAGGGCCTCAATCTCCAGCGCCACTGTCATGATCTGTTTCACTTCGACCTGCCCTGGAACCCGAGCCGTCTCGATCAGCGCAACGGCCGCATCGACCGCAAGCTCCAGCCCGCCGACGAGGTGTTCTGCCGGTACTTCGTCTTCGTCCAACGGCCGGAAGATCGGGTCCTGCGGGTGCTGGTGGACAAGGTGGAACGCATTCGCGAGGAGCTCGGCAGCGCCGCGAAGGTGCTCGAGGCGCGTGTTGCCCGGACCATCGGCAAGGAAGGCATGCGCCGAGACGGGATCGATACTCTCGCGGCCTCCATCCGGGATCTGTCGGCTGGAGAACGGCGACGGACCGTCGAGGATGAGCTGGAGGGCGCGCGCGTTCGCCAGGACAAGTTGCGCGACGAAGTCGACGGCCTGCGCACTCGCCTGGAACGGTCGCGCACCCATATCGGGCTCACCGCGCCGCAGTTCCGCCAGACCCTGTCGATGAGCCTGAGGCTGGCCGGCGCTCCCGCAATCGCCCAGGCCGATGGGCAGGAGACGCCGGAGCCGGACACTCCGCGCCGTTTCGTCTTTCCCGCTGGAGACCACGCGCTTGCCAGCGATCCCGGTTGGACCGCGGCACTGGATTCTTTGCGCGCGCGGAGGCTAAGAGGGGAGAACTTCGGCGAGTGGCGCCGTCGCGCGGCCATCCGGCCCGTCGCCTTCGAGGACACCGGACGTCTCGGTGAAAACGCCGTCCACCTGCATCTTGAGCACCGTGTGGCCCGGCGCCTGCTTGGCCGGTTTACCGCGCAGGGCCTGATCCACCACGACTTGTCCAAGGCTTGCCTCACGGTCGCTCCGGATGCGATCCCGCGCGTCGTGCTGCTCGGCCGGCTCGCCGTCTACGGACCGCGCGCCGCGCGCCTGCACGAGGAGATCGTGGCGGTGACGGCGCGCTGGGTCGATCCTGAGCGGCGACGGGGCGCGCTCACGCCTTACGGCCGGACAGGCGAGCAGACGACCCTGGCTTCCCTGCAGACGGCGCTCGACGAGGCGGGGCGTCACAGCGTGCTCGATCCGGTCGGGGCGCGTCTCGCAGCTTCGGCGCAAACCGATATCGCCGATCTGCTGCCGCATCTGGAGCGCCGCGCCGACGAATTCGCCGAGCTCGCGAAGACACGGCTGGCCGAACGGTCGAACACCGAACAGCACACCATGATCGAATTGCTTGAGCGCCAGAGGACGAGGATCGTCGAAGCGGCCGACAAGGACGACCGGCAGATGATGTTTGACTTCGACGATGCCGAACGGCGCCAGCGCGAAGCCGATCGGCGCGCCTGGACGCGACGCCTCCACGCCATCGAGACCGAGCTTGAAACGGAACCGGCCCGAATCGCCGATGCTTACAAAGTGCGCGCCATTCGCGTCGATCCTCTGGGCCTCGTCTACCTCTGGCCGCGGACCGGGTAGGTCATGGCGGATCGCGAGCGTCGCAGCCTGATCTTCGCCCACCAGGAATGGCTCGGCTTCGTTCAGCCCGTGGGCCTCGTGGTCGCGCCGACCGTCATGGTCGATGCCCAGGTCGTTCCGGATCGCAACATCTCCGGCCGCCAGCGCGCGTTTCGGGCGCTGTTCGACCCGAATGAGGAGGCCACGGAAGTCTCTGGCCTCGCGGAAGGCCATGCCACTTACCGCATCGCCGGGGCGTACGGGTCCGTCCCGGGTCGCGTGTTCCGGGACTGGCTGGGCTGGGAGGACGGCGACCTCGTGGACGCGGGCGTTCACCGGGAAACGCTCGAAATCGCCTTGCCGGAATTGCAGGCGGTCCTTTCCCCGACATGGGCCGTGCCCGCCGAGCAGGGCGCGGGGCCGGCATGGAAGATACTCGTCCGCGTGGAGGAAGACGGTGCGGATCTCGACCAACCGCCCGACGACGGCACCGGTTGGAACGCGAGCCGTCATGCCCGGTTCGAGCGGTTGCTGCGGGAAACCGGCGTTTCGACCGGACTGCTGTGCACCGATGAGCAGGTCCGCCTGATCCATGCGCCGGCAGGCGAGTCGTCAGGACACATCACCTTCGAGTTTGCCCAGATGGCGCTGCCGGCGGGGCGGCCCATCCTGGCCGCATTCGACATGCTGCTGTCTGCGGAGGCGCTTTTCGGTGGCGATCCGGAGGCTAGGTTGCCGGCTCTTCTGGCCAGGAGCCGCGAAGCGCAGGCCGAAGTGTCCACGAGGCTTTCCCGCCAGGTGCTTGCAGCGCTGCACGAGTTGCTTCGCGGCTTCGTCGCGGCGGAGGCGCGCGGCGCGGGGACTGCTACTGAGCTGGCGCGGCGCGATCCCGACCGTCTCTACGGCGGACTGATTACAACGCTGATGCGGCTGGTTTTCGTGCTCTACGCCGAAGACCGCGGCCTTATGCCCGACCATCCCGTCTACCAGCAGCACTATTCCCTCGGCGGTCTGTTCGCCCGGCTGCGCTCCGATGCCGCGGCGTGGCCCGACACCATGGACCAGCGTTTCGGCGCCTGGGCGCAGCTCCTTGCGTTGTTCCGGCTGATTCACGGTGGCGGAGTTCATGGCGGGCTCTCCTTCGTGGCGCGCAAGGGTTCGCTGTTCGATCCGGAGCGCTTCTCGTTCCTCGAAGGACAGGAAGCGGACTCCGATCGGGCGATTCCCATGGTTCCCGACGCGACCGTCTGGAACGTGCTGCGATCCCTCATGGTGCTGGACGGCGAGCGCCTGTCCTACCGCACCCTCGATGTCGAGCAGATCGGTTCGGTCTACGAGGCCGTCATGGGCTTTCGCGTCGAGCTGACGACCGGACGCTCCATCGCCGTGGCGTCGCCGAAGCGAACCGGGGCGGCGGTGATCCTCGATCTTGACAGCGTCCTCGAACTTGAAGGCGGCAAGCGTGCGAAGTCGGTTCAGGATCGGACAGACCGCAAACTGACGGGCAACGCTGCCGCCGCGCTCCGCGGCGCCTCCACGGTCGAAGACATCGTGGCCGCGTTCGACCGTGCGGTCGATCGCTATGCAACCCCGGACATCGTGCCCGGCGACACGCCCGTTCTTCAGCCCACGGACGAGCGCCGACGGTCCGGAAGCCATTACACGCCGCGTTCCCTCACCGAGCCCATCGTTTCCGAAGCCCTGAGACCGGTATTCGAACACCTGGGATCGGATGCCCGGCCGGAAGACATTCTCGATCTGAAGGTGCTCGATCCGGCCACGGGATCGGGGGCCTTTCTGGTCGAGGCGTGCCGCCAACTGTCGGCGCGACTGGTCGAAGCATGGACCGTGCATGGCGGGCCGCCAGAATTGCCCGCCGATGAGGACGAACTGCTTCACGCGCGGCGTCTGGTCGCTCAGAGGTGCCTCTATGGTGTCGACAGGAATTCCATGGCCATCGACCTCGCGCGGCTCTCGCTATGGCTGGTGACGCTCGCGCGCGATCATGAGTTCACGTTCATCGATCACGCGCTGCGTCACGGCGATTCTCTGGTCGGTCTCACTCGCAAGCAGATCGAGGGCTTCCATTGGGATGCCGAAGCGCCTCGCTTTCAGTTCGGTACCGAGACACCGGAGGTGCAGAAGCACGTCACACGCGTTTCGGAGATGCGCGAGCTGATCCGCGAGCTTGGCGACGACGCCCCGGAACACGAACTGCGGGAGCTTCTGAACGAGGCCGACCGCGAACTCCGCAACGTTCGCCGCGTCGGCGATCTGGTGTTGGCGGCGTTCTTCGAGGGCACGAAGCCGAAGGAACGCGAGGCTAGGCGGTTCAGCTACACGAGGCTGTTGCTCGAAAAGGAGCAGGACCAGAGAATCATTGGCGACGCACCGCAGCTGCCAGTGGCTGCCTTCCACTGGGAGTTCGAGTTTCCGGAGGTGTTCGAGCGCGAGAACCCGGGTTTCGATGCGGTCGTTGGTAACCCACCGTTCCTCGGCGGGAAACGGATCAGCACGACCCTTGGGACTGGATATCGAGACTGGTTGGTAGCCCTGCATAGGGGCTCCAACAGCAACGCTGATATTGTCGCGCACTTCTACCGACGCGCGTTCGATTTATTGCGGAACGAGGGCTGTTTCGGTCTCATTGCCACCAACACCATCGGGCAGGGCGACACCCGCTCAACCGGTCTGCGATGGATCTGCCACCACGGCGGTGAAATCTACCGTGTTCAGCGTCGATTGAAATGGCCCGGTGACGCGGCGGTGGTCGTTAGCGTGGTCCACATCGCGAAGGAGAACGATCCCGGGCCTCGTCAAATCGACGGCGGAAAGGTCGACAAGATTTCTGCCTTCCTGTTCCACCACGGCGGCCACGACGATCCGCAGCGCCTCAAAGCCAACTCTGGAATAAGCCATGTCGGCATGTATCTGAGAGGAATGGGCTTCACCTTCGACGACGCCGACCAGGCGGGTGTAGCCACGCCAATTCGCGAAATGCGCCGACTTATGGACGACGATCCGCGCAATGAGGAAGTGATATTTCAGTTTATCGGTGGAGAGGAAATCAATACCAGCCCGACGCAGGCTTCGCATCGATATGCGATCAACTTTCGAGATTGGCCATTGCGCCGTGTGGAAATGGACTCGAAATGGTGCGATGCCGACGCTGAGCGGCGTCGACAGTGGCGGCGTGAGGGTATCGTTCCTTTTGATTATCCCGATCCTGTGGCTGCGGACTACCCAGCCGTCTTGTCGATAGTGCAAGAGCGCGTAAGGCCAGTTCGAGAATCACTCGGCAAGTCAGCGATTGACCGGACGCACAAGGAGCGTTGGTGGCTGTACGCGAATAATCGGCCGCAGTTGAGACAGGCCATTGGCTCGTTCGACCGCGTCCTCGCAATCTCTGAGGTTGGTCAACACGGCGCGTTCGCATTCTTACCGAGCAGAATGGTCTTTTCCCACACACTTAAGGTCTTTTCGCTAGAGACCGCGGCCGCTTTCTGCGCCCTTCAATCCCGCCCCCACGAAACCTGGGCTCGCTTCTTCGGCTCGTCGATGAAGGACGATCTTCGCTATACGCCCTCCGACTGCTTCGAGACCTTTCCCTTCCCGGACGGCTGGGAAACGCATCCCGCGCTCGAATCCGCCGGAGCGGCCTACTACGACTTCCGCGCGGCGCTGATGATCGACAACGACGAGGGCATGACGAAGACCTACAACCGTTTCCACGACCCGGACGAACGCGATCCGCGGATCGCGGAACTGCGCCGGCTTCATACGGCGATGGACCGCGCCGTTCTCGGCGTCTACGGCTGGGACGACATCCCGACCGACTGCGAGTTTCTGCTCGACTACGAGATCGACGAGGAGACTTGGGGCAGGAGGAAGAAACCCTGGCGCTACCGATGGCCGGATGACGTCCGAGACGTAGTGCTGGCCCGTCTCCTTGCCCTGAACGCCGAGCGCGCCAAATCGGAATGCGAACGCGGCGCCTTGCCCATCGACCCACTCGCGAGCCCTGCCGATGGAAAGCAAACTCAAGCACCTTGAACTCATCCAAGGCGTCATCAACCGCCTGGCTTCCGATTCCTTCCGCATGAAGGGCTGGACCGTGGTCCTGGTCGCCGCCGTGCTCGTCTTCTTGGCCCGCCAGGACGCCTTCCACGCCGGGTACATCGCCCTCGTTCCCATCGCCGCCTTCTGGGGTCTCGACGGCTACTTCCTCTGGCAGGAGCGCCTCTTCCGAGCACTTTACGATAACGTCCGCACCGTGCCCGCCGAGAACATCGATTTCTCCATGGATGTACGCACCTACAGAGGACCGTTGCGCCATAGCTGGCTTGGGACAACGTTCTCCCGCACCTTAGCATTCTTCTACGGAGGCTTGCTCGTATTCGTCCTGGTCACCGTGTTCGCCGTTGGCGGCGAACAGGAATCCTCGGCCGTGCTCCGGGGGGCCCATGCTCCTATTCCCGGGAACGGGTAGGGCCACCGATGGCCAGAGTCGTGTTCTTCAGCTTCAACTATGATGATGTGTTGCGCGTCAACCAGATCCGCAACTCGGGCGCGTTCATCGGCGAGCAACGCTCCGGCTTCCGGGACAAGGCGGAGTACGAGCAAGTCAAGCGGCACGGAGACGCCGCCATCAGGAATTGGATCCGGAAGCAGATGCACGGCTGCTCGGTCACTTGCGTTCTGATCGGCACTGCCACCCATCGGAGCAGATGGGTGAATTTCGAGATCGCGGAGTCCATCGCCAACGGCATGGGTCTTCTCGGCGTGTACATCCACAAGCTGCACATGGGGAAGAACGATCGAGGCGCAGTTTTCGACGCGCTTTACCAGCCGCACAATCCGCTGGACGACCACAGCATGCCGACGAAGGACTGGTTCGAGCAGCTATACCCGGTCAAAGCCAGCAACCGCTTCGAGACCCATACCTGGCAACCGCGAGAGTCCTCGTTTGCCTGGGCGAACGATCTTGGCGCCTGGGTTGAAGAGGCGGCGCGGCGGGCAGGCCGCTAACCTCTTATGGCGATAAATGGTGGACATTCATCCGCTTGCACGATCGGAGTGGATCAACTTCCCCGATGTTTCCGGGTACGTTGCAGGATGGTTGGAACGAAAATGGTGAGGCTGGAGAATTGGGAGACCCGGCGAACACGCACTTGAGCGCGAGTGCCGAGGTCCGCGACCGCCTGATCGATGCGTTGCGGCTGGACCTGATCGGCCCGCGCTCCCGCGACGAGGCTCTTCAGCACGAGCTCCTGCCACAGGCACCATCCCGCTGGTACCTGACCGGCTTCCTGGCACCGACGGGCGCGCCGGACGTACAGCGGGCCCAGGACGCCGAGGAGGAACTCGACGATCCCTCCGAGCCCGCGCAAGGAGGCGACGACGCCGGCACGCCGGAGCGGGGCAGCGGCAAGCGCGTCCTTCTGCCCTCGTCCATGGGGCTCAGCGCTTTTGCGGACCCGGCCGCAAATCGCCTCCGGATTGCGCTTTCCTGGGGCGACTACGCACCCGAGGAGGAAACGGCGAGCGATGCCGTAGCCGCCATCGAAGAGCCCGGCGGCGAGGCGAACGCAGGGACAGCCCGACGCCGATTTGCGCCCTGGGTTCGGCGGCCGCGGTCGGCCACGGTCGATATCGACCTCGAGTCGGTTCAAGTCGGAACGCCGGTTCGGTTCGACGTGCCGGAAAGCGGCGGTCTCGAGCTTGTCTGCCTGGTTCGACCAACGCGGGTACGAGGAACAGAAGGCGATGTGGACGCTCGCGCTGTTTCCCTGTTCGTCGTCAATCGAAGACCGCCCTCTGAGAACGACGATGTGCAGGACACGGCCTTCGCGTTCCAGGTCGAGATGACCGTCGACGCGGACCGGCCTTTCGTCCCGCGCTATGACCCGCGCGGCCTCGACAGCGACGACTGGGACGAGCGTCTCGCCGACCTGCACCACCGGGACGTGGCGGAACACGCCGTCGGCCACAATGTTTCCGTGCGGGCCGAAACGACCGACGGCGAATGTCGCCGGGTGCATACCGAATGGATGCCCCATGCGGCGGTGGAACGCGTGGAACCGTCGCGTATCCCCGGTGTCGAGTTCCGCATGGAGGCGCTGGGCGCGCTGAAGGATGCAGCGGATGCCAAGAGGTCTCTGAACCCGCTAGTCGATGCGTATCGCCAATGGATCGAAGGCCAGAGCGAACACGTGCAATCGTTCTCGGGCGGACGAAGGGAGGTCGCGGACGAGCTGGTGACCCGAACCACCCGTGCGGCGACTCGCATCCAGGCCGGCATCGACCTGCTCGACGATCCCGACCTGCTGGACGCATTTCGCATCGCAAACCGCGCCATGGCGGCGGCGGCCCGGCGGCGAAGGGCGCAGGAGGAGGGCATCGAGCCCGAGGCGGCTGACCCGCCTGTGTGGCGCCCCTTCCAGCTCGCCTACATTTTGATGAACCTGCGCGGTATTGCCGAGCCTACCCATGTCGAGCGCGAAATCGTCGACCTCCTGTTCTTCCCCACGGGTGGCGGCAAGACGGAAGCCTATCTCGGTCTGGCGGCGTTCACGCTGGTTCTTCGCCGGCTACGCGATCCCGACCCCGTGCATCGCGGCCTCTCGGTGCTGATGCGCTACACGCTTCGGCTCCTGACACTCGACCAGCTTGGGCGTGCCGCGGCACTGATTTGCGCGCTGGAATTGGAACGCGAGGCCGCGCCGGACCGGCTCGGCACCTGGCCGTTCGAGATCGCACTCTGGGTGGGCCGCGCGGCAACGCCCAATTACATGGGCCGGAAGGGCGATTCGTCCGACAACACCGCACGCGCCCGGACCCTTCGTTTCAAGAGGAATACGTCCCACGATCCCCCGTTGCCGCTGGACAGCTGTCCCTGGTGCGGCACGAAGTTCAGCAGATACTCCTTCGATCTCACACCCAATATCGACAACCCGACAAACCTGCTGGTGCGCTGTGCGAGCCGGCGCTGCGACTTTTCGGGAAGCAGGCGCCATCTGCCGATCGTCGCGGTGGACGAGCCTATCTACGAACGCCTGCCTGCCTTCATGATCGCGACCGCCGACAAGTTCGCCGCAATGCCGTGGACCGGAGAGACGGCGGGATTCTTCCGGGGCGGCGATCCGGGCGATCCGCGCCCGCCGGATCTCATCATCCAGGACGAGCTGCATCTCATCTCGGGACCCCTCGGCACCATGGCGGGGCTTTACGAGACGGCCGTGGACCATCTCTGCCGACGCCAGATCGACGGCAGAGAAGTGCGTCCGAAGATCATCGCATCGACCGCGACCGTGCGCCTCGCGCGAAAGCAGATTCGCGCCCTGTTCGGCCGCTCATCGGTCGCGGTGTTCCCGGCGCCAGGTATCGATCGCCGCGATTCATTCTTCGCGGAACAGGCACCGCGACAGGACGTGGCCCCCCGGCTCTATGTCGGCATCGCCGCGCAAGGGTGCGGGCCGAAGGTTATCTTCCTTCGAACCACGATCACGCTGATGGCCGCGGCGCAGGCCGCCTGGGACACCGCGGCGCAAGGCGGTGGCATCAATCCCGCCGATCCGTACATGACGGCCGTGGCGTATTTCAACGCCTTGCGCGAGCTGGGCAGCGCGCGGCGCATCGTCGAGGACGAAATCGGTTCGCGCCTTCAGACCTATGCCAACCACAAACGCATCGACGAGGAAGACGGGTTGTTCGCCAACCGAAAGATTTCTTTCGAGCCGGTCGAGCTCACTTCTCGTGTCGGGACCGCCCTTGTCGCCGAGGCGAAGCTTCGACTCTCCCAAGGCTTTGACGATAAAGACCATGTGGACGTGGCTTTGGCCACAAACATGATCTCCGTCGGACTCGATATCACGCGCCTCGGTCTGATGCTTGTCTCGGGCCAGCCGAAAACCACGGCGGAGTATATCCAGGCGACGAGCCGGGTCGGACGAGACCCCGCACGGCCCGGTCTCGTGGTCACCCTGCTGAACATTCACAAGCCCCGCGACCGTTCGCACTACGAGCGATTCACGGCCTGGCACGAGTCCTTCTATCGCGGCGTCGAGGCGACCAGTGTCACCCCGTTCTCCCCGCGCGCCATGGATCGCGCTCTGCCCGCGGTCACGGTTGCCATGGCAAGACTCGGCGTGCCGGAGCTGACACCGATGCTGGCGGCGGGGAGCGTGGAAAACCACGGCACCGAGACCGCCGCCCTGGCCCAGGCGGTGGGCGAACGGGCGCGCGACCATGCCGACGGGCTTCCCGACGGCCTCGCCGCTCACGTCGGAAACCGCGTGCAGAGCCTCGTCGACGATTGGGCAAGGCTCGCCCACCAAGCCGGAGAGGGAGGGGTGGCGTTCGGCTATGCACGGGACCGGGACAGCGGCACGTCCACGCCCCTGTTGCGCGAGATGATCGATCCGGACCGCGACAGGCTCAACGACACGCAGCTTCGATTTCGGGCGCCGCGTTCGTTGCGCGACGTCGAACCGGGCGTGCTGCTCGCCATCAAGACCCCCGAAGGTCAGGACATCCAGTAGGCGCCCGATGCCCGACAACATAATTCGCCAAAGCCAGTTGATCACGACCTACGGGCCGGGAGCGATGATCGACCTTCCGGACTACTCGATCATCGTCTCCGGTCTTCAGGACTGGTCCCAACTGCGTCGGGAGAAGGTGGACGAGCCGCGTCTTGCCGCCAAGCTGAGGCGGTTGCTGGATCTTCCCTCGCTCGAGCTCTGGACGCCGCCTCGCCACGAGGAAAACGCCCGCCAGGCCGCGCCCGTCGGCGCGCGCATCTTCCCGACCTGGTTCATTGTCAAGGACGCCAGACCCTCGCCCCGAGACCCGCGGTGGCACCGCCGCCGGCTGGTGCGATGGGACCACCTGGAAAGGGGGTGGTTCCGCGACGAAGACGGCAAGCGCAAGCCGGTGGTCCCGGTCCGGTTCGTCTGCGGCTGCCGGCTCGGCCATATCGACGATCTGGACTGGCGCCGGTTCGTCCACCAGAGCGGGAAGACCTGCGAACGTCCGCTCTGGCTGGAGGAACGCGGCACGGGCGCGGACATCGGCGACACCTTCGGCGTCTGCGACTGCGGCGAGGAGCGCTCGCTTTATGAAGCGTCGAGTCCTGGCACGGGCGCGCTCGGCCACTGTGAGGGCAAGAGGCCGTGGATCGGGCAATTTGCGCGCGAAGCCTGCGGCGAACCCTATCGGCTGCTCGTGCGAACGGCGAGCAACGCATATTTCCCGCAGACGATGAGCGTCATTTCCCTGCCGGAGTTCGATGCCGGGCTGGCCGCGAAAGTCTCGGCGCATCACGACCGGCTGAAAGCGGCCGACGATCTGGGCGCACTGGAGAACTTCCGGATGATTCCGGAGCTCGACGCCGCCTTCGCCGACACCGCCGACGAAACCGTGCTGGCCGAGTATCGCCGCCAACAGGGCGAAGGAGAGCACGAGGACCTTCCGGTCAAGACCGCCGAGTTCGAGATACTCGACAAGGGCGACAACATCATCGGCGAAGACGATCCGCATTCCAGGTTCTTTGCCGAAACACTGGAGCGCGCCGCCTGGGATTCCGACGGGGACACCCTGCTTACGGCTATCGACAGGCTGGTGCTGGTGCACCGGCTGCGGGAGGTCGTGTCCCTGCTTGGCTTTACTCGTTTCGAAGCGATCAGCCCGGACAAGGACGGCGAACTCGATCTGGACGTTATCAGGGCCTCGCTCGCCGAGACCGTCACTTGGCTGCCCGCAGTCGAAAACCGTGGCGAGGGTATCTTTATTTCCTTCAAGGCCGAGGCGGTGGAGAGATGGCTCGCGCGGCCCGGCGTGCAGGATCGCGGACTCCAGCTTCTGGAGGGCTGGCGCGCATGGGCCGCCGAGCGCCATCGCCCGGAAGACGGGTTCCCTGGGCTAGCCTATGTCATGCTCCACTCTCTCTCGCACATGTTGATGACCTCGATCGCGCTGGATTGCGGCTACCCCGCCAGCTCCTTGCGCGAACGCGTCTACGCCGGTGATGGCGGTCACGGCATCCTGATCTACACGGGCTCGTCGGACTCCGAAGGCACGCTTGGTGGGCTGGTGGAAACCGGCCGACACCTTGGCGCTCATCTTCGTCGCGCTCTCGATGGCGGCCGATTGTGCTCCAACGACCCGGTGTGCGCGGAACACGCGCCCGATTCCCAACTTGAGGGTCGTTCGCTGCAAGGCGCCGCCTGCCACGGTTGCCTGCTCATCGCGGAAACGAGTTGCGAGCAGCGTAACGATTTCCTCGACCGGGCGCTTGTCGTTCCGACAGTCGCTCTTGGGAACGCCGCTTTCTTCGATGGGACCGAGCCCGGGACGTGATGAAATTCGATGCGTTGGCCGCGGCCGAACGTAAGGATCTCCTCCGGCTCTCCGAGCTGCTGGAGGCCGGCCTCCTGACACCGCCCATGAGTGTGTTGTCGCTGCGTGATCACATGGCAGCCGCTCACGCCGCGTCGGTCGCGGAATGTCTCGCGAAACTCAGCGCCGAAGGCTTGCCGACCGCCCACATCGCGCTCGTGCTTCGCGCGTTCGCCGCCGGCACAGAATCGGTTGGCGACTCCTCATCACCTATCGAGATGGTCGTCAGCGGACCAGATGCAACCGGCGGCGCGCGCGATACCGGCGTCGTCATGCGGCAGCTCTTCGCCAGGGCGCGCGAGCGAGTATTGGCCGTCGGTTTTGCTGTTCGTCAGGGAAAAGCGGTGTTCAAGACCTTGGCTGACCGGCTCGACAACGACGATTCCTTCGTGGCAACCCTGTGCATCGATGTCCGCCGCCAGCACGGCGATACCTCGATCGACCGCGACATTCTCCGACGTTTCGCGAACGAATTCGCGCGTAACGAATGGCCCGGGAACCGAATGCCCCGCCTCTACTACGACCCCCGGTCGCTCGATCCCGCAGAGCGTAGAGCCAGCTCGATGCACGCCAAGTGCGTCGTCATCGACGGTCGGGAGGCACTCGTTACATCCGCGAACTTCACGGAAGCGGCGCAGGAACGAAACATCGAACTCGGCCTGCTCGTGAATTCACAGTCGGTCGCGGACAAGATCGAGGAGCATTTCATGTCTCTTATCGTGAATGGAAATCTCGCTAGGCTTCCTTTGGCCTGATTCGGGAGAGAATCGACCAGGCAGCTGACGATCTCCAGCGCCCAGTCGCCGATCCCGTTCAGCGCCCCGGCCAGCTTGGGACCGGCATAGGCGCCGTCGGCGAAGATATGGCCGACCTCCGGAAACCACGCACCCAACTCGGCGAGAAGCGCCGGCGCACCGTCGCGATCCTGGATGTCGGCCGCGTGAGCCACCGCGCCGAGCAGCCGCCCGCCGGTGTCCACCACGATGTGGCGCTTGCGGCCCATCACCTTCTTGCCCGCGTCAAACCCGCGCGGGCCGCCGCTTTCCGTGGTCTTCACCCCTCATCCTGAGCTTGTCGAAGGGCTGGCTGTGGATCACCCCGGCGGTCGCCGCGGCCGCCCGCCCCTCGGCCTCGCGCGTGCGTGCCAGAAGCGCCCGGTTGACCTCCCGCCACGTCCCGTCGTCGCGCCACTTGTAGAAATAGTACTGCACCGTGCCGCGCGGCGGGAACTCGCCGGGCAGCATGCGCCACTGGCAACCCGTGCGCGCCATGTACAGGATCGCGTTCATCACCTCCCGCAAATCCGTCCCGCGCGGGCGGCCGAGCGACGACGGCGATCCCAGCAGCGGCGCCAGAAGCGACCACTCCCCGTCCGTCAAATCGCTTGCGTAGCGAAGCCCCCCGCGCTCATACTTTCCCCGAGTGGCGTCAGTCCACATCCCGTGGTCCCCCTCCCTGTCCAACACCAGAAGAGAAACCACAACCGACTGATGCCACTCAACTCTTTTCCAGCCAGGCTCTT
Source organism: Defluviicoccus sp. (assembly GCA_028821395.1). Classification (GTDB taxonomy): domain Bacteria; phylum Pseudomonadota; class Alphaproteobacteria; order MPNO01; family MPNO01; genus MPNO01. Next base: position 90,388 of record JAPPGP010000253.1, read on the forward strand.
AGGGACGACAGCCTAGCCGTATCTATTCGTGACGGGTCCATTAAATCGGTCGGTTTTCGATCGCGCAGGGGTCGCGGTCCGGCGCCTTTACGATGCCGGTATTCGATGTTTTTGAACTCGCGGTTGAGGGTTGAACGGGCTCGGGTTCGCGGGGCACGCCGCCCCGGCGATCAGGGTCCCGAGGTCGCGAACCGGCCCGCCAGCAGGCGGAACAGGGCGGCGTCGGGGCAGGCCGAGGCGAGGTGGATGCGGACGCGGGCGGCCTTCTCGATCACCCGGGCGCCGACCCCGGATCGGGTCCGGGGCGGGCTCTTGAGCAGTCTCTGGCGGAGGGTGGCGAACTCGGACCAGGCGAGGTCCATCCTGCGCGGCACCGCGTCGCGGAGGGCGAGCATCAGCCAGTAGGCGGCGGTGTGCAGCACGAGGCGGAACTGGTTGGCGAGCGGGCTCTGGCAGGAGGTGCGGTCGGAGGCGAGCTGGGCCTTGTGCTGCTTGATCAAGTTCTCGGCCTGGCCGCGGGCGCAGTAGACCCCTTCGTAGAGATGGCGCGGCTCGCCCTTGAGCGAGGTGACGATGTAGCGCGCGTCGAAGCCGCGCGCGGTGGCCTCGAGCCGGGCAACGACCCGGCGCTGGCGGTCCCACGAGCCGGCGGCGTAATCGAAGTCGGCGAAGCCGCGCACCTTGTCGGCGCCGGTCTCGGCGTGGCGCAGCTCGACGTCGGCGGCGGTCTCGTCGGCGAGACCGTGCAGCACCGCATTGCCCGCCAGGCCGAAGATGTAGTCGACGCCGTTCGCCTCGCACCACGCCATCGCCTCGGTCCGGCCGTAGTGGCTGTCGCCCCGGAAGGTGAGCCGGGTGCGCGGCCAGTGGCGGCGGATGCGGCGCGTCAGGTGCTTCAGCATGGTGCGGACCTCGACCCCGGACGGCGTCTTGCCGGGGCGCAGGAGGACCGCCACCGGCCTGCCGCTCTCGACATGGTAGACGTGGACCGGCAGGAAGCACCGCGTGTCGTAGAAGCCGTGGAACAGCGAGAGCTGCTGATGGCCGTGCACCGCGTCGCAGGTCTCGTCGATGTCGAGCGTGATCGCCGCCGGCGGGGTCGGGAAGGAGCGGCAAAAGATGTCGACCAGCGCCGCCGTCAGGCGCCCCACCTCGCTGCGCGAGGGCGCGTTCTCCAGCCGGCTCATGGTGGGCTGCGAACAGAGATCGCGGCCGCTCTCCGGCGCCCGGCCCACCGCCAGCTTGAACAGCGGATCGGCGCGCAGGTCGTCGCAGTCGTCGGCGTCCTCGTAGCCGCAGGCGATCGCGAACATGCGAAAGCGCAACATCGCAGGCAGCGTGTGGATCATCCGCGCCGGATCGCGCCATTCCCGGATGCAGCCGGCCAGCGTCTCGGCCAGGCGGAGCCGGCGCTCGGCCCCGCGCAACAGCACCAGCCCGCCGTCCGACGAGATCGAACCGCCGGCGAAATCGGCGGTCACCTTCTTGCGGCTTACGGCTGGAAGATCGAACGGGAGAGGGATATCATCGGTCATGGCGGCGTGGCGCTTCCGTTGCTTCGGCAGAAATCCGCTTCCAATCGAATTTCTACCCGAATCCAACGGGTTACGTCACGTCCGCCACCATCTCACCTGGTCATCATGCATAAAGCGGGCTAGCTCAGGGCTTGAGCGTAAAGCAGATTCTGTCCCTGGACCTGCTCTCGATCACCTGTGCGGCCCTCACATTCGATGGAACCGCCATCGTTCTCCAAGTCTCCACGGCTCTGGCGCGGCATTTGTACACCGAACCGCGGCGGGGAATTCCGGGATTTCTGTCAACCCACCGTCACACGAGTGAATGACAACAGGACACACCCGTTCGGATACAGGCCCCCTTGCCCGGTACAACACTTTCCAATACCCTCCGGGGCAAGAAGCTGAGCGGATCGCTCACGGATAAAACCCGCATACTTACTTCAAATTGATGTATCGCCGAACAGTCTCAGATAGTGTCGTCCAGGAAACTGCTTTCTTCCAATCTCCATTTTTGCCAAGCGTTTCATGAGGCCCAACGTACAACATGAACTCATTGTACGCAATTTCGTTGGCATTGAATCTAACTTTTATAAGAACATGATCAGGTATGTCAATTCTCTCGAAAATTTCATTCATGAATATTCTCTTCAGACCCAGCTCCGGAGTCACGTAGTCCCACAACAACCAATCAAGATCAAAGTTTCCGAATTGTGGAGGTACCTTTCTGTACTTTGGCTCATCGTTCGCTACCAAACTTCTGTAGGCGTCAACCATGTCGCAAACGATGATCGCTATTTCATCTCGTGTCATTAGATACGACTCTAGTCCGTAAAGAAACTCATAAAAATTGACAATCCATCTTCCTTTGTCAGACATTACATCGAGACGAATTGTCTTTTCGTCTCCTTCTGTGCTGCCTACATGAATGTACCGTTCATGGATTACAGCGCCAAGAACAACCCAGATGCCAACTTTGCTTCTCCTGAGGTATCTGTCATTTGTGGAAAAAGACCGAGACCGTTCGAATTTTACTAGGTTAATTTCAAGATTGGTTTTTCGTATCTTATCTATTTCTTGTACGATTGGTCTCATTCTGACAGATAAATCGACAATGTGATACGGATAACCGCTGAAATCCGCACCTGTCCGCCTCGTGTTGGTCAGATGACGTCTTGCTTCTTGAGTTCGGTTGTATAGGCACGAGGGATACAACGCCATTTCATTCTCTCTATTGAACACGGCCCCGTTTTGCGACGAGGTGCTGTGCCCATCGCATTTCGGATGTGATCGTCCTGTGCCAGTCAAGCCGAAGTAGACCGGCCGGGCAGTCTAGCCTTTCGGGATCCGATTCCTATTCTTGCTGGTTCTTCGATAGTCTTCAACCGTCATGCCTGCAAATTCTGGCGATAATTGGCGGTGATTCCCGCGTAATGTGACGGTCCGGGTTCGGTTCTCCTCCGTCCATGAGGATCGTGGGCGCGTCTGAACATTCGGGTCGCTCGGTGCGCCGATTCTCTCCTGCCGCCGCTTCATCGGTCGATGGACGGAAGCGACGAGACAGGGCTCGATGAAGAGGATCGGCATGAACGACATCAAGGACATTCTTCGGCAACGTCACTGTCTCGGCCTGACGCGCGAGCGGGTCGCGACGGTGACCATGGTGAGCGCGGGCAGGTGCCGGCCTGCGCCGCCAGCCTTGCCGCCATCGCCGGAACCCGGCCGCCGGGAAGACGCCATCCGCCACCGCGAAGGAACCAGCCGCGCCGGCCGGCGCGGCCGGCGCGGGACGGAGTTGCGCCGCCAGAGCCGCACCGTCGAGGCCGAGACGGTCCGCATAGGACCGCACGAAGCCGCTCCGGAAGGGCGCGCCCGGCAGGGCGTCGAGACGCCCCTCCTCCATCGCAAGAAGCAAGGTTTCGCGAATCCGCAGATCCCGCGCGAGGTCGCCGGGCTCGAGGCCGAGCGCAAGCCGCGCCTCGCGCAGCCGCGTGCCGACCTCTCGGGCCGCGGCGCCCGCATCGTCAGGCAGGGCAGGTCCCGGCTTCGCCACCGCTTCCGCCTCCCCGCGTGCCGGCGGCCCGCCGGGCTCGCGGCGGGGCACGCCGTCGATGCCCGACTGTAGCGGCCGGCCCGCGCCGGTCTCAAGGCCGGACGGCCCGTATCCGCCACATCAGATTCGGCTACGACCGGCCAGCCATGCTGTATCGTCGGGTCAACGGGGCTCCGAATACGGAGGAGGCAATGGCTTCGATCGTGTTTGCCGTCCTTCTTGTGATTGCGATTTTCTGGAGCGGATGGGCCGGTCACCGGTTCTGGATCGGGCCATCCATCAAGCGTCACTGCATTCCGCGCGCATGGATGGCTCTGTGTATTGACCCGACCCGTACCGGCGGCACACTCGTCGTCGGAGTCTGAGCCGATGGTCTTGTTTCTTGAGATCGTTATGGCAACCGCGACGGTCGTGATGGCCATCGCCACATTTTTCATGTGGAGATCGAGTTCGGCGATGACCGTCGTGGCGAGGAACATCGAGAAGATTATCGAGGACGAGCAGCAGCTCAATAATCAGCCGGTTCTGATGATCTCCAGTTTCGCCAGGAACTCGCGGAAATCCGAATTTCGGATCCGCGTCAAGAACATTGGCAAGGGGCCAGCACAATCGGTTTCGGTCCAGGTGGGCGATAGTGACTGGCATTCGCCTGAGCGTGTTCTTGCGCTCCGAGAAAGCAAGGTCTCTGGAGGTTTGGGTCCGGGAGATGAAGACGAATGGTCAATCCCGGAATCGGAGGCCGAAATCAAAGACGGAAAGCTCTGGGTGGGAGTGTTCTACGAGGGAATTCTATTGCCGCCCGGCGCGGCGAACTTCGGAACGAGGGGTTCCGTCCAAACCATCAGCGCCACCTTCGAAGTTTAGATTTTACCCTACGGGTCACGCGGGAACCCGATCCTCACGCGGGAACCCGATCCTCGCACCGCGCATCGTGTTGACGACGGCGTAGAAGCGCGGTTTTCCGGCGGTTTACCGGCGCGGGCGGCTGTTTTCGGCTGAGGTTGCGCGCCGATCCGGGGGGGGTCGGTGACGATGTGGAGTTCTTGTCGCTGGTTTCGTCGGCGGCTGGCGGGCCGGTCAGTCTATCGGCCGATCGTCGGTGGCCATCGGTTCGCCGGCGCGCTCGCGCATGAGCATGTCGTTCCAGTCGTCGCCGTCGAGGGCGGGACGGAGGCGGACGACCCTGTTGTTCTTTCGCAGCAGGCGCTGCGCGGCCTGTTCGCCGTCGGGGGTTGCGTCGTAGGCACAGAAGATGCGGCTTGGGTTCCAGGCCTCGATCCAGGTGGGGAGGGTTGCCGGGGAGGCGGGTGCGGAGACGACGGCGCACCCCTTTCGGGTGGCCGGCACGAGATGGAGGGAGAGGACCGAGAGGGCGTCGAGGGGGTTCTTGGCGATGAGCACGGAGCGCGGCCAGTCGATCTCCCAGGTCATCCAGAAGCTGCCCGGCGCGAGCGGGGGCCACGCCTCGCCGGCGGGTCGGGCCTTGCGCCCCTTTGCGGCGAGCGCCTCGGCGGGGGCGGGAACGATGTCTCCGTCCGCGCGGGCCCGGAACCGCTGGACCACGTAGCGGTCGTCGGCCAGGCCGGTGCCGAAGAAGTGAACCAAAAAGGTCTCCGCCGTGTTGCCGGGCTTTGCCATGGCTGCCGTCATGCCGCCGTCTCCTTCGTGCAGATGAGGGATAGCGGCGGGGACGCCCTCCCGAGCGCCTCCCGCCGCCCGGCTCTCGGCTGCTCTCCCCTCGTGACGGCGCGGGGCCAGCCAGCGGTGATTGGACCGATAATCGCGTGCGGTTCAGCCTTTCCGAGAGCGAGCGGCCTGCAACCCCATTATCTTCGCGATGACCGTTCCGATGCGCTCCGCCTCCGCCTCGATATCGCGATCCCCGAGATGTGCATAGCGCAGCGTCATGCGGACATTGGAGTGGCCGAGCAGCCGCGAGACCACGGGCACGGGAACGCCGTTCATCACGGCGTGGCTGGCATGCGTATGCCGAAGATCGTGAAGGCGGACGTCCTCGATGCCCGCTTCCTTCCGGATCCGCCGCCACAGCGAGAGCTCGCCGCCGCGCGGCCGAGACGGATCGAGCGGCGATGGGAACACGAAGGCGCTGTCTCCGCGCGGCTGGCGGTCAAGGATGCGCCGGGCCTGGCTGTTGAGCGGCACCCGTCTTGGACCCGTCTTGCTATCGGCCAGCACCAGGGCGTCCGGCTGGACCTCGGACCAGCGCAGCCCCACGATCTCGCCACAGCGGCATCCGGTGAGCAGGAGAAGCCGGACGATGTCGGCCTGCCGCCAGTTTCCCGGGTGGGTCTGCCCATCCAGGACGCGGTGCAGGCGCGCGATTTCCTCGCGCGACAGGAAGCGGGTGAGCTTGGGCCGCCGGTTGGTCCGGATGCCGCGCGCCGGGTTCTTCTCGATGCAGCCCCGCGCGACGGCGAAACTCATGATCTGGCGCAGGAGTTCGAGCGCCTTGTTCGCCCTTCCCGGCGCGGTGCGGCTGTATTCGTCGAACCATCGCCGCACCCGCGCCGGAGCGATGCGGTCCAGCGGCCTGCTCCCGAACGCGGGCAATATCCGGGTCTCCAGCAGCGCGCCGACGCCCTTCCTGGTCGACGGCTTGTAGCGCGCGAAATGCGCCGCCTTCCACTCCCCCTCCACGAAGTCCCCCAACAGGGGAACGGTGCCGGGCGAATGCGGCGCTCCCTCCGGTTCGGGGCTGGCCCTGCGCTCATGGCATTCCCGCCTCGCCTCCTCGATGCTCCTCGTCGAGACCGGGCCGAGGGCGACGCGCTTCGAGCGCCCGCCGACCTCTCGCAACAGGACAAAGCTCTTCCCGCCGGTCGGACGAACGCGCACGCCGAGACCGGGCACGCGACTGTCCCAGACCGTGTATTCCCGGTCCCGGGGGCGGAGCCGGGCGATGGCGGCGTCGGTGAGCTTTCTCCGTTCCCGTGCCCGCATGGATCAACTCCCGTCGAGGATCGCGCCCACCGTCTCGGTGGCGTCGGCGATCATCGCGTCGGCGGGATGGGCGTATTTGAGGGTGGTCTGGGGATCGGCGTGACCGAGCAGCCTGCCGATGGCGAGCACCGTCGCGCCCAGTCTCAGCGCGACGCTCGCATGCGTATGGCGGAGATCGTGAAGACGCACGTCCCGCAATTCCGCCTCGGCCCGGACCGAATACCAGAAATGGTCGAGCCAGCTCGCGCGGCGCGGCCCGCCATTGGCCGCGGGAAAGACCCACGGGCCGGGCCGGTCGAGCCCGTCGAGGATGTCCCGCGCGGGCCGGGACAGCCAGACCGTGCGGGGTCCAGTCTTGCTATCGCGCAGGAACAGGCGGCCTTCGCGGTAGTCCGACCAGCGGAGCGTCAGGAGCTCGCCCTTGCGGCATCCGGTGAGCAGGAGAAGGCGGACCAGGGCGGTCTGGCGCGGGAACCGGCCGGCATGCCTGGAGAGCACCGCGGACAGGCGGCGGATCTCCTCGTCGGACAGAAACCGCTCGCGTCCCTTGCGCCGGTACCGCCTTATGCCCCGGCACGGGTTGGAACCCTCGGGGCGGAGGGCCATCTTCTCGGCCTCCCGCATGATGACGGAGAGCACCGGCATCGACCGGTCCGCCGCGACCGGCGTCGCGGCCAGCGAGGCGAACCAGTTGCTCACCGCGCGCCGGTCGATGTCCGCGACCGGACGCCCGGCGAAATACGGCAGGATCTGGTTGCGGAGATAGTCCCTGTTGACGGCGAGCGTGCGCGGTTTCCACACCCGTTCGTATTGCCGGAACACGGTCTCGGCGACGGCCTCGAAGAGGGTGTCCGCGGGATCCAGGGACCCCTCCTCCCCGCGCCGGATCGCCGCCAGCATCTTCGCAGCGCGGGCGCGGGCATCGGCGAGGTCCATGGTCTCGGCGTCGCCGACGATCTCCCAGACGCGTTCGCCGCGGTGCTGGCAGTGGACGAAGAAGCGCTTCTTCCCCGAGGCCAACACCCGGACCCCGAAGCCCCTGAGCTTCCGGTCGCGGATCTCGTATGCGGTGTTGCGTGGAACCGCCGCCCCGATTCGGGCGTCGGTGAGGGTCTTTCCGGCCATTGACAATCTCCCGGTTGCGGTTGCAGCCGGGGAAGAAACCGTTGCGGATTCCGCCCATCTGCAACTCTGTGCGGGAGAGAAAACGACCCTATTTTCAGATAGTTAGCACCGCCAGGTGCGCAAGACGGTGTGGCAGGGCATCACCCAGTGGTAGACCTTGACCCACTTCCGGCCGCCCGGCATCGGCCGGATCGAGGCGTAGGCGTGGCCGTAATCGGTGATCTCGACCTCGTCGCTGAGCGGCACCGGCACGGTCCAGAGGCCGCCGAGCCCGGCGCGCTCGGTGTCCGGCGTCAGCGTGGTGTGCAGGGTGGAGGCGTGCATGCTGTCGATCCCGCCTTCGAGAGCCTGCAGCCAGTTGCACTCCTGCCAGGTGCGGGTGACGACGCGCTGGTCGTCCCTGAGCCCGGTCCACTCGAAGCGCGGCAAGGCGGGCGGCGCGCCGTCTCCGAGATAGGCCCAGACCACCCCGCCGAGCTCGACCGTCGGGTACGCGGCGAGCCGGATGCGCGAGCGGAAATCGGTCTCCGGCGGCTCGGTCGGCATGTCGACGCAGCGTCCGTCCACGCCGTATTTCCAGCCGTGATAGACGCAGCGCAACCCGTGCTCCTCGTTGCGCCCGAGGAACAGCGAGACCCGGCGATGCGCGCAGAACTCCTCGACGAGCCCGATCCGTCCGGCGCTGTCGCGGAAGGCGACCAGGGACTCGCCGAGCAGCCGGACGCGGACCGGCGCACAATCCGGCTCGGCGATCTCGCGCGCCAGCAGCGCCGGCAGCCAGTAGCGGCGCATCAGCCGGCCGAGCGGCGTCCCCTTGCCCACCCGGGTGACGAGCTCGTTGTCTTCCCTGGACAGCATGGTCCTCTCCGGCGAATCCGGGCGCGGCGATCCGCGATGGCGCGCGCCGCGACCGCTTGACCATATCAACCGGCGATCCCGCTGACACCAGGGGAGGCCCGCGGGGCCGGCGGATCGGCGATCCGGCCCGGATGGCGGCGGCCGGGCATTCGGAAACCGGGCACGGTCGCCCTGCGCGCCGTGGGCGGCCGCTGCAACACCTTGAAAAACCGGGAGAAACGGAGCCCGCCGCGACCCTCGGGCGAATTCGCCGAAGCCGCTTGGCGGTCGGGGCGGTTCGCGCGGATAATGGTCGCAGTCCGCATGAAGCTGTCTGTGGTTGCGAAACGCCGCTCGAACGGAAGCACAAAGACGAAAGGGAGACAGGCAATGCTATCGGATTCTCTGCGACGCGGCGGCGCCGCGGTCGTCGGCCTCGCCATGATCGCCGCGCTCGGCGCCGGCATGGCCGGGCCGGCGCAGGCGGCCGATCCGCTCAAAATTCGCTTCATCCTCAACTGGAAGTACCAGGGCCCCCAAGCCTGGTTCTTCCTGGCCGACGACAAAGGGTATTTCAAGCAGGCCGGCATCGACATCCAGCTCGACCAGGGGGCGGGCTCGGGTGCCGCGGTGCCCAAGGTGGCGAGCACCGCCTACGACGCGGGCTTCGGCGACATCAACGCGATCACGCGGTTTGCCTCGAAGAACAAGGGCAGGCAGCCGGTCGCGGTCTACATGATCTACAACCAGACGCCCTTCGTCATCGCCACCCCCAGGGCGGCCAAGATCATGAAGCCGAAGCAGCTCGAGGGCATGACCCTCGGCGCGCCGGTCAATGACGGCGCGTTCAAGCTGTTCCCGGCCTTCGCCAATATCGCCGGCATCGACGCCGGCAAGGTCAGCTGGCAGCACATGAAGCCCAATCTTCGGGTCACCATGCTCAAGCAGGGCAAGGTAGAGGGCGTATCGGGCTACCACCTGACGGTCCTGTTCGATGCGCTCCGCGTCGGCATGGACCCCGACCGCGACCTCGACTTCATGCGCTTCGCCGATTTCGGCATGGACCTCTACTCCAACGCCGTCATGGTGAGCCAGGAGCTGCTCCAGAAGCACCCCGACAAGGTCAAGGGCATGGTCGGCGCGATCAACAAGGCGTTCTGGGAGGTGGTGGCGAACCCGGAGGTCGGGCTCGACGCGGTGATGCGGCGCGAGCCGCTGCTCAAGCGGGCTTCCGAGAAGGAACGGCTGATGGCGACGCTGAAACATCTCATCCTGTCGCCCGAGATGAAGAAGATCGGCATGGGCGATACCGATCCCGCGCGGCTCAAGCGGTCCATCGATATCGTCACCAAAGCCTTCAAGCTGGAGCGGACGCCCGACCCGGACGAGGTGTTCCAGTCGCGCTTCCTGCCGCCCATGAAGGACCGCATGGGCTGATGAACGATCTGGCCACGGCCCGCCCGGCGGAGACCGACGATCCGCCGGGCGGGCCGGGCGCGTCGGCGGGCGCCGCGGTTGCGCTCGAACGGGTCGCGCTCCGCTACGGCGATCCCGAGACCGACACGCTCGCCCTGAAGGATACCGAGCTTGCCGTCGGGGAAGGCGAGTTCGTCGCCATCGTCGGACCCAGCGGGTGCGGCAAGTCGACCCTGATGAAGCTCATCTCCGGGCTGAACCCGGCGACCGAGGGCCGGGTGTCGGTCGCCGGCGAGGTCGTCACCCGGCCGATCAAGATCGTCGGCATGGCGTTCCAGAACCCGACCATGCTGCCGTGGCGGCGGACCATCGACAACGTCCTGCTGCCGCTCAGGATCGTCCGCCCCTACCGCGAGAGCTTCCGCCGCGATCGCGAGCGGAACACCGCCCGCGCGGAGGCGCTGCTGCGCCGCGTGGGGCTGCACGGCTTCAGCCGGAAATACCCGTGGCAGCTCTCCGGCGGGATGCTGCAGCGCGCCTCGCTGTGCCGCGCGCTGATCCACGAGCCGAGCCTGCTGCTGCTGGACGAGCCGTTCGGCGCGCTGGACGCCTTTACCCGCGAGGAGCTGTGGGGCGTCTTGCAGGCGCTCTGGATGGACCGGCGCCCGACCGTCCTCTTGGTCACCCACGACTTGCGCGAGGCGGTCTATCTCGCCGACCGCGTGGTGGTGATGAGCGCGCGGCCCGGGCGTATCATCTTCGACCGCCGGGTCGAGCTGGCGCGGCCGCGCGCGCTGGACGATCTGTTCCGCGACACCGCGGTCCAGCTGATCCACGATCTGCGCGCCCGCATCGAGCACTTCCAGCTCGACGAGACGGCCGGGGACGGGTTGGAAGAATGAAGAAACTCAAGGAGCTGAACTGGTTCTGGTCGGCGCTGATCATCCTCGGCTTCTTTCTGATCTGGGAGCTTGTGTGCCTGGCCACCAATATGCCGGATTTCATTCTGCCGCGGCCGAGCCAGTTCGCCGTCGTCCTGGTCGATCAGTTCCACGGCATCCAGCGGCACGGGCTGCAGACCCTGATGACCACCACGACCGGCTTCGCCGGGGGGGTGCTGGTGGGCGTGATCATCGGCGCGATCATCGGGTCGTCGAAGGTTCTCTACAACGCCTGCTACCCGATGCTGGTCGGCTTCTACTCGATACCCAAGGTCGCGCTGGTGCCGGTCTTCGTCGTCTGGTTCGGGATCGGCACCGTGCCGGCCATTCTCACCTCGCTGGTGATCT